>CAQPRV010000001.1 GCA_948857205.1 uncultured Clostridia bacterium
AAAGGTCAACTGGGTGACTGCCCGGCGCGCCATCCTCCGCAAGCCTATCGACCGCATCGGCTATGGCGGTTACTTAAAGCTTACGTTGGATTTCCCTGAATTTGTGGACTATGTGGAATCCGTCTGCAATGAGTTCCGGGAACTGTACGATAACATCAAAGGCTGCGTACCCTACTGCGTAAAAAAGGTGGCTGTGCTGAACTGCTGGGGCAAAATGCGCGCATGGGGCTGCCATATGGTGCATCACGCCATTTACTTTAAGAAAAATTACTCCTATGCAGGAGTGATAGAGGCTCTTTCCGGCGCGCCCTTTGACGTTTTGTTTATCAGCTTTACGGATTTAAAGAAAAATCCCGATATTTTATATGATAATAATTTCTAAATATTTTCCAGTTGTATTCGAATTTTCATAAATATTTTAGATATTTTCTTCACTTATATAAAATAAATTCCTACTAAAAAATCAAGATTTGTAGGTCTTAGGTAAATAGCTATTTATTGAATTATAACCTTTACTTACAAAAAGTCGAAACTTGAACTTAGTTATTAAAACTTATAGGGTTACAGTTAAGTAAAAATAAGATAGATGTAAATTATTCATCTATCTTATTAAAACTAAATTTTTGCTATTCCACCAATAATTCTACTTTCTTCTGCTGTATCAAGCATTTTCGCTCCACCTGAAATAACAATCATATCGCCTTTTTCTAAAATTTCTTTTTGTTTTAATTTTTCTATACCTGCTTCTAATGTCTTATCATTACTTTCTTGTTTTTCAACATAAATTGGTGTAACATTCCAAACTATTGCTAATTGGTTATAAGTTCTTTTATTATCTGTAACTGCTAAGATTGGGCAACCAGCACCTAATCCAGATAATCTTCTTGCAGAATCTCCTGAATTTGTGTAACAAACAATTGCATCTGCTTGCATATTCATAGCCATTACGCATGTTGAATAAGCAATCTTTGTTTCTAAGCTAGACATATCAATATTTTCATTCTCTTTGAATTTTTTCCAATAATCAATATCTCCTTCAACTCTTTTTGCTATTTTAACCATTGTTTCTACACATTCTACTGGATAATCTCCCATTGCACACTCACCTGATAACATTATTGCACTTGTTCTATCATATATAGCATTTGCAACATCGCTTGCTTCTGCTCTTGTTGGTAATGGATTGTGTGTCATTGATTCTAACATTTGTGTAGCAGTAATTGCTGGTTTATTTGCTTTGTTTGATAATTTAATAAATCTTTTTTGCATTACTGGTGGTTCTGTAAAGTCTGTTTCTGTTGCCATATCTCCACGAGCTATCATTTGAACATCTGCTGCTTCTACAATTTCTTCCATGTTTTCTAGACCTTCAACATTTTCTACTTTTGTTATAATTTTTATGTCTTTTCCACCATTTTCGTCTAATACTTTTCTTACTTGTTCTATGTCATCTTTGTTTCTTGTAAAAGACATTGCTACATAATCGTAATTGTGTTCACAAGCTGTTTTTAAATCTGCTATGTCTTTTTCTTTTAAAGCTGGTAATCTTACTGGTGTTCCTGGTAAGTTTACTGTTTTTCTGCTTCCTAAACCATTTCCATGAACTACTGTACAAACTATATCTTTTCCTACTATTTCATCTACAACTAATTCTATTGCTCCATCATCAATTAGTACTTTTGCCCCTACTTTTAGGTCTTTATATAATTCTTTGTAAGATATTGATACTTTTTCTTTATCTCCTAATATATCTTCATTTACAAATGTAAATTTTTGTCCATCTTCTAATGTGATTTTTTCATTTTTTCCTGTTACTAGCATTCCTGTTCTAATTTCAGGTCCTTGCATGTCTAGTAATAGTGATACTGGTATGTCTAATTCTTCTCTTAATCTTAATACTGTTTCTGTTTTTTCTGCTTGTTCATCCCAACTTCCATGAGAATAATTAATTCTTGTTACGTTTAATCCAGCATTAAATAATTCTTCTAATTTGTTTTCACTTGCTGGTCCTATTGTTCCAACTATTTTTGTTTTTCTCAAATCTTTTTTCATTTAAATTCCTCCCTTTTTTAACATGTTAGATTATATCATATGTTCTCGACATATTTCAACCATTTTTTGTTTTTTATATTTATATTATTTACTTAAAATAATGTTACCATTCAATCTTATGTAAAAACAATTTTAATAATTGTTATTTAATTGATTTACAAGATTCAAAATATAATAAAGAATATATAGAAGGTTTTTTAAGCAAAGTAATAAAATATAATTATTATAATGCTATTAGTTATAAATATATATATCAGATTTAATGACAAAATATATTAGTTAATAAAGATATTCACTATAATAGGAAAGAAAAAACTAAAAATATTGATAATAAAATCAATACTTTTAGTCTTTTTTATTTAATATAAACCTTTGGATCTACTTGAATAGAATCTTTAAGTATTTCAAAATGTAAATGAGGTTCATCTGCACTTTCAAACACACCTGTATTACCTACAGTTCCTATACTTTGTCCTTTTTCTACCTTTTCACCTTCAACAACAAACTCGGAAGTTAAAAGATTAGCATATACAGATTGGAAACCATCATCATGTTCAATTACAACAGTAAGACCATATCTTGGGTCATTCTTAATAGATTTAACAGTTCCTGCTTCAGAAGACTTAACTACTGTAGTTTTATCAGCTTTTATATCAATACCAGTATGAGTTGTCCATTCTTTTAAAGTTTCTGAATAAATAAGATTCTCTTTTGCAAATTCTCTAAACACTTCTCCATCAACAGGCTTTTGGAAACTTAACTCCTTTTTAGGAGTTTCTGTCTTTTTAGTAGTATCTGCATTAGTTTTTGTTGTAGTAGCATTATTTTTTGCCGAATTCGTTTTTACTACACTTTTTGTATTATTAGTTGTGTTTGATGAATTATTAGATGTTACCTTAGTTGTATTATTTTTAGTAGTAACCTTATTAGTTTCATTAACTGAATTATTTGATATTTCTTTCTTAGATTCTTCTACAGATTTACCAATTTCTGTACTAGCACTTTCTGAATTTTCTGTATAATTTCCAGTAATTTTAGCCATATCTTCTAGTGACCTAGTTTCATCCTTACTATTATCATTTTTATTAAGGCTTAATAATGCAACAATAATAATAACTAAAAACAATACTCCTATTGCACTATACCTAATTATTTTATCATTTACTGATTTGTTATTTTTTCTTGCATCTCTTCTCATATAATCCTCCTTTAATACTTAATTATTAGAAGTATTTCCTTTTTTTAGAAGATTATACATTTATAACGAATTTATATCTTTTATTTCAACACCAACATAAAAATGCTTAATAATTTCTTCACAATTGCTTCCTTGTTTTGCCATAGTATCTGCACCTGTTTGACTCATACCAACGCCATGACCATATCCTTTTACTGAAAATTTTATATTTTCATTTTCTTTTTTTATTTCAAAATTGGTTGATTTTAAAGATAATAAAGTTCTTGTTTCTACACCTGATAATTCATGATTTCCAAACCTTATTGTTTTTACTCTACCACTATCTGTATATTCTAAGATTTTTACTTCTTCATCTTTCTCAAAGTTTATTTTAATATCTGAATATTTTTGTTTTAATTTATTTAATAAATCTTGTCTAGTTAAAACGACCTCTGAACTATACTGATTGTATCCCTCTTCACCAGAAGTTTGTACAACTTGTAAATACGGAAGACCTGAACCTCCCCATACATTTACTGGTAATTCTGTAGTTCCACCACTATTTGCATGAAAAAAAGCATTTATTGGTTTATTCTCATAAGTAACAATTTTTCCTTGTGTTTCTTTTACACTTTGTTCTATCTTTTGCCAATTACTTTCTCTTTTTGCTTCTTCCCACCTAGCAAGTCTATCTTCTTTAGAAACCCATGCTTGGCAACATGTTGAATCATCACATATATCTGCATTACTATGTTTTTTATTTTGAATTTTATAGACAGTATAAGTTCTTGCAACAATTGCTTGTGCTTTAAGTGCTTCTAATTCAAAGTCAGCAGGCATTTCAGCTGATACTACATTACATAAATATTCATCTATTTGAACTTGTTTAACTTCTCCTGTTTTATGATTTAGCAAGTTAATTGTACCATAATTTTTATACTCATATTTTTCATTTTCAGTATTTGAATTATTTTGTTCTTCTTTAACTTCTGTATTACTATCTTCCTGAACTGAATTATTGGTCTCCTGTACTGAGGTTGTTATATCTCTTTTGGTTAAAAGTGCTGGTAATATAAAACATATGAAAACAAAGGAAAAAAAATAAATAAGTATTTTTTTCATATAATAACCTTCTTTTATTTATTTTTATGAACTTAATTGTAATTTCATATTATTCAAAATTTTTCGTTCTATTCTTGATACTTGTACTTGAGTTATTCCAAGTATTTTTGCAACTTGTGACTGTGTCTTTTCTTTATAAAATCTTAGCATAATAACTTCTTTTTCTCTTTGTTCTAGTCCATTAATTAATTGTTTTACTGTTAATTTATTTGTTATTAGTTCTTCTTCATCTTTTCCTGTTGCAATTTGCTCAATTAAACTAATTTTTGTTCCACTTTTTTCGTTTGTATAACTTGCATTTTCTATTGATTCAACATGATTTGTTGCTTCTAAGGCTAGAGCTATATCTTCTTTTTCAACTTTTAATTCTTTTGTAATTTCTTCAATTGTAATTTCTCTTCCTTTTTTTATTATATATTCTTTTTGTAATTCTTTTATTTTTATTCCTAGTTCTTTTATACTTCTACTTACTTTTATTGGTCCATCATCTCTTATAAATCTTTTTATTTCACCTATCATATATGGTACTGCATATGTTGATAATTTTACTTCATAATTTGTATTAAATCTTTTTATTGATTTAATAAAACCCATACATCCAATTTGGTATAAATCTTCTAATTCATATCCTCTTCCATTAAATCTTCTTACAATACTCCATATTAATCCATTATTATTTTGAATTAATTTTTCTAATTCTTCTTTATCTCCGTGCTTGGGCTTTTTTTATAGAATTTATATCATTTTCGTACATATTTCACCCACTTCTATTTATTTAATATTGTTTCAAATTCTTCTTTTTCGTTATCTTCTTTTATTTTTATTTCTTTTTCCATTGTTATTTTTGTTCCCAATCCTACAATAGATTCAATTTGTATTTTATCCATAAAACTTTCCATTATTGTAAATCCCATTCCTGATCTTTCTAAATTAGGCTTTGTTGTATATAATGGTTCTTTTGCTACATCTATATTCTCTATTCCTTTTCCTTGGTCAGAAATTTCTATTATTATTTTATTTTCTTTTATTTTTGAAATTATTTTTACTATTCCTTGTTTGTCTTCATATCCATGTATGATACAATTTGTAACAGCCTCTGAAACCGCTGTTTTAATATCTGCTAATTCCTCTATTGTTGGATCTAGTTGTGAAGCAAAAGCTGCTATTGATATTCTTGCAAAAGCTTCATTCACAGATTTACTTATAAATTCTAATTTCATTTCATTTTCAAAAACTTCTTTCATTTTTCATCCTTGTATAATATATTTAGGTTTTTTAAAGGTTACCCATAAACCTTTCTTGATACTTTTACTAAATATTTATTCGCTAATTTGTGCTATAGGTATTAGTCTTAATAGTCCACTCATCTCAAAGATTTTTTGTACACTTTGTGTTAGGTTACTTACTTCTAATTTTGCTCCTAACATGTTTGCAAATTTGTACCTACCTATAATTAGACCTATACCCGCACTATCCATGAAAGTAACACTATCAAAATCAAATATAACTTTTTTAGGCATATATCTTTCAATTTCATAATCTGCTTTCCCCCTTATCTTTTGTACACTATAATCATCAATTTCATCTGTAATTTTAAAAACTAGAAGCTTGTCCTTTTCATAAAATTTTGTTTCCATTTTTTCCTCCTTTTAGTTTTTCTTTTTGTATTATAATATCATTTCCATTTTTTTCCAAGAGCAAAAAAATAGAAGTTTTGTCGAAATCAAAAAACTTTATGACAAAATCTTCTATTTTTATTTTATTATGCTTTTATTAATTAAATTTTTTGTTATTTTAAATAATTGTCTACTTTCTTTATAAAAATTATATTTTCTATTATATTTATTATTGAATAGGTTAATATTACTATTCCTATTGTTTGTAGTATTGCACCACTATTAATTAAAATAAAAATTCCTGCACTAATAATTGCTATTGATAATATTACTGTTGCTAACCATAATCTTGATTGATAATCTTTCCATACTATAGCAGTTTGTAAGTTCATTATTCCACTATATATTATCCATATTGCAATTACTATTCTAAATATTGATAAGATTATATCTGCACAATTCATTATCACTATTCCTGCAATAATTGCTACTATTCCTATAGCTAACATATATCTATTTGTTCTATCTGAATTGAAATATTCTATTAATTTTAATACCCCAAATATTATGAAAATTAACCCTAATATATTTGCAATAAAAGCTACTATTGCATTTGGATTCGCAATTAACATTGTTCCAAATAGAATAAATATTAGTGATAATATTATGTCTGTCCAACCTGATTTTTTTAAAAATTTCTCTAGCATCATTTTCTACCTTCTTTTTTTTTTATTAATATACCATATTTTTTACTACTTTTTCAAGAAATTTAGAAATTTTTAAGAATTTTTATTATTTCTTAGTGTGATGTAGGGTAACTGAAAAGTTGAATAAATAAGGAAGAACTAAATAAGAATATTTTTATCCTTATTTCAGTTCTCCCTTTGAATACTACTTTTTTTATACATTTTCAGTTTCTTTTTTAGCTATTACTTCTTTTCCATCATAATATCCACAATTTTTGCAAACTCTATGTGGCATTATTGGTTCATGACAATGTGGACAACTTGTGTATGTTGGATTTTCTTTTTTCCATGTTGATCTTTTTGAGTGTGTTCTTGCTTTTGACCATCTTCTTTTTGGTTGTGCCATTTAAATCCCTCCTTGCTTTAGATATATTTTTTTATATCTTTTTCTATTTTTTCATTATTTTCATCACTATACGATTATACAAGTATTTTACTCTTTTGTCAATAGTTGGTTACAGTTCTTTTCATATAATTCTTTAATATTTTTCTTTTTTAAGGTTCTCTTAATACCATTTTGAGCTACTTGTTCTAAAACTTCTGTTATAAAATTTTCTATACTTTTATTTACTTTAATTTTTTCTTTTTCGTTATTCCAATATTGTAATTCAAACTCTTTAGTCCACTTTTTCCCTTCATATATTATACCAGCAGCCAATTTGTCGCAAATCATCTCAACAGCATATTTATATGGAATAAGTGGTGTGGGATTAGGAGCTCTTTTATCTATCCAATATTCTGCATGATGTTTATTTCTTCCTTTATGATGTAACCATGCTTCCGAGTAGCCTTTGTCTCTTTTGGCTTCTGTTATAGGTGAATATGTTCCTACATAGTATTTTGCACTTTCCCAAAATTCTGTTGGTGAATATTTAGAAATATCATGCCAAAAACCTCGCCATGGCTCTCCTACTCTACAACATAGCTTAAATACTACCCATTTATGATGTGTAATCAATATAAAATGTTTTACTACATTTTTTATTTTCATTTTAATCCCCCATTTATTATTCTGATTATTAGTTTACTATATATTTTTACTAAAATCAATAAATATATAGCAATCGCTTAAAGTTTTAATTATTTATTTGTTTGTATTTATAAAATCTACTCGCTCCCAAAGAATTATAATTATTTATTGTTTTCGTTGCCCCATTCTCAAAATTCTATAGAAAAGTTTTCTAACTTTTCTAAGAATTTTGGAACGGTTACCCTGGAGTCACTCAAAAATAAATAATTATAATCCTTCTAGCGCTATTTTTAATTAAATAAATATTAACAAATAAATAATTAAAACTTTAAGCGATTGCCTTACAATAAATAAACTATTTTTAAACTGTATTCTTTAAACTTATCTAAATAAAATATTTTATAATAAAATCATCTTTTTATCATTTAACAATTTTAATAAAGATTACATATATTTAAATAATAAGAAGAATAATATTTATGGAGGTAAATTATGTGTGGTTTTGTTGGATTTGTTGATTACAAAAAAGATATATCAAACAAAAAAAATATATTGGAAAATATGAATAAAACCTTATCAAAAAGGGGACCTGATGAACAAGGATATTACATAAAAGAACATGTTGCATTAGGTCATAAAAGATTAATTGTAATTGATCCTAAAGGACGGAAAACAACCTATGGTTGAAACTTATTCCTATGGTGAATATGCAATTGTATACAATGGTCAAATTTATAATACTAAGGAATTACGTAATACCTTAAAACAAAATGACTTTACCTTCAAAGGTCATTGTGATACAGAAATTTTATTAAAAAGTTATATTTATTATGGAAAAGATGTTGTTAATCATTTAAATGGTATCTTTGCTTTTGCTATTTGGAATAGTAAAACCCAAGAATTATTTTTAGCTCGTGACCATTTTGGTATTAAACCTTTGTTTTATACTCAACTAGAAAATACCCTCATTTTTTCTTCAGAAATTAAAGGTCTATTTGAATATAATGGAGTTGAAAAGGTTATAGACTCACAAGGAATTTCAGAATTATTTGGTATTGGACCTAGTCATACATCTGGTACAACAGTTTTTAAAAATATTTTTGAATTAAAGCCTGCACATTTTGCAGTTTATAATACTTCTGGTCTTCATATAAAAAGATATTGGAAATTAAAATCAGAAGAACATAAGGATACTTTTGAAGAGACTTGTGAAAATTTGAAATATTTATTAGAGGATGCAATTACACGTCAACTTGTTTCAGATGTTCCTTTATGCACTTTTTTATCAGGAGGTCTAGATTCTAGTATAATTACAAAATTTGCTTCAGATTATTGTAAAAAAGAAGGGCTTCCACCTTTAGATACTTATTCTATAGATTATGTAGATAATGATAAAAACTTTGTAAAAAGTGACTTTCAACCTAATTCTGACAACTATTATATAGAATTAATGAATAGAAATCTTCATACAAATCATCATCAAATTGTAATCGATACACCTGAACTAGCCTCTTATTTAGAAGATGCAATGCTTGCTCGCGATATGCCTGGTATGGCTGATATTGACTCTTCTTTACTTTTATTTTGCAAAAATGTAAAAAATGATATGACTGTTAGCTTGACTGGTGAATGTGCAGATGAGATTTTCGGAGGATATCCTTGGTTTTTCCGTGAAGATGCTTTAAACAGTGGTACTTTTCCTTGGTCAATTGCTATAGATGAAAGACAAAAATTATTAAATCTAGATATTAATAAAAAAGTTAATCTGAAAGAATATATTGACTTTAGATATAAGGAAAGTTTAAATGATGTAGAAATTCTAGATTGCGATTCGAGAGAAACAACTGAAAAAAGAAAAATTTCTCATCTGACTTTAAATTGGTTTATGCAAACTCTTTTAGATAGATCGGATAGAATGGCTATGTATAATGGATTTGAACTTCGTGTACCTTTTTGTGATTACCGTTTAGCTCAATATGTATGGAATATTCCTTGGGAAATGAAGGCTCTAAATGGTCGTGAAAAAGGCTTGCTTAGATATGTTTGTAAAGACTTTCTTCCAGATGAAATTATTAATAGAAAGAAATCTCCATATCCTAAAACTCATAATCCTACTTACTTATCAAAGGTAAAAAATATGCTTTCTGATATCATGAAAGACTCAAATGCTCCTATTAATTCTTTGCTTAATCGTGATTATATTTTAGATATATTGAATACTAATGGATCTGCTTTTACTAGACCTTGGTTTGGGCAATTGATGACAGGACCTCAACTTATGGCTTACCTTTGTCAGGTGAATATGTGGCTTGAAAAATATCAGCCTAAGATTGAACTATAAAACTTTAGTATTAGTAAAACTTGAAATCACAAATTGTGATTTCAAGTTTTCTATTTTTGTAATATTTCTATTATCTCTTCTAATGAATTTAATTTTGCATATAATATATTTTTTACTTCTTCTTTTGGTTGTTCTAGATCTGGTATCATGATAGGCTTTAATCCTGCTCGATAAACAGATAATATACCACTATTGCTATCTTCTATACCAATACATTGTTCTGTAGAGAGATTTAATTTTTCTACAGCTTTTAAATAAATTTCCGGATTTGGCTTTCCATTCTCTATCATATCTCCTGCAACTATAACATTAAAAAAGTCTAATACATTAATTTTTGCTAAGTATTTTCTAATAGTTTCTTTTTCTGAAGAACTTGCTACAGCTATTTTGTAATTATTACTTTTTAAAAATTGAAGTATTTCCATTAATCCTTTTTTCATTTTTATTCCATTAATATTTATATATTTCTCTATAAATTCCTTTCTATCATTATATAACTTTTCAAAATTAATGTTTTTAAATTTTTTATTTATAAATTCTTTACAATATTCTTTATTGGTTCCTCTCATTTCAGATAATATCTTATCATCTATTATGATATTTTGACACTCTCCTGCATACTTCCATCCGTTTTCTTTTATTTTCTCTGTATCTATCATAGTTCCATCCATATCAAATATTACTGCACAAATTTTACTATTCATATCCTTAATTCTCCTCTAATACCAATAAGCTAATTTCAAAAACGAATTTATTAATTTAGTCTGTTCTTCTAGTTCTTCTACTTTTACTATATTATACTTTTTGCCATTCATATTTCTTGAACTTAAAGTCCATAAAAATGCTTTTAATTTTGGAAATCTCTCAACATTTTCTTTCATAAAATAAATCAAATCACATACTTTTTTATATAATTCACTCTGTTTATTTTCCTCTTGTGTATATTTATTAATATCAGTTATTAATTCTAGTGGCTTAGATATTTCTAGCCTATAATTGTTTTCATCAAATGAATTTATAAAATTTTGATAACTTTCACAAAAAACTCTATACATTATATTTCTCCTTAAATATTTTTAACTTTTTCTCAAACTCCGTCTTTTTACTTTCAAACAAGTCCTCTCTATTTAAAATTTCTTCTATAATACTATTTAACAGTTCCTTATTACAGTTAGGTATTATTTGATTCAAATCTTCTATATCTTTCTCCGCAAGTCTTATAATTTTACTTACTGCAATATCTTCTTTTGAAAGAATATATACATTGATATATTTGAATGCTTCTAATTTTACTGCTCTTTCTTTATAAGTTGGAGATAATATTGTACTTTGATATTCTAACATATCATAATCTCTTAATAGTACAAATACTTTTCCGTATTTTGCTGGATATCCTAAATCAACAAAATCTATATCTAGTGTTGCTCTTGTTGTATATTCGCCTAATATGCATGCTCCTCCACCAATAATGTAAATATCAAATGGGTCAAGTTTAAATAGCTTTGTTACTTCTTCCATTTCATGAAGTACTTCTATTAAATTATCTTTAATCATTATTCTTCCTCCCATAACACTTAAAGATATTTTACACTTTTTTTGCTAATTTATCAAGCATTTCACAGAAAAGCATTTTATTCTCTTTAAGTTAATAAATTTCTTATATAATTCGCCATATATTTTATTGCTTTTTCACTACTTTTTTAAAAATAGGTAATTACACTTTTAAAAAATGCTTATTTTTTAGTACTTTCCACGCGAACCGTTTACTGACACTCTACGACTGGTCCACAATTAATGGCATACCTTTGTCAGGTTAATATGTGGCTTGAAAGGTATCAGCCTAAAATTGAATTGTAGCTACTATACTACTTATAAACTTGAGGTCACAGATTGTGACTTCAAGTTTTTCACTGTTTGTAAGCTTCTGACTAAGCCAGGGGATAATTACTAACAATACTTAATTCCAAACTCTATCTATATTTTTACATTCTTTTTCTTTGATACAATTGAATATATCAATATCTAATTTATTACAAACACAATTTAATACATAAAATACATCTGCAACTTCACTTTCTATTGTGTCATAATTAAACTGCTTCTTAATATCAGTTTTCATATCTGTTGCATTTTTTCTAATTGCTTTTGCTAACTCTCCTACTTCTTCTGTTAATAATAGCATTGTTTTTGTAACTTCTTGATTATTAAAACCTCTTATTTCATTAACTTGATTTATATATTTTTGCACTTCTCTTAAACTATTTTGTTCGTTTAAATTTTCATATAATTCCAATTGTTTCTTATTATTCATTTTTATCATTTCTCCTCTTATTTTATATATTTTTCTTTTAACTCTTTAAAAACAATTCTAGCACTATGAATTTTACCTTTTTCATATTCCTTTTGACTTTCTTCTAATTTATTTAAAAAGATTTCTTTTTGGTATTTTTCTAAACTACTTACTTCTAAATTTTCTTTGTTTTCTTTTCCCATTAATATCACATCCTAAATATTTTCATTTATTGGGTAATTTATTACTATTTGCTATTTTTTTATTTTCTGATTTCACTCTTCTTTCTAGTTTTTTTAAATCCTCTGCTGGTTTTAAATTTTCTGGCTTTATTCCTCTTTTATTTAACATTTTCCTTACACTCAAATTATTATCTATATGTTCATCTGTTATGCTTTTTTCTCCATACATATCTTTTTCAGTTACATTATAATTTGTCATCTCAGTTGCTAAATTTTTTGCTGCTATTGTAAGTGTTGGTAAGAAATCTGCAAGTGGTCTATTTTCTTTTACTCCATATTTTGCTTTCATTTGCATAGTATTTAATCCTCCAAATAAAGCTGAATCTCCTTTTGAACGAATTCTTGCAAATCCTAAATCATCTACTCCTCTTTCATAGATATTTTTTGATAATTGTTTTTCTGATTCTTTTAGTTTTTCTCTTGCTTCTAATCGGTTCATCAATTTTATTCTGTCTTCAATTATTTCTTGTTTTCTAGTTTGAACTGCAAAATATGTTTGTGCAAATGCTATTTCTTCTTTTTTAGAATCACCATTTTGGGCAATTAAATAACAAGCATATCTTGTAAGCATATAGTCTTCTACTTCTCTTTTAGCTCCTTTAGCTAAACTTATCATTTTCGTAATCTCACGAAAATGATTTTCCTTTGGTATTTCAGCATTTTCACATGATTGAATTGCCTTTTTTATTACCTCAATAAAATTTTCCCATCTTTTATAACCAAGTCTAATTTGCAAATCTCTAGCGTACCAAAATTCTATATTTCCTTTTTCTTCTGTATTAATAATAGAATCAAATTTTTCTTTTAATTCAATTAATTTTGTTTTTTCAAATTCCATGAATATCACTTCCATATAAATACTCATAATAGCATATTAAGATTATCTTTTAGTTCGTTTATTGGTATATTTATTTTACTAATTTATATGATATTATTGTGATATCATTTTAAAACATTTGTTCTTTTATGTCAATGCATTTTTAATAAAAATTTGCCATATATTTTATCACTTTTTTACTACCTTTTTAAAAATAGGTAATTACACTTTTAAAAAATGCTTATTTTCAGTACTTTCCACGCGTACCGTTTACTGACACTCTACGACTGGTCCACAATTAATGGCATATCTTTGTCATGTGAATATGTGGCTTGAGAAGTATCAGCCTAAAATTGAATTGTAAAACATTTTCTTTGATTTTTGTTACTGTTATTATACTTTCTACTTTACTAAAAATCAATAGTTTAATGAATTTTTGACTATAACACATTTTGGATAATTTATCAAAATCTGTTTTTAACAAAATTTCTTATTAAAGTAGTATTTTTAGCCATTTTTCAATAATAAACTATTGAAAAAACAAGGGGATAAATTCTTGTAAATCACATCTATTTTCCCCTTGTTTTATATAAAATTATTTTCACTTTTCATTTAATTCATTAAGTCTTCTAATTAATATTTGTTGCAATTTTATAATAAATTTTTTTATAATTTAAAAAATATATGTAATATTTTTTGAAAAACATTTTGCTTTTTATTTTCCATAAGTGTTGTTGTTTGCATTAATTTTGGTTATTTTAATGTTTTATTTTTAAATAAATTATCTGAATTGTATTTTTCTTGTAATTCCTTTTGATACTCTAATTCAGCTTGAAAAATTTTTTTATTATATTCTTTCTTTTGATTTTCATCACAACAAAAATAGTCCCTATATATTAAACACATCAAAGCTTTTGTTTTTGGTTTCAAATCCATATCTTTTAACTTTTGTGTATGGTCTAAATTAGGTATATATGTTTTTGAAGAATGTTGCTTTAAATACTCTATAAATTTAGGCGATATCTTTTTTATATCCTCCATTCTAGTATGATTTAAAATATCTAATACTTCTGTCACTGCTTCTTCATAGCTTTGCTCCATAGTAATCCCCCACTTTAATTAGTCGATTTGTGTGTAATTCTTTTTTGTTATTTATATGGTTCCTCTTTCGTTTTTCTAAACATTCTAGTCATTTTTATAATATTGTTTATATCTGATTGAGGAGCAATTATCTCTGAAAAGTCATGACTTGTATGTTGTTTACCTATAGCTATTATATCTTCTTTTCTTATTGTTATAACTTTGCCAGTGATAGCTATTATATCTTCTATATCTTCATAACTTAAATTTTCTCTTGCTCTTATAGTTTCCAAAATTGTATTTTCTCCTACAATTTCATGGGTTAGATCTTCTCTCGTTGATATAATTTCCCAATTCACATATCCATCTCCAGACTCAGGCATTTTTCTTCTATATTGTTCTACTGATTCACAGTCATTTAGTGCTATCGTATCCCAAGTTGCATCTGGTCCTAACTTATCTAAAAGAGCAATTTTGTGAACAAATTTATCTAATTCATTAATTATTGCCATTTTATTTGTTCCAAAAAATTTATACGCCCCTGATATATTGTCATCAATACCAAATTTTTCTTTAGCTATATCCCATGACTCAAAGAATATTCTTTTTGCCTCATTATTTCTTATTTTACTTTTTACTCCATCTCTCATCATAAAAGCATAGTGTTTTACTATCATCATACAATTTTCTGCACTTCCTTCTGGTCTATCTATAGCCCCAACAGGAAAATAACCATCTATAAATGGAAAATTTTCATGATCACAAGACAGACCTAGTTCTTCTTCTACTTCATTAAAGCATGCTTGTATTTGTTATTGCTACTTTTAATGTTGGATATTGTTTGTTAAATTTATTAATATCTAATTTGTTTATATTACTATTTTGTGATGTTAATATAACAACCTCTACATCTTTATTTTTTTTAGATAAGATTTTTAAAATGCTATCATCTATATAATTGTCTATAATTAAAATTTTGTTTTTAGCAGTTTTGATAATATCAATTATTAAACTATAGCTATCGTAAATTTGTCCATTAAAAAATATCTTTTGTTTAAATTCTTCTTCCTTTTTGTTTTGCAACTCATCAAATACTATATCAAATTTTTCATCATATTCTAATAATTTGCTTTTCATAGTATTTATTTCTTGAAATACTCGTCCATTGTAAAATAGAAAATTTCTCATTTCAATAAATGCTTTCATAATTTGAATACTTACATTAACTGCAATATCACTTTTTAATAATGCTGAAAGCATTGCTATTCCTTGTTCTGTAAATACAAATGGCGTATATCGTCTACCACCATAGTTTTGTTTTTTAAAACTTGAGGTGACAAATTGGCACCTCAAGTTTTGAAATTCCTTTTGCTCTAATTGAAAACAAAATTTTTCTGGAAATCTTTGTATATTTCTTTTTACAGAATGTTACTACTTCTACCTCTTTAATATATTAATACCAATAAGCCAATTTCAAAAACGAATTTATTAATTTTGTCTGTTCTTCTAGTTCTTCTACTTTTGCTATATTATATTTTTTACCATTCATATTTCTTGAACTTAAAGTCCATAAAAATGCTTTTAATTTAGGAAATCTTTCAACATTCTCTTTCATAAAATAAATCAAATCACATAATCTTTTAAATAACTCACTTTGTTTTTTTTCTTCTTGTATATACTTATCAATATTCGCTATTAATTCTAGTGGCTTAGCTATTTCTAATCTACAATTATTTTCATCCAATGAATTTATAAAATTTTGATAGCTTTCACAAAAAACTCTATACATTATACTTCTCCTTAAATATTTTTAACTTTTTCTCAAATTCAGTCTTTTTACTTTCAAATAAATCTTCTCTATTTAAAATTTCTTCTATAATATTATTTAAAATTTCTTTATTACAATTAGGTATTATTTGATTTAAGTCTTCTATATCTTTCTCCGCAAGTCTTATAATTTTACTTATTGCAATATCTTCTTTTGAAAGAATATAAACATTAATATATTCAAATTCTTCTAATTTTACTGCTCTTTCTTTATAAGTTGGAGATAATATTGTACTTTGATATTCTAACATATCATAATCTCTTAATAATACAAATACTTTTCCATATTTTGCTGGATATCCTAAATCAACAAAATCTATATCTAACGTTGCTCTCGTTGTATATTCGCCTAATATGCATGCACCTCCACCAATAATGTAAATATCAAATGGCTCAAGTTGAAATAACTTTGTTACTTCTTCCATTTCATGAAGCACTTCTATTAAATTATCTTTAATCATTATTCTTCCTCCCTAATACTTAAAGATATTTTACACTTTTTTGGCTAATTTATCAATCATTTCTTAATTCAAGTTTTGACTTTTTTAAAAATAGGTAATTACACTTTTAAAAAATGCTTATTTTTCAGTCCCCCCACTCGTACTGTTTACTGACATTCTACAACGGGTCCACAATTAATGGCGTACCTTTACCAGGTTAATATTTGGCTTGAAAGGTATCAGCCTAGATTTGTTTTCAGTATTTGAATGAGTAAACATTTTTTTCCTAAATCTTTTAATGATGCTCCACAATGGTATTGCTTATATTACTATTTTGTGATGTTAATATAAGAAGTTCTACATCTCTATTCTTCTTTGCTAACATTTTCAAAATACTATCATCTATATAATTATATATAATTAAAATTTTATTTTTAGCAGTTTTAATTATATCAATTATTAAACTATATTGTTTCATAATGATATAACATTGCTACATAACTATCTAATATTACCTGTTGTCCTCATAATATAATTCTTTCCATTCTTTATTTTTATAAATATATGGCATATCCACCCCATCTTCTTCTACAATTGTAATATCTTGAACATTTATAAAATTATTAGGTATTATACCTAAATTTGAATATCCACATAACGCTCGTACATCGCCATTTTCTGTTAATGCAACTATATTCATTATACTTGTTTCAATTTTCTTATATTTACAATTATTATTATTTAAATATTTATCAGTCTTACTCCATTTTTCATTATCCTCAATAGGTAAAATGATATTTTCATTTGTTATTTTATATAAATTTATTCCATCTAAAAAATAAATTTTTAAAATATTTTCACTTAAAAATTCTAATTCTTCTTGGTACTCTGCTGTTTTATAAAGCTTTCCTAAATTTGTTAATACATATATATTATTATCAAAGTCTGTCTCAATTTGCTTTATTTTTCTTTTATCAATTTTTTTATATATACAAGTAAAATTTTTAAAAATTTCTTCTTGTTCCTCTTTTGACATATTATATATTTTATTACTTTTGTGGTTATTTATTCTAGAAATATCTTCTTCGCTCATTCCTGCGAGCTTTAGTCCTTCATCAGTATAAAAATCTGGCATTTGATTTTTAAATTCTGTTTTATAAATATCATAAGCATGTACAAACAATTCTAGTCCGATTTTTCCAGTTATAAAACTACTTATATCTTTTAATATTCGGCGATGTCCAGTAAGTTCTTTATCATAATATTCAAAAGAATCATAATCCCATTTATTATCTCTTACAAATTCAGTTGAATTTTCCCCATATAAATAATACCCATATCCAATCATATCTGAAGAATCATAATTTCCTTTTGCTAAGAATTCTTTAATTCCTTCTCGCCAAGTACATAAATAATCTAAAACAAAAATATCTTCACAATCACCATAATTTCTAAGAGATTTACTGTCTGTTGCAAGAATATCTCCTTTTTTAAATGGTGTTGGAATATTTAAGAAAATTTGGTCAATATCTAAAAAACAATTCTCTGATTCTTTTATATTGGTTAAAATTGTTGTTTTGTCTTTTACAATAAATTCAGCATAAATTTCTTTATTCTTTTTCCCAAAATATTTCTTAGTAATTTGGAAAGATATTGTGTCATTGTATTCTTTGATATATTTTTGAACATCTTTTAATGCTTCTTTGTAATTTTTAAAAGTATTTTTTATATCACTTCTATGATCATAATGTAAAGTTGATTTGTTATATTCTGTCCAAGTACATATACTGTCATCATTTTCGTCAATTAATTTTTTATATACTATATTTAATCTTTGAATTTCTTGCTTTATCATTGTTTTTACACTTTTATAATAATTACAATTAATTTTTTCTTTTACTTCCATATCTGGATAATTTTTTATCAAATCATTATACTTTTTAATTTTATCTTGTATATTTATTCTATTGTTTCTATATACTAAAACAGCTAATTCTTCGGTATTAAATTTGTGTTTTATACTTCTACAATAATCTGAAATTGCTCTTGAATTTATAAGATTATAATCATCATTTATTTCTCCTTTTTCTTTTAATATTCCCCTATTAAACATTTCAAGTATCATTTCTAAATCATTGATTTTATTGTCTATATTCTTATCATACTTAAATTCTTGATTATTTTTGTGAATTTCATTTAAATCATATAATCTATTTAATTCTGTTTTAACTTGTCTTTTACAATAATAGTCTTTTATTTTTAAGTCTGATTTTAATTTAAAATATACCTTATAAAATTCTTTAGGATAATGAACTTTATACCAACCTATTTTAAATTCATTTATTGTATTTTCAATTGCACAAGATTTTAAAAACAAATATTCTATCTTTTCTGCATCCTCTATATACCAATTAGGAATGTTATGTTCTCGTAATATCTTTTTATATTCTTCCCATTTATCCCTAAACTCTTTATACTCTTCGTTTTGTAATTTCCATAAGCTTCTTCCTTTTAATGCTTTCCCGTCTGTAATAAATAATGTTATATCATAAGCTGTATTTTTATCAATTCCAGCATTTAAAAGATAATTATACATATCTGCTCTATTTGAAATAACTTCATCGACTTTTTTACCTTTTTCTTCAATTAATAAACAAGCATTATAATTCCACGTTCTTGAACCATGTGAAAGTGCAGATATGCAAACCAACTCATTGAAGTTGCGTGGTTTTGTAATTTCAACCATTTTTTTTACCAAAACATTTCCAAACTCTGAAATTCCATTTGTACTAATTTGATATGACTTATCATTTGCATGTAAAAACATTTTTAAAGTTTCTTTATCATCTAATTTTATATTTTTTGAACTTGTATTCGTTTCTTTTTCTAATTCATGTAAAATTGTTATATCATCATTTCCTAATATATTGACTTTAGTTTTACCATATCTTTCTTGTAAATATCTAACTATTTTTGATTGTATTTTGCTTGAAAAATACAAATTAATTTTTGGTTCTTTATCATAATTTTTGCTAGCAAAAATCTCAAAAGGTAAATTATATTGAATAGGATTTATGTTTGTAATTCCTAATAAATATGCAACAAGCGAATTTCCAATACTACTTCTAAAACCTGTTTCATACCCTAATTTATTAGAATATTTTACTAATTCTCTACATATCAAATAAATAGTTTCAAAGTGATTGTTTATAATTGAATTTAACTCTAAGTCTAATCTATCTTTTATCTCTTTTGGAAGTTTTTTTCCATATAATTCATAAACTTTATTATAACAAATCTCTTTTAGATTAAAATCTTCTTTATTTATTTCAATTATTTCATCTACTTTTTTAAATCCTGTATTCATTTATTCTTCTCTCCTTCTAATTGTTTGATTATTTCTGGAAAGTCTCTAAAACTTTTATTTTCATTTAATGTAATTTTTCCACATTCAATATCACTCCAGTTTATGTCTTTTAGTTCAATTTCTCCTTTAAAATATTTACTTAAAAATGTGATTGGCGAATCTTTTGGTAGTTCTCCTGTATAAAGTTCTAACTCATTTTCATAAAATACATCTATATGACAACCTTCATCAAATGCATTATGATTAACTATTACATCATAAGTATTTCTAAAAAATTTTTGAGTGTTACTTTTATGTGGTATATCTGTTATTACATGCAATTTATCTTGAAAGCTATAATCTTGAGATTTCTTAATTTTTACTATATCTCCTTTTTTAAATTTAGTTCCAGCAATTTTGTTATTATAATCTTCATAATTCATTGTTATTGTTTTTTCTTTTCGTTTTCCTTTAAAATTAAATATAAATATTCCGGAAATATTTTTTTCATTTCCATTGTAATCATAATTATGTACAATTTTTGCTGGTTGTAATTCAGTAGAATATAAATCATAAATATCATAATCTTTAACAATTGGTAAATTGTTTACATTTTCTAATTTGTCAACTTTCTCTGGATTATATTCTGTTATTGAAAAATCATAACATGCTTTTAACTTAAATAATTGTTCATCTGTTAAATTAGGTATATTGTTTTTTTCTTCATCTTCAAACCAATCTTCATATTGCTCTCTTAATAGTTTTTCTAGCCAAACTTTTCCTTCACTAATTGCTTTTTCTTTTGTAGAATATACATTTTCATAATGTTCTTCTTCATTTAGATAACACATTACTTGTAAAAAATAAATCATCATAATAAAAAATCTCCTTTACAATTTATAATATAAACTATAAAAGAAACTCTATCAATTATATTGGTCACATAATGTGTATGTATGTCAAAAAATCTTTTAATTTTTCTATAATATCATTTTACTTATGTCTCTTAATTGCCTTTTCTAAAATCATTTTTATTTCATTTCTTAAAGAATTTGGTTTTTTTACTTCTACTAAATCAATATTTCTCATTGCCCACATTCTAAAACCTAATGGATTTGTATCAACTACTAATTTAAAATGTTCTTCATCTCCTTGTATTTTCTTAATAGTTACATTTCTTCCAAAAGCATCAAAAATTGTATCTAATAGGCAAATATGGCAAGTTGCTTCAACTTCTTCCTTTTTTCCTCCAAACATTTCTATTGAAGATTCCGCAAATTCTTGTATATCACTTTTTTCTTTCTTAATTGTTATTTTATCATTAAGAATTCGAATATTTTTTATTCTATCAATTCTATAATTATAAAATTCAGTTTGTCCTTCTTTAATTCCTATCAAGTAAAATTCTTGCTTGTTATATACAATAGCATAAGGAGAAACTATTGGATTGCTTACTATTTTCTTTTCTAATTTATTTGTTATTGTATATTTCCAATATTCAAATTTGATTTTTTTGTATTCATATATACTATTTGAAATATCTTCTATATTCTTTAATACTTCTACATTTTCAGTTTTGGAATCATTTGCATATATTTGATAATCTTTTATTTTTTCATTTTCATGCACTGTTTGTATATTCTTACATTTCTTTATAATGTCTTTAGCAATTGATGGAACTATATAATTTGCATAGCTAAAATTATCAATTATTGCTCGAATTTCCCCAGGTTCGAAATCTGTTTCTGGATCTCTATTAATATAATAACCTTTGCCATTATCATCTCTTGTACTAATATCATAATCTAATTTGTATTTTAGTAAATTGATATTTCTTCTTATTGTTCTTGTGTCAATTTTCACCTCATAGTTTTCTTTAACTTTTCTTTGTATTTCAGCACAAGAAAGCATATGTCCTTCATCACTATATTTTTTTAATACATTTAGTATGTATAATATATTTCCATTTTTTTCATATAAGTCCATAATTACTCCTTTTGTATCCATTTCACTTTTAATTCTTCATAATTTCCCTCTGTATATAATTTTATCTTTTTACCATCTAAATCTTTGATAATATTTTTTATTAATTCTTCTATGTTTTTCATTTGTTCTTTTATATTTCCATTTAATGTTATTGTAAATATATTTATTTCAGATTGTTGTTTCGTTGAACCATCCCCTGATATGTTTATTGATATATTCTTTTCATCACAATATTCTTTCGTTTTTTTTAATTTTTCAAAAATTTCAAAATATACTTGTTTTTTATTTTGTTTTTTAAATACTCTTGTATCAAATGTATTATATAATTTATATTTTTTTCCATTAGAAAAATAAATACATTCTTCTTTAAACTTATTATTATATTCTTCTTTACTTTTTATTGGTTCTCTTTTTTTCGCAAATTTTAACATTAATGTATTCTTTTTATCTTTATAAAAGTTTATTTTTATAAATGCATATTTACTAAATATATCTGAATCAATCTGAAAATTCAATGGTAAATTACACCACCATGTTGTTTTACTTCCAGTTGTTCCTATATCAAAATAAATTTTCTCTTTATCATAAAATGAATATTCTACTTTTTGTTCTTTATTATTTTTTGTTGTTTTTCCATAATATGTAAGTAATTGCAGTTCACTCACATTTTTATTAATATTGTTATCTATATATTTTTGATACGCAATTTTTCCATCTTTTATTTCTTTAAAAAATGATAAGTATTTTATATCTTCTTTCTTCTTTTTTATAATTATATTATATTCATTTTCTTCATCATATTTTTGTGCACATTCCTCTATAGCATTGATATATTCCATGTACTCTTGTAAATATTCTTGTTTTACTTCATTAATGTTTCTAAATGTTTCAATTATCTTTTCTCTTGAAAAAACATAATCAACATTTTTTTCTTCAATATTACACTCATCATAAGGTTTATAATATACTGTTAAGATTTCTAATTTTTCTTTTGGTATGTTTTTATATTCATCTATCTTTAATAAAAATTCATGCAAATTATATTTATAATATTCTATTTGTGCATCATGTTCTGATGTGCTTACTTTATCTTCAATAATAATTGCTAAATATTCATTATTATTTTTGTTCTTTAACAAAACTAATACATCTATTTTAAAAAATTGCACTTCAATACCTTGAATTTCTATTTCATCTTTCTCTAATAGTTTTTTCCATTTTTCTTTTTTCTCTAAAATTTTCCATAAAAATTCCTTAACACATTTTTTTATAGCTTTATTTTCAGCATTTTCTTTAATACTATACCAGTTAATCAACCAAGCCAAAAACGCATCTTGTGATAATTCTTTTGTTGCAAATTTAAAAATATTATTTTCCACTTTCAATTCCCCTATATAATTTCTATAATTAAATCACTATTTTTATTTAACTCTTTTACATAATTTCCTTCTCCATATATTACAATATTTTGTCCTACCTTTGTTCCTTTTGGTATTTTTGTAAAAATTTCATTTGATTCTGTTGTTTCCTTTGTAGTTATTCTATTATATCTAATCTTCCTTATACACCCTTTATTTGCTTCATCTTTTGTTATTTTGCATTGTACAAATATATTTCTTTTATCTTCTATTTTAAATTCATTTCTTTCTTCTTGAAATTCTTTTTGTAATTCTTCTACATTTAGATTTTTAAAATTTCCAAACTCGTTCATAGATTTTGATAAATCTTTTCTATAATTCTTTGCTCTATCTAATATTTTATTTATTTCATTATCTTTAGTCTTCATATTTAACCCTCCTTTTTTTAATTATAATATGTATTTATCTTTTTAGCAATTTTATTGGTCATATATTGTATATAATTGTTTCTTTTTTTCCTCTTGTTTCTTCATCTGTTATATTAACAAGACCTAATGCCATATGAGCTATATTTTTACTTTTTATGGGATATTGTACAAATCAAAACCACCCTTTCAAAGGGTAGTTTTGATTTGTAATGAAGCTATTTAACTTCTACAATCCAATCAAATTTATCTTCGATTTTACCATACTGTATCCCTGTAATTGTATCATAAATTTTTTGACTTATATCTCCAATTTTTCCACCGTTTATTTCAAAAACTTCTTCTCCAAACTTCAATGTTCCAACTGGAGAAATCACTGCTGCTGTTCCGCTTCCAAAAACCTCTTCTAATTTTCCTTGTTTTGCAGCAATATATAACTCTTCTGCTGATATTCTTCTTTCTTCAACACTGTATCCCCAAGATTTGCAAAGTTCTATTACTGATGCTCTAGTTACTCCCGGTAAAATACTTCCATTTAACATTGGTGTTACTATTTTTCCATCAATTTTGAAAAATATATTCATTGCTCCAACCTCTTCTATGTATTTATGTTCAACACCATCTAACCATAAAACTTGTGAATATCCAGATTCATGAGATTTTTTTTGTGCAAGTAATGAAGCTGCATAATTTCCACCTGTTTTAGCTTCTCCAATTCCTCCTCTTACTGCTCTTACATATTCATCTTCTATCCATATTTTTACTGGATTTAAGCCTTCTTTATAATAAGCACCAACAGGTGACAAAATTATAATAAACATATATTCTTTTGATGGTTCTACACTTAAATTTGGCTCTGTTGCAATTATAAATGGTCTTATATATAAAGATGAACCTTGTTTTCTAGGTATCCATTCTTCATCAATTTTTACAAGTTCTATAATTGCTTGCAAAAAATCTTTTTCTTCTATTTCTGGAATGCATAATCTTTTGTTTGAATTATTTGCTCTTTGGATATTTTTAGTTGGTCTAAATAGTAATGTTCTTCCATCTTCAGATTTATATGCTTTTAGACCTTCAAACATTGATTGACCATAATGAAATATCATTGAGGCAGGAGATAAACTAATATTTTTATATTCTTCAATTCTTGGATTAATCCATCCTTTTCCTTCTTTATATTCCATTATAAACATGTGATCTGTAAAAACAGTACCAAAACTGATTTCTTGCCCTTCTTCTGGCTTTTTCTTTGGATTTTTTGTTTTTTCAATTTTTATATCTAACATTATTATTTCCTCTCTTTCATTCTATTTATTGAGCTAATTATTGCTAAATATCCTGATTTAACAACATCTTCATTTTTTCCAATAGCCCATATTTTTTCATTTTTATTTGAAATGCAAATATATGTTATTGCACTAGATTTTTCTTTGTTTTCATTATATGATTGTTGTATATAGTCTTTAAAAATAAATTCATATCCCATTTGTTTTAAAATATCTGAAAAAGCATCTATTGGACCATTTCCTTCTCCTATTTTTTGTACATCTTTTCCATTTACTTTAAACTTTGCTTTTAATTTTGTAATTTGTTCTACATTCTGAATTTCATATGAAATAAGTGATATTTGCTCTTGTCTATTTTCATATTCTTTTATAAATGAATTATATATTTCTATATTTTCAAGTTCTCTACCTTTTTTATCTGAAATTCCTTTTATAAAATATCCCACTTCTTTCCCCATATCCTTTGGGATATTATAACCATACTCATTTTCTAAAATAAATGCAACTCCACCTTTTCCAGATTGACTATTTATTCTTATAATTGGTTCATATTGTCTATTTATGTCTGCTGGATTTATTGGTAAATATGGAACTTCCCAATATTTTTTATTTTCATTTTTGATACTTTTTAAGCCTTTTGATATTGCGTCTTGGTGTGAACCAGAAAATGCTGTAAATACTAGCTCCCCTGCATATGGTTGTCTTGGTCCTACCTTCGTTTTAGTATATTTTTCATAGATTTCTTTTGTTTCATTAATATTTGAAAAATCTAATTGAGGATCAACTCCTAAAACATACATATTCATTGCAATATTTAATATATCTGCATTTCCTGTTCTTTCTCCATTTCCAAATAATGAACCTTCTATTCTATCTGCACCAGCAAGTATTGATATTTCAGAAGTTGCAACACCTGTTCCTCTGTCATTATGTGAATGTATACTTATTAATACATTTTCTCTATCTATTATATTTTCACAAACATACTCAACTTGGTCTGCAAAAACATTTGGCATTGAACATTCTATTGTTGCAGGCAAGTTTATTATAATTTTATTTTTTGTTTTTCCCTTCCAAATTTTTATTACTGCATTAATAACTTCAATTGCATAATCTATTTCTGTTGTACTAAAACTTTCTGGTGAATATTCAAGATTCCAATTTGTTTCTGGATATTTTTCAATATATTTTACTATCAATTCTGCACCATCTGTTGCTATTTTCTTAATTTCTTCCTGACTTTTACCAAATACTACTTCTCTTTGTATCTTTGAAGTTGAATTATATAAATGTACTATTGCATTTTTAGCACCTTGTAAAGATTCAAAAGTTTTAGCTATTATTTCTTCTCTTGATTGTGTTAAAACTTGTATTTTTACATCTTTTGGGATTTTATTATTTTCAATTAAATATCTAGTAAAATTATATTCTGTTTCAGATGCAGCTGGAAAACCTATTTCAATTTCTTTAAAACCTATTTTTGTTAAATAATCAAAGAAGGCTATTTTTTCTTCTATATTCATCGGATTGGCTAATGCTTGATTTCCATCTCTTAAATCCACACTACACCATATTGGAGCATGTGTTATTTCTTTGTCTGGCCAATTCCTTTTTTTAGGTTTTTTCCAGTCATATAGTTTTTTATAACTTTCAAAATTTTTCATTATTATTATCTCCATTCATTTTATTTCTTCAATAACTTTGTCAGCCATTTCCATAGTTCCTATTTTTGTTTGATTTGAAGTTTCTTCATAAATATCTTGTGTTCTATAGCCTTTTTCTAAAACTTTATTTATTGCATTTTCAATCTCTCTTGCCTCTTTTGGTAATCCAAATGAAATCTCAAGCATCATTGCTATTGAACTTATTGTTGCAAGTGGGTTAGCAATATTTTTTCCTGCTATATCTGGTGCACTTCCATGTATAGGCTCATATAATCCTCTTTTAGTGTTTCCAAGACTTGCAGATGATAACATCCCAATTGATCCACAAACTGCTGCTAATAAGTCTGATAATATATCTCCAAACATATTAGAAGTAATAAGTACATCATATTTACTAGGATTTGAAACTAATTGCATTGCCATATTATCTACATACATATGCTCTAATGTAACTTCTGGATAATCTTTTGATACTTCTTCAACAGTTTTTCTCCAAAGTCTAGAAGTTTCTAGTACATTTGCTTTATCTACAGAAGTTACTTTCTTATTTCTTATCATTGCCATATCAAAACCAACTTTTGCAATTCTTTTTATTTCTTCTACTGAATATTTTTCTACATCATATGCGTCTATATCTGTTTTTCCTCTATCTCCAAAATAAATTCCACCTGTTAATTCTCTTACTACCATTATATCTACATTATCAGTTTTTTCCTTTTTTAAAGGTGATGCACATTGTAACATTGGTATTATTTTAGCTGGTCTAAGATTTGCATATACTTCTAATTTTTGTCTTAGTTTTAATAATCCTTTTTCAGGTCTTTTTTGGGTTTCTACATTATCCCATTTAGGTCCACCAACTGCACCTAATATTATACTATCTGATTTTAAACATTTTTCTAACTCTTTATCTGGAAGTGGTTCGCCAAATTTATCTATAGCACATCCACCCATAAAAACTTCTTCATATTCAAATTGATGATTGTATTTTTCTGCTATTTTATCTAAAACTTTTATACCTGCCTCTACTATTTCTGGTCCAATTCCATCACCTTTTATTACTGCAACTTTATATTTTCCCATATATTTAATCCTCCTTTATTTATTTTTATTATTTATTGTTGCCATAAGACCACCACTATTAATTAAGTTTTGCATAAACTCAGGAAATTTAGTTACCTTATAACTTTCATTTTTAGTTTTATTAAACACTTCTCCATTATCAAAATCAATTTCAATTTCATCTTTTTCATTAATTTTATCTACTTCTGAACATTCTAAAATTGGAAGTCCAATATTTATTGAATTTCTATAAAAAATTCTTGCAAAACTTTTTGCAATTACACAAGAAATTCCACTTGCTTTTATTGCAACAGGTGCATGTTCTCTTGATGAACCACAACCAAAGTTGTTACCTGCTACCATAATATCTCCTTTACTAATTTTATTTATAAAATTTTTATCTATGTCCTCCATACAATGTTTAGCAAGTTCATTGTGATCAGATGTATTCAAATATCTTGCAGGTATTATTACATCTGTATCAATGTTATCTCCATATTTTATACATTTACCATTAGTTTTCATTTTTATTATCATTCCTTTCTTAAAGGCTCAAATTAGTATGAATTATTTTCCATATTTTGGATAATATTCAACCTTCTCCTTTACTTAAATAAATATTTTTATACTTCTTCTGGTGTAACAAGTTTTCCAGCAATTGCACTGGCTGCCGCAACTTTTGGAGATGCTAAATATATTTTGCTAGTTATATGTCCCATTCTTCCTAAAAAGTTTCTATTAGTTGTAGAAACACATACTTCATTTTCAGCTAAAATTCCCATATGTCCACCTAAGCAAGGTCCACAAGTTGGTGCACTTATTACACAACCTGACTCAATTAAAGTTTGAACATATCCAGCTTTTATACATTCTAAATAAATTGCCTGTGTTGCTGGAAATACTATAACTCTTACTCCTTTTTTTACTTTCTTACCTTTCAATATTTCTGCTGCTGCTTTTATATCTTCAAATCTTCCATTTGTGCAAGAACCTATTATAACTTGGTCTACTTTTATATCTTCCCATTGTTCTTTTGTTTTTGCATTTCCTGGTGAGTGTGGAAAAGCTACTGTATAGTCTATACTAGATAAATCTATTTCAAATATTTCATCATATTTTGCGTCTTCATCTGCTTTATGAATTTTATATTCTTTTTTACTATGATTTTTCATATAGTCTATTGTTTTGTCATCTACTTCAAAAATTCCATTTTTAGCTCCTGCTTCAATTGCCATATTAGCCATTGTGAATCTATCATCCATACTAAGATTATTTAAACCATCTCCTGTAAACTCCATAGATTTATATCTAGCACCATCTACTCCTATTTTTCCAATTATATGTAAAATAATGTCTTTTCCACTTATATTAGGCTTTGGTTTTCCTGTTAAGATAAATTTTATTGCACTTGGTACTTTAAACCAAGCTTTTCCTGTGACTACTGCATATGCCATATCTGTTGAGCCAACTCCTGTTGAAAATGCACCTAAAGCACCATAAGTACATGTATGCGAATCTGCTCCAATTACACAATCTCCTGCTACTACAAGCCCCTTTTCTGGAAGAAGAGCATGTTCAATTCCAACTTCTCCAACTTCAAAATAATTTTCAATTTCATTTTCTAATGCAAATTTTCTTAATTTTTGACATTGCATAGCAGATTTAATATCTTTGTTAGGTGTAAAGTGGTCTGGTACAAGTGCTATTTTTTGTTTGTCAAACACTTTATGACATTCAATTTTGTTAAGTTCATCTATTGCTACTGAACTGGTTATGTCATTTCCTAAAACTAGATTTAAATTTGCCATTATTAAATCTCCTTCTTTTACTTCTGGTTTTCCTGCTGCATTTGCTAGTATTTTTTGTGTCATTGTCATTCCCATAATTAATCATCCTTTCTTTTTTATTTTTTATATCTAAATTTAGAAATAACAGGTTTAATTTGAAACAAAAAACACCTCTATTAAAATTAATAGAGATGTTCTATATAATACACTTATTTTATTTCTGTCTTTTCTAAATTTTTAAAGAGTTATTTTTTGTGTATGACAAAACTTCCCTATTAATATCTAATAGAGATAAGAGTGTTAATATTAAGTTATTATTTGTTCTTATTTCGCTTGTCATACAAATTCACTCCTTTTTATGTTTTATAGATTATCATAAATTTTAAATAATGTCAATCTTTTTTCCATTTTTCTTTGTAGTTCTAATAGATAATTACATGCTTTTTTCTTGCATTTCTATAAATTCATTTAACATACTATAATTGAAATATTCAGGATATCTAATTTTTATTGCTTCCACAAAAAATGGTGCAAAACTACATGAAAATATTTCACTTATGTTATACAATTTTGACAATTGATTTTCTTCGCAATCTATTGTACTATCATAATTACATGTATTCCACAATGAAAATGCTAATCTCACAACTTTAGCACTGGTATTCGTTTGCCAAAAACAATTAATACAATCAATATTTATTTCTCCATTGCTTATATTAAATATTTCAGAAAAATGTCTTCTCGTTATTTCACTAATTCCCAATGTATAAATTAATGATTTATAATACACATCTATTTTACCACATTTTTCTATTATTTTATACTTCTCATTCCAAAACTCTTTATGCTCATCATCTATAAATTTCATATCAATTTCCTCCTATCATTGCCAAACATTTTAACATATAAATTATGAAAAAAAATGTTTTTTTAAGATGTAGAAAAAAAGAATAATCTGTATATCTTTCTTACAGATTATTCTTTTTTCTAACTAATAAGAACTTCTTGCTCTAATTTGCAATAATGTTTAAGCATGATATCTATAGTACTAAAAAATATACTATATTCATTACATTCTCGTAATTTATTAAGTCTTTTTTTGTAATTTTCATCAAAATAATTCCAATAATTTTTATTTTCTAATAATATATTTTTATCCATTTTATAAGGCTCAACTTCTTTAACTATATTATTTTTTAATCTAACAAAAATTTCAAATCCACCTATATCAATGTCACTCCAATGTAAGTATGTAATATTATTTGATATATCTTTACTCGCTCTATAAATTTTTTTAAAAAACTCTCCTTTTATAGGACTATAAAATCCACCATGATATATAACAAATTCATTTGTCTTTTTATTTGAAATATAATCAATATAATTTGCTTTATTTTCAATCCAAATAATTTTCTCTACATCTATTAATTCTATGTCTTCTATATTTAAAATTGTGCTACTATTAATGTAACTTCCGATTGTTATATCTGAAAATTCAATTATTTTTTCATTTATTTTACATCTCATATTACCGCAAAATTCAATTACTTCTGGATATTTTACTATTCCAAGTTCTTTTAATATTTCGTCATTATTTAATTCCATAATATTATTTTCTTTAAAATAATATTTTTTAGCAATACTTATTATATATTTTTCAATTTCTCTCTCAAAAAATTTTGAATCATTATAACACTTTATACTAAATATTCTTTTAAGCATACTGTTAACTTTGCTTTCATTTTGCATTCTATCTATTTCTTGTAATGCCTTTAATATAAAATCTGACTTTGAAAGTGGCAATAAGCTATTTTGCTTTTGATTTTTTATCATATATGCCTTCATTTCTTCAAAGAATTTTTGTAGCCATTCTTGTTCAAATCTAATAGTTTCTAATTGTTCTAAAATTATTGTATAAGTATTTTTAGGATTTTCTCTTTGAATTTCTATATATGCTTTGTCTACATTTTCTTTTTCCAACCATATTTTATCTAAAATATTCCCTTCCTCATATTTTAAATAATTAAAATTTACTATTTTCTTCTTTTTTAGCTCTTTTAATATTTCATGAAAGAGTATTTTGTACTCATAATTTTCTATATTATACTCTTTTATTTCTTCCACTTTTACCATAATCCTTCTATTGCTAGGTTTTAGATAAGATTTACTTTTTTCATATTTATCTAATAGTTTATTTAATACAATTTGTTTATAATTCATATTTTCCTCTATTCTATAATATTTCTATCTTTACTCCACTGTTTTATTACTGTATTTTTATCTTTTCTTATAACACATAAAGTGTTTGGTACTAGTGGTATAATTTCACCTGCTTTTTCAGATGGAGCTGCAATAATTGCTTGAAATCCAAATTTTGGTAATAGTTTCAAACTTTCTTTCATTCTTTCTTCATCCATTTTATTAAATGCCTCATCAAATACTATTAATCTAAGAGTATTATCACTTCTGTTTTTGTTAATTCTATATAATTGCGCAAATGACGCCAAAATAGATATATAAAATGGTGTTTGAGTCTCTCCTCCTGATTTTTTATTTAGTGTTCTTGATAAATGTTGTACATCTCCCTGCTTATTAGTTACTACTAAATCAAAACTTAAATATGTTTTATAATCTGTATAAATTGATATATTTTTATTATATTCATCATCATGTACATCACTACTTGTCAACTTATTAAATAACTCATTTATAACTTCACTATATTTTGAATTAAATGCTTCTGACCACAAGTTAAATCCTTCCATTAATATTTCATCTTTTATCATATCATAAAATCTTTTATATTCTTGTTTCGGTTTTACTTTAAAATAATATTCATCAATACCAAATCTACTATTTTTTAACGCATCATTTAATTCTTCAATTTGATTTTCTACTTCATCAATATTTGCTTTTAATTTTGAAATAAAATCTTCTCTAAATTGTTGATAAGCTTTTTCTTTTGAATCCTTAATTTTTTCAATATAATTAGGTAATTCTATTTCTTCTAGTTTTTTTAATTCTTCTGAAAATTCTTTATTTGAATTTCTATCTGATACATTATTACCTAAATTATATTTTTTAACATATTCTGATCTTACATTAATTAAACTATCTAGTTTTTGTTCTTTTCTGGTCTCTATATTAGAAATAACCATGCTTGCTCTTTTTTGGATTGTTTCTAATTTAGTATTTTGTATCTCATTTTCGAATTTTTTATTTCCAAATTTTTGTATCCATTCTTCATCAAATTGGTATTCAATGCTCTTCTTTATTCTTTCTATTTCTTTTTCATGCTCTGGAATCTTTTCATCTTTTATTAAATCGGTATTAGCATTTAGTGTTGCTACACTTTGTGATTTTTCCTTTTCTTTATCTTGTATCTTTTGTATTTCATCATTTAACTTTTCAATTTCATCGTTTATTTTATCTAACCAAGTTAAGTCAAGTTCATTTAATTCAATATTATATTTTTCTTTTTGTTCTTTTAATATTGTTTTTTGTTTTATTGTATTTATATCCTCTAAAATATATTTTATCTCTTCTTGATTAAATGTATCAGCATTTTTTATTTCATTACTTATATTTTTTATTTGTTTTATTTCTTCTAAGCTTTTACTAATTTGTTCTAATTCTTTTTCTTTTATTTTAATTTGTTCATCAATTGATTTTTTTCCAATAAATTTAAATTCATTGTTTTTATCAAAAATTTTTCTTAATACATAATTTTTGTATAACATACAATCTGAAGTAATACCTGTTTTATATTTTCTTAAATCTTCTACCTTTTCACATTTTATAACTTTTCCTAATAAATAATTAATATAGCTTTTAGCCATTTGATTAGTAGTTTCTATTTCGTGGGCTAAACTATCTTTTTCAATTTGAATATGTAATTTCTGTATATTTTCTATATCTACAATACCGAATCCATAATATTTATTTTCTTTAGCTATTTCCCTGTATATTCTAGATGCTTCTTCATAATATTTAGGTTCTACTATAAAATAAAACATTTGATGATTTACGTAACTTTCTATTGCATTCTTCCATCTTATATCTTTTATTTCTAGCAAATCAGCTAAAATTTGTACATCTACTTTTTCTTTAAATTTTTCCTCTAAATTTTGTTTAAGTTCTTCTTTAAATTCTATAAGACTCTTTTTATAGGGTTTATTTCCTTCTTTTAATTGTGTAATCTCCTTTTCTAGTAACTCGTTCTTTTCTTCTAGCATTCTTTCTTCTTGTTCTTTTTGAAAATAAATTTTATTTGCAAATGAGTTAATTTCATCCATTTGATTTTTTATTTCTTGTAGAACCTCTTCTTTAGTTTCTTCAATATTATCTTCATTGATTCGTAATAAATATTCAATATTATCCTGTAATTTTCGCATTTGAGATAATATTTGCATATCTTGTATCTTATTTTTTTCTTCTAATAATTGTTTAATATTTATTCTCCATTTAGAAACCTTATTTCTAAAATTTATAATTAATGAATTTGTTTTTCTTTCTATTTCATCTAGTTTTTTCTTTATATCTGATATATCTTTTGTTAACTCATTTTGTTTTTTATTAATATCAGAACTTAATTTTTCTTCTATTTTTTTATCTCGAATTTTTGTCCTTTCACATTCTTGATTATGTAGATTTTCTTCTTCTAGCTTTAACCCCTCAATTTGTTTTAAATTATCATCATATATGCTTTTTATTTCTGTCAATTTATTTATTTCTATTTCCAATTTACTTTTTTCTAATAAGAATTTTTGCATATATTCTTCTGCCACATCATTTTGATAGGAATTGAATATTTCTTCTATTTTTCTTAAATCTTCTAATCTTTCTTGCATTTCATTTGCTCTTTTTTCTAATTGCTTATATTGTCTTATATTCTCTTTCATTTTTTCTATATCAATTTCATTTGTTACATCACAAACATATTCACTAATAAATTTTTCGATATTATCTATTGGGGTAAATGTAACAGATTTTTTAAATAAACTAAAAAATTTAGGTTTTATTGCTCCCATTTTAGCCAAAAAGTCATTTTGATATGATTTATTACTTTCTTTATAAGTTTTAAATTTGCCTTGTGAATAGTTTTGAGCAAAATATGTTTTTAATTTTTTATAATCCATAGCTATATTAGTTTCTTCATCTATGAAATGATTTTCTGGAATTGAATCGTCTAAAATAAAAAACATATGATCTGTTGGAGCATCTTTGTAAGAATCAAATACAATTCCACAAGTAATATTTTTTCTTTCGATAGTGTCAAAGAATTCTAATGCTATATAACTTGTAAATCTTCCATTTCTTTTACTTTTAAATCCCACATCTCCATCATCTGAAATTTCACCTTTTAAATAACCATCTAATGTTCGTCCACCTTTTTCATTAGCAGCTTTATTAAAAAAGTTTCCTCTAGTATCTCCTAGCATAACTATTTGAAGTGCATCTACTATAGTTGATTTTCCTGATCCATTTTTTCCTGTCATAAAATTCAAAGTATCAAATTCTATTAATTCATGCTCTATATAATACCATTTAATTAACAACATCTTTTTTAATATTTTCATTTATTCTTCTCCATTCATTTCTACAAATTCTTCATCTATCATTTCATTTGTATCTTTTATGGTATCATTTATCTTTGTTATACTTTCAGCAGTAATTGCAAATAATATGGATGGTAATATAATTATTTTAGTTTCAGGATTTTCATATTTACCATCTATTTTTTGTATTAAATTAAATTTAGCGATTGTTCCTAACGCTTGTCTTATCTCATGTAAAGATGGTTTTTTCTTATCATAAGCTCCTATTTCATTAAGTGTTGAAATGATGTCACTAACACTTACTATTATATGTTCTGTTAAATTAATATTTTCTCTTTTTTGCTCATACATTAATCGCAAAATATATAATATAATAGTTGTAAATTTATCTAAATGCATTTTATTATATCCAAATTGACTTGTAATATAAATCACTTCGTAATTATTATTTCTTTCTAAATTCCATCCTCCTAGTTTTAAATATTTTTCAAACAGTTCTAAATTTCTTTCTATAAATCTATAATCAGGGTTAAATACTGATGTTTTTTTGTTTTCATCATAAATATTATATACAATAAATGTTTTACCAAATAATAGATTTATAATTCTTTGGAAGTTTTCTCTTTCTATAATTCCTAAATTTTGATATAATTCTTCTATCATATTATCTCCTTTTTATAGTCATTTCTGGCATTCTATATTTTCCTTTTTGTACAATATTCTTTTTATATTCTATATTATAAAAGCTTTTTTCTTCACTCATTGTGCCTAACATTAATAATATAAAATCTTCATCTGTGTTTACTTGTATATCATTTGTTGTAATAATTTGCTTTTCTCCTAGTATCTTATCCATATATTTTTTTACTTTTTCTGATGTGTAACTTTCTCCTACTTTTTTCATAAACTCTCTTAATTCTTCTTCACTCTCAATTTGTACTTCTTCCATCTCTAATGGTTTTCCTTGTCTTTTTTCATTTTTAGAATTTCTAATAAATATGTATTCTTTGTTGATATATGTTTGTCTATATATACTTAAATTTTCTTCCATTACTTTTAAATTTTCTTCTCTTTTGGCATTTTTTAATATATTTATTAACTTTCCTTTTAATTCTTTATCATTTGTTAATAAATATCCTAATTTTCTGTTTGTTGCTCTTATATATTCACTATTTTTGTTGTCAACAATTTTTATTTTTCTATTGATATTAGTAAATATGTCTTGTATTGTAAATAGTTTTTGTAATATGTCTAATTTTGCTTCTTCTGTGTTTTCATAATTTCCTGATTTATTGGCCTGATTTAATAGTTCTTCAAATATTACGTCTTGCCCTATTATTTGGTCTATCATCTTACATATTGGTATTTTATACATTTCTACTGGATCATCTGTTTTTAATGGATGATATATTTTATCTATGTAATCTTTATAATTTTCAAAATGTTCTTTTAGTATAGAATTTATTTCTGGTATTTCAATAATTTTTCTATAGTACCTTCCTAAATTATGGTGTAATGACTTTAAAGCATTTTCCAATCTATTTGCATTTTCATATGCTAATCCGAGTTGCATCATATAATCTGCTAGGTTCTTCTGTCACTGCTATTTTTAGTGTAGCATAAGTTTGATAAGCATATGAATTATATTCTAAATTTTTTTTATGCGTTAATGTATATAATAAATTTAGGATTTCTATTGTATAGTCTGGCAAAATTACATTTTCTTCAAAATTCCTAGCTTCTATTTCAGTTTCTATCCAACCAGCCCATTTTAACCTTCTTAAAATATAATATGCTCTTTCAGATAATGAATTTTCTATTCCGTCACCACTCTCACCTTCCTCCTGTATTTGCAAAAGTTCATCCTCCATTTTTGATGCTATTACTATTGATAGTGCATCTCTTGGGATGGACATTTCTTGTGCGAAACATTCTCTTATTATAAATAATGCATTTATATATATTTTTTTATTTGGTGATTTTTGTAAGTGAAGGTTATAACTAAGTAAATAGCTATTGACCTATCCTACCTAAGTCCTACAAATCTTGATTTTTTAGTGAGTATTTATTTTAATAAGGGAAAAAAATATCTAAAATATTTATGAAAATTCGAATGCAACTGGAAAATATTTAGAAATTCTTTTCATATAAAATGAGGGATGTTCAAGGCAA
>CAQPRV010000002.1 GCA_948857205.1 uncultured Clostridia bacterium
ATAGGGACTTTTTGAGCTATTTTGAATAAAAAAGAGAAGGCTAAAAGCGTTGAAAATGCTGGATTGCGAAGAATGTACTGAAAAACAATCTCAAAAGTACCTATTCTCTAAGAAAAAATTTTTTATTCGTTATTACTGTTATTACTGAAAATTGTTTGACATTATATAGGTTAAATAGTATAATGAAAATAGTAGAAAAGTGTAATTAAAAATATTACATAAATATAAATAAATAGAGACATTATCTAATTTATTAATAATAAATTTCAATAAGGGGAAAATTGAAAATGAATGTAAATATTAGTGAAAATAATGTTATTTCTAGAGATGCAAGTATAGTTCAAAAAACTAATTTAACAGAAGAAATAAAAAATAAAAAAGTATTTTATAAAATATGTAAAAGATTGATAGATATATTTATAGGTACAATAGGTGTTTTGTTACTAATTCCATTAACAATTGGTGTTTACTTTTTAAAAGTATTAAAAAAGGAAAATGATGGACCATTATTTTATGAACAGATAAGGATAGGAAAAAATGGCAAAGAATTTAGAATTTATAAATATAGAACAATGGTAATGAATGCAGATGAAAAATTAACACAATATTTAGAAGAAAATGAAGAAGCGAAAAAAGAATATGAAAGATACAAAAAGTTAAAACATGATCCAAGAATAACAAGATTAGGTAGAATTTTACGAAATACAAGTATTGATGAATTTCCACAATTTATAAATGTTTTAAAAGGTGATATGAGTGTTGTAGGTCCAAGACCTTATTTACATAGAGAAATAAAAGATATGGAAGATAATTATAAAACAATAATTTCAGTAAAGCCAGGAATTACTGGGTATTGGCAAGTAAATGGTAGAAATGCAAAGAGCTTTAAAGAAAGAATGAATATGGATGTAGCATATATTAAAGATAGGACTTTATGGTTTGATATAAAGATTATTATAAAAACGATATTAAAAATGTTAAAAAAAGAAGGAGCAATGTAATAATTAAATGAACAAAGAAAAAAATATTTTTATCATAGGTTCAAAAGGGATACCAGCAAAATATGGAGGTTTTGAGACTTTTGTAGATAAATTAACAGAAAGAAAAATTAACCAAGAAATAAAATATCATATAGCATGCATAAATAGTGAAAGTAAAGAATTTGAGTATAATAATTCAAGATGCTTTAGTGTAAGTGTTCCAAATATTGGACCTGCTAAGGCTATACTTTATGATTTAAAAGCATTAAAAAGTATTGTAAAATACATTAAAAATAATAACATACAAGATGGAATAGTATACATATTAGCATGTAGAATAGGACCATTTATTTCACATTATAAAAGAAAATTAGCTAAACTAGGAATTAAATTATATGTAAATCCAGATGGACATGAATGGAAAAGAGCAAAATGGAATACTTTAATAAAAAAATATTGGAAGATATCAGAAAAGTTAATGGTAAAACATGCTGATTTATTAATATGTGATTCAATAAATATTGAAAAATATATAAAAGAAGATTATAAAAAATATAATCCTAAAACTACCTTTATAGCCTATGGAGCTGATACAAAAAAAAGTTCTTTGTTAGATAAGGATCAAAAGCTACTTGATTGGTATAATATAAAAAATGTAAAACCAAATGAATATTATTTAATAGTAGGTAGATTTGTTCCTGAAAATAATTATAAAACTATAATTAAAGAATTTATGAAATCATCTACAAAAAAAGATTTAGTTATTGTAACTAATGTTGAAAAAAATAAATTTTATACAGAATTACAACAAGAATTAGATTTCGAGAAAGATAGTAGAATTAAATTTGTTGGAACAGTATATGATAAAGAACTTATTAAAAAGATAAGAGAAAATGCATATGGATATATTCATGGTCATGAAGTAGGTGGAACTAATCCATCTTTGTTAGAAGCTTTGGCTTCAACTAAATTAAATTTATTATTAGATGTTGGTTTTAATAAAGAAGTAGGACAAGATAGTGCATTATATTGGAATAAAGAAGAAAAAAATTTAAAGAGCTTAATTGAGAATTGTGAATTATATGATGTTAATATAATAGAAAAATATAATATAGCTTCATCAAATAGAATAAATGAAGAATATAATTGGAATAAAATTGTGAACGAATATGAAATAATATTTATGGAGAAAAATAATGGATAAAAACTTATTAGATTTAATAATACTACCATTCCATGATTATAAAAAATGGAAAGAAGAGGGGTTTAGAACAAGGGATGCACATTTATTTGAACATTTTGTTAAGGAAAAGAAGCTTAATAAAATTTTAGTAGTTAATAGACCAGTATCATTAGCAGAGAGAATTTTAAAAAGAAAAAGATGGAAAACTGGTTTGGGAGAAGTAATATTAGATAAGAAGTATTATAGACTTTGCAAAGTTAAAGAAAATACATACTATATTGATTTTAAATCAAAAGACTTTTTTAGTGTACTATTGTTAAAAAAGAAATGGTGGAATAGAATTTTCAATAATAAAAAAATAATTGATGCTATTAATGAAACAATTCAATATTTAAATATGAAAAATAAAATTATTTTATTACAAAATCCAATGGCAATAGGTGTTATAGATAAATTAAACGAAAAAAAGTTTGTGTTTGATGCAATTGATAATTGGTTATATCATCCACAGATGAAGCAATATTCAAAATTATTAAGTGAAAATTATAAATTTATTGAAAAAAGTGCAGATATAATTTTTACAGTTTCTGAAAGTTTACAACAATTTTTTAGAACCAATAAGAATACATATTGGTTACCAAATGGAGTAGATAAAGAAAGATTTATAGTTAAAAATGAAAAAGAATTTAAATCGAATGATATAAAAATTGGATATGTAGGTAAAATTCAAGATAGAGTTGATTTTGATTTAATTGAACAATGTGTAAAGAAATATGAAAGTAATGAATTTTTAATTGTAGGACCAATATATTCACAAAGAGAGAAAGTAAAATATTTAAAGAAAAAATATAAAAATATTCAGTTTTTGGGCGATATACCATATGAAAGATTACCAGAAGTAATAAATAAATTTGATATAGCAATTATACCTCATAAAATTAATGAATTTACAGAAAGTATGAATCCATTAAAAATATATGAATTTTTAGCTGCAGGCAAACAAATTATAACAACAAAAGTTGCAGGAATTAATATTTCAGAATATGTATATCAAGCAAGTGATGATAAAGACTTTATTCAATTAATTGATAAATCAATAAGAAAATTACAAGAAGATAAAAATTTAGCAATTAAAGTTAAAAATAGTTTAGATGAAAAATACACTTGGAAAAATATTTCAAATAAAATGCTCAATATAATAGAGGAGGAAATATGCTAAAAACAACTAATAACTATAATGTTGCCTTTTTAATATTACATTATTATACTATAGAAGATACAAAAAAATGTATAGAATCAATCATAGAAAACTGCTCAAAGAATGAATTTAAAAATTATGAAATTATAATAGTTGATAATGGTTCAAAAAACAATACAGGCAAAAAATTAGAAGAAATATATCAAAAAAACGAAAAAGTTAATGTAATAATTAATGAAGAAAATTTAGGTTTTTCAACAGGCAATAATGTTGGTTTTAAATTTATTAAAGAAAAATATGATGTTGATTTTATTATTATGATTAATAATGATATATTTATGATACAGGATAATTTTTTGAATTTATTATTTAAAGAATATGAGGAAAGTTCTTTTGATATTTTAGGTCCTAAAATTGTATTACCAAAGGGGAATAATGATTATCATAGAAGTAAATTACAACCTATATTTAGATATAGAATTGAAATATGTAAATTATATATAAAATGGCTAATTAACTTTATTGATAAAAAAGAATTTTTAAGACAAATTAAAAATAGATTTATAAATAAAAGCTATGTTAAACAGGAAAATAGTATAAAAAGTGAAGATATAAGACAAGAAAATATAGTAATACATGGTTCATGTATTATTTTTTCAAAAAATTACATAGAAAAATTTGATGGATTGGATGAATATACTTTTTTATATGGAGAAGAGGACTTATTATATATTAAGATTATTAGTAACAATATGAAATCTGTATATAATCCAAAATTATATATTTTTCATAATGAGGATTCTTCTACAAATGCAATCACAAAAAATAATAAAAGAAGTAAAATTTTATTTACAGCAAAATATGGTATTATTGCAAGAAAAATTATTATAAAGAAAATTAAAGAAAATAAAGAAATATTAAAAAGAAAGAAGATAATAAAATGATAAGTGTTATAATTCCTACGTTTAATAGAGAAAAGACAATTAAAAGGGCGATAGATAGTGTACTAAATCAAACCTATAAAGATATTGAATTAATTGTTGTAGATGATTGTTCAACAGATAGAACAGAAGAAATTATAAATGGCTATATGGATAATAGAATAAAATACTATAAGTTACATCAAAATTCAGGAGCTTGTGTTGCTAGAAATAAAGGGGTAGAATTATCTTGTGGAGAATACATAGCTTTTCAAGATAGTGATGATGAATGGTTAGAAAATAAATTAGAAAAACAATTGGATTTTTTAGAAAAAAATAATTCAGATATATGTTTTTGTAGTTTAAATAATATTTGTTTAAACGGATTGAAGGAAATTATCCCGTCTAAAAAAGTAGAAACAGAAGAAATAAAAGATAGATTATTAAAAAATAATTTTATAAGTACACAAACAATATTTGGAAAAAAAGAATGCTTTGTAGATGAGAAGTTTGATGTTAAATTTCCAAGATTTCAAGATTGGGATTTAGTAATTAGATTGTCACAAAAATATAAAATTGTTCATTGTGATGAAGTTTTAGTAAATATGTACAAACAAGAAGATAGTATGACTTATAATTTTAAAAAGACAGTAGTAGGATTACAACTAATTATAGATAAATATTCGCAATTAATGAAAAAAGAGGATTTATCTAATATATATTTTAAACTGGCAAAAAATCAGGTATTAAGTAACATTAAGCCAGATGAATCGTTAAAAGAATCAATAAAATTATCACCTGATATAAAAAAAGTATTGTATTATGTTTCAATAAAAACAGGTTTTATAAAATTATATCATAAAATTAAAAGGAGAAAATGATGAATTATCCAAAAAAAGAGAAGACAATTAATATATTATTTTATATAGCATATTCTCTAGAGATTTTTTATTGGATGTTTTCAAATGTTAATTCTTTTACATATTTAAGAGTAGTAGCCATAAAATTAGCATATTTTTTATTAATTGTTTGCTTTATTTTTAATATGAGAAAAAATTTTATTAAAGACTATATATTTATTGGAATATGTATATTAATTTCATATATTTCGATGAAAGTTTCTGAATCAAATTCAATTTTACTAATTATACTATTCTTAATAGGAATGAAAGAGTTAAAATTTGATAAAATTTTAAAATTTGACTTTTTTTTAAAAATAGCATTTATAGTATGTGTAATTTTATTATATGAATTTGGTTTAACAGAGAATTATTATATGCATAGAGCAGATGGTACAGTCCGTAGTTCTATGGGGTTTGCACATCCTAATATATTTGGAACTTATATATTTTTATTGTGTTGTGAATATGTTTATATTAATTATAAAAACATGAAATTATATAATTATATAATTATATTATTATTTTCATTACTAATTAATTATTTTTGTGATAGTAGAACAGCACAAATAGGTATTGTAGCTCTATTAATTTTAGTTTATTTATATAATAAAGGATTAGTAGATAAAATATTAAAGATAAAGATTATAGCTTCTATTATAAAATACCAATTTGTTATATTAACTATTATTTCATATTTACTAGGTATATTATATATTAATGAAAATAGAAGTACTATACAAATTAATAATATGGTAAGTAATAGAATAAAGATGATTGCAACTTTTATTGAAGAATATGATTTGAATTTATTTGGTAATGATTTAGAATTATTAGGTACAAAAGCAGCTTCAGAAGAAAGAAGAATAGCTAAAGTTTTAGATAATTCATATATTAAAATAATATTACAATATGGAATATTAGTTTATTTGATTTTAGCATTTCTTTTTAGTAAAGGTATAGGAAAAGCACAACAGGAAAAAAACAATATATTAGTTATATTATTAAGTTTATTTTGTGTTTATGGTATGATGGAAAATGTATTAATATTATTACAATATAATGTATTTTTATTATATTTTTCAAAAATTTTATATAATAAGAAAGGAGAAGAGAATAATTGATACGGTTTATTAAAGAAATTTATAAAAAATATAAAAAAATATATAGTAACTTTTTTTATTAAAGTTAAATTTATTAATAATAAAAATGTTATTATTGATAAAAAAGCATTTTTTAATAAATTAATACATATAAAAATTTCGAAATCTGCAAATGTAAAGATTAATAAAGGAATATCTAATAATGAAAATGTTTTTATTAGATGTAGAGATAATTCGTATCTTGAAATAGGTCAAAATGTTGCATTAGGAAATAATTTAATATTAACTGTTAGAAATAATATAATAATAGGAAATGATGTAATGATTGGACCAAATGTTTTAATTTTTGATCATGATCATGATTTTAAAAATAAAGATAGAAAGAATAGTTATATACATGGAGATATAACTATAGGTAATAATGTTTGGATAGGGGGGAATGTGGTAATTTTAAAAAATACAAAAATAGGTGAGAATGCTGTTATTGCTGCTGGAACTGTAGTAACAGGAGAAGTACCTGCTAATCATATATATTATGCAAAAGGAAAAGTTAAAAAAATTAATATTGATGAGGGAAATAGTGAGATTTAATAGAACAAAAAATTCAGTAAGAAACATAATATGGGGATTTGTAAACAAGATTATTATTTTAATTTTTCCTTTTGCAATTAAAACGATAATTATTAAAAAATTAGGATCAGAATATTTAGGATTAAGTAGTTTATTTACATCAATTCTTCAAGTTTTAAGTCTAACTGAATTAGGATTTAGTAGTGCTATTGTATTTAGTTTATATAAACCAATTGCTGAAGATAATACAGAAAAGATTTGTGCTTTAATGAATTTATATAAAAAAATATATAGAATTATTGGTACAATAATTCTAATAGCAGGACTAGTAATTTTGCCATTTATAAATAATATGATTAATGGTAATTATCCAAGTGATATTAATATTTATTATATATATTTAATACAATTATTTAACACAGTTATAACATATTATTTGTTTGCATATAAGAATGCATTATTAATTGCACATCAAAGAAATGATATTTCTAGTAATATAAATAGTATAGTGAGTATTATACAATACACTTTACAAATATTATCTTTAATTATATTTAAGAATTATTATATTTATGTATTAATAGTTTCAATAACTACAATTATTAATAATCTTATAATTGGAATAATAACTTCAAAAAAATATCCGATTTATATTTGTAAAGGACAAATTGATAAGCAAACAAAGAGAGAAATAAAAAAGCGTGTAAGTGGTTTACTAATAAATAAGATTTGCCAAACAACAAGAAACTCACTGGATAGTATTTTTTTATCTGCTTTTATGGGATTAAATATTGTTGCAATTTATAATAATTATTATAGTATATTAAATGCAGGTATAACTATTTTAGGAATAATAAGTACAGCAATTTTGTCTAGTATAGGTAATAGTATTGTAGTAGAAGATGTAAGAAAAAACTATAAAGACTTAAAAAAGTTTAATTTTATGTATATGTGTATTGTTGGATGGGTTACAATAGGATTAATTTGTCTATATCAACCATTTATGGAATTGTGGATGGGAACTAAATATATGTTTTCATATAATATAGTTATATTGTTTTGTGTATATTTTTATGCTTTAGAAATGGGCGTTATTAGAGGTGCATATTCAGATGCAGTAGGATTATGGTGGGAAAATAGATACAGAGCAATTATAGAAACAATTAGTAACATTATATTAAATTATATATTAGGTAAACTATTTGGAGTATATGGTATTATTTTAGGAACTTTAATATCCTTATTAATTATTAATTTTGGATTCGGTTCACAAATTTTATATAAATATTATTTTAAAACAGAAAAAATATCAGAATATTTTTTTAGTCATGCATTATATGCATTTGTAACCTTTATTGTTGGAATAATAACATATTTATTATGCAATTATATAACAATTACTGGTTTGCAAGGTTTATTACTTAAAGGAATAATTTGTATTATTATTCCAGGATTATTATATTTTATATTATATAATAAAACAGAAAATTTTAAAGAAATGAAAAATTTCTTAATAAGAATATTAAATAAAGGAGAGATAGAAAAATGAAAATAGTAGTAGCAGGAACAGGATATGTAGGATTAGTAACAGCAGTATGCTTGTCAGAAATAGGGCATGAAATAACATGTGTTGATATTGATGAAAATAAGATTAATATGTTAAAAGGAGGCATATCACCTATCTTTGAGCCAGGTTTAGAAGAAATTATGTTAAAAAATAAAGATATGATTTCATATACAACAGATGCAACAAATGCATATAAAGATGCAGATGTGATTTTTATAGGTGTAGGAACACCAGAGAAGAAAGATGGAAGTGCAAATTTAAAATATGTTTTTGCTGTAGCAAAACAAATTGCTCAAAATATAGAAAAAGATTGTGTAATAGTTGTTAAGTCAACTGTACCAATTGGTACAAATTCTAAAGTTGAAAAAATGATAGTTAAGAATTTAAAGGAAAAAGTCAAAGTTAATATTGTTTCAAATCCGGAGTTTTTATCACAAGGAACAGCTGTAAATGATACATTACATGCACAAAGAATAATTTTAGGTGTTAATTCAAAAGAAGCAGAAGAGGTAATGAAGAAAGTTTATGATGGATATAATCAACCATATGTAATAACTAATAGAGAAAGCGCAGAAATGATTAAGTATGCATCAAATGACTTTTTAGCTTTAAAAGTATCATATATAAATGAAATAGCTAACTTATGTGAAAAGGTTGGAGCTAATATAGAGGATGTAGCAAAAGGAATGGGAATGGATTCAAGAATAGGTGACAAATTTTTAAAAGCTGGAATTGGTTATGGTGGTTCTTGTTTTCCGAAAGATACTAAAGCATTACATTGGTTATCAAATTTTTATGATTATGAATTAAAAACAGTAAAAGCAGCAATAGAAGTTAATTCAAATCAAAGATTAAAATTACTAAAAAAAGCAAGAAAATATTATGAAGATTTAGAAGGAAAAAATATTGCAATTTTAGGACTAACTTTTAAGCCAAATACAGATGATTTAAGAGAAGCACCTTCAATGGAAAACATATCAATATTATTAGAAGAAGGTGCTAATATAAAAGCATATGACCCAATTGGAGAAAAGAATTTTAAAAAATATTATCCAACAGAAATAGAATATTGTCAAAATGTGGATCAAACAATTAAAGATGCAGATATTTGTTTTATATTTACAGAATGGGATTTTATAAAGAAATATGATATAGCAAATTTTGAAAAACTTATGAAAAATCCAATTGTTTTAGATGGAAGAAATTGTTTTGAACTAAATAAAGTAAAAAATTATAAAATAGTTTATGATTCAATTGGAAGAGATACGATAGATAATTTATAGGAGTAGAATATATTATTTAGGTTAGGAGATCAACATGGAAGAAATTGATGTTAAAGAATTTGTTAAAAATTATTATAAAGAAAGGAAAATAAATATAATAATAATATTTGCATCTTTAATAATAGGAATTATTTATTCTTTTTTTATAAAGGAACCATTATATAGAATATCTTCCGAAATTGTAATTAATAAAGACAATATATCGATAGAAGCATTTTTAAGAAAATCAGAAATTATAAAACAAGTCTCTTTAGAAGTAAATATTAATGAAGAAATAATTGATAATAATTTGTATACAGAATTTGATAAATCTAAAAAAGTTATAAAATTAGTTTTTGTTAATGAAAATTGTAAGGTTGTGTACGATGTAATTAATAAATATCAAAATATATTAAAGGAAAAATTAGAAGAGAGTTTTTCTATTTCACAATTTGAAGTTTTAAATGACATAAAAGTTCCTGATCATTATTATAATGTTAATCATTTTTTAGATATAATCATAAGTATTTTTATAGGAATTTTAATTACAATTATATATACTTGTTTAAGAATTACTATGTTGGGTGTAATTTCTTTAAAACCTTTGGAGAAAACAAATATTAAAATGACTATAAATAAAAAGACCTTTGATAGAAGTATAAAAAATATTATAACAACGATGGAGTTAAATAATAAGATAGATAATCATATTATCTTATTATTAGGAATTAATAACAAAGTAAGTAACAATAAAAAATTAATTTTAAATCTTGCATGTGAATATAAAAAAAATAATAAAAGTGTTTTAATTGTAAATACTAATAATGAGAGATATATTAATGAAAAAAATAAAAAATATTATGATATAGAGGAAGTTAATATAGATGACTCTAAAGTAGATAGCTTAAATAAAGAAGCTAAAATAAATTTGCTAGAGTTTAATTATAATAATATGGAAATTAATTTGAATACCACATTAATGGAGATACAAGAACTTTTTAATAGATTTTCAGATAAGTATAATATAATTTTAATAGATGACAACGATTTATTTAGTAATGATTTAACATTATTATTAGTAAAATTTGCAAAATTAAAAATATTAAATATAAATTATGGAAAAGCTTCCTTAAAACAAGTTTCAGAAACAATTCGATTAGTAGATAATTTATCAGAGATTATTGATATTGGAATAATTAATAATGATTATTTTTAAACATTAATATTTTACTAAGGAGAAAAAAATGATAGAAATGGATTTATTAGATATTTTTAAATTATTTTGGAGAAAAAAGATACAAATAATATTAATTGTAATATTATTTGTATTAATTGGTTACATTTATACATTTAAATATATAACACCAGAATACAGTGCAGTAACAACATTAGTAGTAGCAACAACAGTAGATAATGAAAACACCGCAAATTCAACAACAATTGCAAGTGATATAACAATAAACTCAAAACTAGTATCTACATATACAGAATTAATAAAAAGCAAAAATATATTACAAGAAGTGATACTAGATTTAGGGATAAACATAGAAGAAGAAGAATTACGAAAAAGCATTACAATAACAAATGACACAAATATAGCCATAATAAATTTAAAAGTAACAAATAAGAATGCAGAATATGCAAGTAAAATAGCAAACAAATTAGCAAACACATTTATAAAAGAGATCTCAGATATATATAATATAAATAACATACAAATAGTAAGTCAAGCAGATACACCAACATCTCCATCAAACATAAATCACACAAAAGATATAATATCATTTGGAATAATAGGAATAATAATATCAATAATATATGTTATTATATCAAATATGATAGATACAACAATAAAATCTGCACATGAAATTGAAGAAATTTATAAATTACCAGTTTTAGTATCAATACCAATGTATGAAACAAAAAAGAAAAAGGGGGCACATAGGAAATGAAAAAAGAATTAATTACACATGAGGAACCTAAATCTCCAATTTCAGAAGTATTTAGAACACTAAGAGCAAACATACAGTTTATGAATACTAAAAAGAATTCTAAAGTAATACTACTTACATCCACATATCCAAATGAAGGAAAAAGTTGGATATCTTCTAACTTAGCAGTAGCATTTGCACAAGCAGGAAAAACAGTAATTGTAATAGATGCAGATATGAGAAAAGGCAGACAGTATAATATTTTTGGAGTATCACCAAAACCTGGGCTTTCAAACTATTTATCAGGTGTAGGATTAGAAACAGAAGATAAAAGAGAAATAAATAATGAAGAGAATTATATCCAAGAAACTAATATTAAAAATTTATATTTAGTACCAGCTGGAGACATACCACCAAACCCATCAGAACTATTAATTTCACCTAAAATGAAAAAGCTAATAGAAAAATTAAAGGAAAAGAGTGATATTATAATAATTGATGGTACACCATGTCATTTAGTTACAGACTCATTAGTATTAGTCAGACTTGTTGATACTACATTAATAATAACTGCACATAAGCAAACAAAAAAAGATGATTTGAAAAAAGTAATTGAAAGCATAAAAGATGTAGGAGGTAAAAATATAGGAGTGGTATTAAATAAAATTCCAATATCAACAAGAAAATATGAAAACTCTTACTATTATGGTTCTACAAATAAAAAACATAAAACAAAAGAATCATCTGATATACATTATAAAGAATCAAATAATAATAAAAATGAAAATACTCAATTAATAGATAAAAAAGAAAATAAATCAAGAAAAAATGAAATTTCTAAAGAAAAAAAACAAGACATTATGAAGCAAATGAATGATTTTATAAATGAACAAGATGAATAGATATGAACAATTGTATAAAAAACAAAAGGAGAAAAATAAATGATAGACTTTCATTCACATATATTACCAAACATTGATGATGGATCACAAAGTATAGAAGAAACCTTTAATTTAATAAAAGAAGCAGAAAAAGTTGGATTTGAATCAATTATATCAACATCTCACTATTTAGAAGGATATTATGAAACAAATGCACCAGAAAGAGAAGTTTGGTTAAATGCAATATATGAAAATCTAAAATCAAAAAATATAAAAATAAAATTATATTTAGGAAATGAAATATATTTATCAGAAAATATAATAAAATTATTAGAAGAAGGTAAAGCATCAACAATTAATAATACTAGTTATGTATTATTTGAGTTACCAATGAACATTGAACCACTCAATTTATATAATCTAGTATATGAAATGATACAAAACAAATTAGTACCAATATTAGCACATCCAGAGAGATACACGTATATGCAAAAAGAACCAGAACTAATATATGATTTAGTAAAAAAAGGAGTACTATTGCAATGTAATTATGGAAGTATATTAGGTAAATATGGACTAAATGCACAGATTATAATAAAAAAATTATTAGAAAATAATATGGTAAATTTTTTAGGAAGTGATGTTCATAGAGAAAAGACTATATATCCATTAATACCAAAAAGTCTAAAAATGATAGAAGAAATAATAGGAAAAGATAAATTAGAGAAAATAACAACTATAAATCCAAAATTAGCTATACAAAATAAAAGAATAGATTTAGAAGAACCGAATAAAATTAAACTAACATTAAAAGAAAAATTTACAATTGCAAGTGGATTTGATTTAGATAAATTTTCAAAAAGATTTAAAAAACATTAAATAATTTTTTAATATATTTATAATAAAAAGTAAATTCTACAAATAACTGAAAGGAATGAATTAAAATGAGAAAATATTTTGGAACAGATGGAATCAGGAGAATAGCTAATACTGAATTAACTCCAGAATTAGTATATAAAGTTGCAAAAGCAGGAGCATATGTTTTATCTAAGCATACTAATAAAACTCCAACAATTTTAATAGGAAGAGATACACGTATTTCAGGTACATTAATTGAAAGTGCTATGGTTGCAGGTTTTTTAAGTTATGGTGCAAATGTTAAATTATTAGGTGTTATGCCAACACCAGCAGTTGCATATTTAACAAGAAAATTAAAAGCAGATGCAAGTGTTGTTATATCTGCATCTCACAATACATATGAATTTAATGGAGTAAAATACTTTAGTAATAAAGGAACAAAGATATCTGATAGTATAGAAGAAGAAATAGAAGAAGTGATGGAATCTGGAAAATTAGACGAACTTAATGCTATAAATGATAAAATTGGAGTATCAGAATATTCTATGAACTTAATAGAAGAATATGTATACTTTTTTAGAAAAATTTTTGATGACAATATTGAAAAATATTTAAGAGATGATTTTATAGTTGGAATAGACACTGCAAATGGTGCAACATATGAAGTTGCAGAAAAGGTTTTTAAAACACTTGGAATTAAATATAAAATCATAAATAATAATCCAAATGGAATAAATATTAATGATGGATGTGGTTCAACACATTTAGAAAACATAAAAAAATTTGTTATAGAAAATAACTTAAGTCTTGGAATTGCATATGATGGTGATGGTGATAGATGCTTAGCAGTAGATGAAAATGGGAATGAAATAGATGGAGATAAAATTTTAGCAATAATTTCAAAAATGTTAAAAAGAAAAGAAAAGTTAAATAAAAATACAATTGTTGCTACTGTTATGAGTAACTTAGGACTAAATAAATATACAAAAGAAAACGAATTAAATTTTTATCAAACACAAGTTGGAGATAGATATGTATTAGAAAAAATGTTGGAAGAAGGATATAATTTAGGTGGAGAACAATCTGGTCATATTATATTATTAGATTATAATCCAACAGGAGATGGGATATTAACTTCTTTAATGTTAATTCAGGCAATTTTGGAAGAAAACAAAAAAGCATCTGAAATGGCAAATATATTAAAACTTTATCCCCAAACTCTAGTAAATGCTAAAGTTAACTCTGACAAAAAATATGCATATAAAGAAGATTTAGACATAAAAGATGCTATTTATAAATTAGAAAAAGAGTTTGATGGTAATGGTAGAGTTTTAATTAGACCTTCTGGAACAGAACCTTTAGTAAGAGTTATGATTGAAGGGGAAAATCAAGATTATATAACTAAAAAGGCTACTGAAATTGCTAAATTGATTGAAACAAAATTACAATAACTAAAAATTGTTCAAAATTTGGTTATATAAGGGGAAAACATGTATAAAATTAAAGATTTTAAGCAAAAAAGTAAAAAGATACATAGAATATACAAAATAATAGAAACAATTTTTTATATAATAATTATACCAATTATTATAATCAATTTTACATTAATAATAAAATCATTTATAAATTCAGAAGATATACCAGATTTTTTTGGATATAAAAGTTTTATAATAGTATCAAAAAGTATGGAACCAAACCTAAAAATAGGAGATGCAATCTTCATTAAAGAAGTAAATGAAAATAAATTAAATGTTAATGATATAATCTCATTTCATGATGGTGAAGACATAAATACTCATAGAATTAAAGAAATATCAGAAGAAAATGGAATTAAATATTATACTACAAAAGGTGATAATAATAAAAAACAAGATAAAAATAAAATAACATTTAGAGATATTGAAGGAAAGTATATTTTTAAAATTAGAAATTTTGGAATAGTAATAAATATTCTTAAAAGTAAGATTACATTGATAATTTTAATAGTGTTATTTACTACGAATATAATGTTTTACCATAGAATATATAAACGTAAACAAATAAGAAGTTTAAAAAGAAAAGTTTATGAAGAAACACATAAAAATTAAATATAACAAAATTCAAAATAGAATATTTTTAAATTTTGCAAAAATAAAATTAAAGCATTCTAAAACACTATAATATTAAAAATATACTTTTTTCCGACAAAAATGTACTCAATACAACATTCCTCTTCATATTATATATAAATATAATATGAAAGGAGGAAATGATGTATTTTGGATGTTAAAGATAAAAAGATAGGATTTGTTTTAACAGGTTCTTTTTGTACCTTTAGTAAGGTAATACCAATAATAAAGAAATTGGTAGATTTACAAGCAGAAGTAATACCAATTATGTCTTTTAATAGTTATAATTTAGATACAAAATTTGGAAAGGCTGAAGATTTTATAAATGATATACAAGAAATTACAGGTAAAGAAATTATTCACTCTATCCAAGGAGCAGAACCAATAGGACCAAAGAAAATGACAGATATTATGGTTATTGCTCCTTGCTCACGGTAATACAATGTCAAAGCTTGCTTGTGATATAATAGATACACCAGCTACAATGGCTGCAAAATCTCATTTAAGAAATGGTTTTCCTTTAGTTATTGCTCCTTCAACTAATAATGGATTAAGTGGAAATGCAGAGAACATAGGTAAGTTATTAAATAGAAGAAATTATTTTTTTGTTCCCTTTAAACAGGATAATCCAATTACTAAGCCACGTTCAATTGTTTTTGATTCAGATTATATTATTAGAACTATTGAACTTGCTCTAGAAGGTGAACAAATTAGTCCTATATTATTATAAGTTATTAAAGCAATTGCTTAAAATCAAATATCAATTGAATTTTAAGCGATTGCTTTAAATTTTGAGTTTCCACTTCCATAAATTTAAAATTCAAAGCTATAAATTTCTTGCAAGAAAAAACTGTATATGATATAAATAAGAAAAAAAGAAATTTATTTAAGGAGGAAAGGTTGAAAAATAATTATAATTTTGGCGTTGTTAAACTTGTTTCTCTAGTCAAAATTTAATTCTTTTCCAACTAGATATGTGCCTTAGGAAGGAAGGAAATTAAATATGGTAGAGTATTTTAATGTATTAAATGAAAGAGGAGAATATACAGGAGAAATAGAAAGTAGAGAAAATTGCCATAAAAATGGACTATGGCATAAAGCAGTAGCATTATTTATAATAAACAATAAAGGACAAGTGTTATTGCAAAAAAGAAGCAGAAATAAAAAGCTATGGCCAAATATGTGGGATATTACAGCAGGAGGACATGTATTAGCAGGAGAATTTGGATTTCAAACAGTAATAAGAGAAACAAAAGAAGAAATTGGAATAGATGTAAACAAAAAAGATATTACCTTTATAGGAGCATCAATATCAAGTAATCAAAAAGGAGAAATAATAAATAACCACTTTAATGAATATTATATAGTAAATAGTGATGTTGATGAAAAAAGCTTGAAATTGCAGGAAGAAGAAGTATCAGAAGTAAAATGGATAGATAAAGAAGAAATAATAAAAAGAATACAAAATAAATATGATGGAATAACTGATAAACAAGGATGTTGGGAATATTTATTAGAATATTATAAATGGTTAGAAAAACAATAAAAAATACAAATGTCAAGGAGAGAAAAATGAATTGGAATTTAACAGATATTTTTAAAAATAATGAAGAATACGAAAATATGAAAAAAAGTCTATTAAAAAACTTAGACGAAATCGAAAAATATAAAGGGAAACTATGTGAAAATGCAAATAATTTATATTCTTGTTATAAACTAGAAGAACAAGCTTTACAAGAATATGAAAGAATATATGCATATGCAATGTTAAAATATCATGTAGACATGTCAAATCAAGAAAGTATAAAGCTATTTAAAGAAGCAGAGAACCTAGGAACAACGTTTGAGACAAAAACTTCCTTTATATCACCAGAGTTAACTTATGCAGATGAAGAAAAAATAAAACAATATATTGAAATGAATAAAGAATTAGAACCATATAAAAGGGACATATTAGATACTTTAAAATTAAAAAAACATACCTTAAGTCAAGAAGCAGAAGATATTCTAGCAAAATACTCAGAAGTATTTTCAGCTCCAGAAAATACTTTTGATATATTAACAAATGCGGAATTTAAATTTGGAACTTTAACAAACGAAGATGGGGAAGAGGTAGAATTAACAGAAAGTAATTTTAGTATATACCTAAGAAGTAAACAAGAGAAAGTAAGAAAAAGTGCATTTAAATTAATGTACAAAAAATACAGTGAATATATAAATACAATATCAGAACTATATTTAGCAAATGTCAAAACAAACGTTATAACAAGTAAATTAAGAAACTATAATTCAAGTTTAGAAAAAGCAGTTATACATGATGATGCAAGTGTAAAAGTATATACTTCTTTAATAGAAGCAATAGATGAAAATATAGAAGCAAATTATGAATTTTTAGACCTAAAAAAGAAGTTACTAGATGTAAAAGAAATGCATATGTATGATTTATATGTAAATCCATTTGAACAAGAAAAAGATGAAATTACCTATGAACAAGCAAAAAATGAAGTATTGAAAGCTTTAAGTATATTAGGAGAAGAATATACAAAATTATTAAATATTGCCTTTGATAATAATTGGATAGATGTTAAAGCAAAACCAAACAAAAGAAGTGGTGCATATAGTATGGGAGTATATGGAATTCATCCCTTTGTATTAACTAATTTTGTAAATTCAAAAAGAGATATAAGTACAATTGCACATGAATTAGGCCATAGCCTACACACATATTATTCAAATAAAAATCAAAATATAATAGATGCAAATTATACAATAATGGTAGCAGAGGTAGCTTCAACTGTTAATGAATTATTATTGGCACATTATCAAATAGAAAATGAACCAGATAAAAGAAAAAAAGCTGAGATTTTATATGAACAATTAGATATGATTAGGGCAACCTTCTTTAGGCAAGCTATGTTTGCAGAATTTGAAAAAGATGTTCATGAAAAAGAAGAAGATGGAATTTCTCTTTCATCTGAGGATTTAAATAATATTTATTATAAATTAAATGAAAAGTATTTTGGAAGTAATGTAAAAATTGATAACGAAATACAATATGAATGGGCTAGAATTCCACACTTTTATACAGATTTTTATGTATATAAATATGCGACAGGAATATCAGCAGCAATTTTAATATCAAACAATATTATAAAACAAGGAAAACCATATGTAGAAAGATATATTGATATGCTTAAACAAGGATGTTCTAAAAAATCTATTGATTTACTAAAAATGGTAGATGTTGACTTAGAAGCAAAAGAGACTTATGTTAATACAATAAAATTTTATAAAGAAAAAATTGAAGAACTAAACTCATATTATAAATAAAATATTAGGAGAAATTTAATGGAAGAAAAAGAAGTAACAAAAGTAAACCAAGAAAAAAAGAGTTTTGCTATCTTAGGAATTAGTATTTGGAGAATATTAGCATATTTTATTATCTACAGTATTTTAGGCTATATAATAGAAACCTTATTTGGTATTGTAACAAAAGGTGTTTGGGAGAGTAGAAAAAGTTTTTTATATGGTCCTTTTTGTGCAATATATGGTGTTGGTGCTATAATCATGGTTGTTTTACTACACAAATATATAAAAAAATATAATACTTTATTTGTATCTGGTTTTATTATTGGTTCTGTTGTAGAATATTTGGTTAGTCTTTTGGGTGAAATGCTTTTAAATGTTAAGTGGTGGGATTATTCTAATATGCCACTTAATATTGATGGAAGAATTTGTGTATATTTTTCTATATTTTGGGGATTTTTAGCAATATATCTAATATGCTCTGTAAATCCTAAAGTTGACAGATTAATTAATTGGATTAAGTCAAAATTTACTTGTGATTCTTATTATATTTTAAAAATTTTGACTAGTATTATAATTATTATTATGTTTGTTGATTGTATAGTTACTGGTATTGCTATTAATTTCTTTTTGGTTAGAATGAAAGTTGAGAATAATTTGAATGTGCCAAACATAGAAAAAATTACTGATTTTTATAACGAAATTTATAGTGATGAAAAATTGGCTAATTTTATTTATAAGTATTTTGGCAATGAAAAAGTTTTAAAGGCTTTTCCTAATTTGAAAGTTCAAGATGTTGATGGTAATATTATTTATATGGATAGCTTGTTGCCAGATATTCAACCTTACTATTTAAAAATACATGATAAAAATCCTCATGTAAAATAAATTTTGTCTATGTAAATAATGATACTTTTCGATTGCCATAATGTTCTTGACAACTTTATGTAAATACAGTATAATAAAAGAAGTCTAGGTCAAGTGCCTATGTCAGTAAATTTTGTATTGCAACTATTAATAATAGCATTCAAATGGAGGTTCAATTATGAGTAATTATCAAGAGCAACGTTATATGGCAAGAAGAGCAGAGCAGGAATATTATGAATATTGCTCTGCTATTCGTCGGAAAGAACAAGAGTTGTGTGAATTAAATCGAAGGATTGAAAAAGCAAAAAATGAATTAACAAAAATCGAAAAAAAGCTTTGCGAATGCAAAGCTAAATGTGAAGACTAAACATGCTACTAAAACTCAGAAAAAATCTGTCAATATAACAGATTTTCTAAAGTCACCACTTCTTAAGAGATGGTGACTTTTTTAATACAATAGGAAAGTTATACTTTCCTATTGTATTAAAAGCTATAATCGCTAGCCCTTTGAGATTTTCTCATTGCAGTCGAAAACTCAAATCGGGCGAGAACAAATTAAAGAAAATCTTTGATTTTCTTATTTGTTCTGTTATAATATATA
>CAQPRV010000003.1 GCA_948857205.1 uncultured Clostridia bacterium
AGGAATTAGAAACAGAACTATTTGAGTATGTTAATTGGTTTAATAATATTAGAATACATAGTTCTCTAAATTATTTAACACCAATTGAATATAAAAAAGTGTCCTTATAAAAATTGTACAAAAAAGTATTGACAATCCATATAGAAAAAATAAAAGTATGTGAAGATGACCCACTACATTTTATAGGTCATACTATTGATGTCGTAAATTATGTAAAAGAATTATTAGAAGAGATACCAGCCAATAAAGAAATATGTATTATAGCTGCATATTGGCATGATGTAGAAAGGACTGTTACAGATAAAGGACACGAAGAGGAAAGCGGAAGAATTCTAAAAGAAGAAATGAATAAGTTAGGTTATAGTAATGAAATGATAGAACAATGTTATTCAGCAGTAGTAAATCACAAGAGAAAATGTATTCCTTCAACAATTGAGGGAAAGATTGTAAGAGATGCAGATAAAATTGCTTATATTGGAAAAAATAGATGGAAAAGATGTATTGAAGAAGAACCAGAGGCATTAGATGAAATTATAGAAATATATTTGCCAATTTTAAGAGAAGAAATATTAAGATTAGAATATTCAAAAGAGCTATTTGATAGAGATATGAATTTATATGTTAAAGAATATATTGAAGTAATAAAGGATAAAAAGGAAGGTAAGAATTAATGAAAATAGTTATAATTAGACATGGACAAACAATGGCAAATGTGATAAATGATGAAGGAACAGCTTTATATACAGGAACTTTAAATAATGAATTGACAAGTTTAACAGAACAAGGAAAGAATCAAGCAAGTATTTTAGCAAAAAATGATATTATTAAAAGTATTGAAAAAGTCTATTCTTCAGATTTAATAAGAGCAATACAAACGGCAAAATTAGCTAAACCAGGATATGAACTAAACTTAAGTAAAGACTTAAGAGAAAGATGTTTAGGAATATTTGAAGGAAAGGAAAAGAAAGATTTATTATCTTCTAATGAATATAATAAATATATTACAGATAAAAAATTTAGTAAATTTAGAACAGATTTTGTACAAAAAGCACTAAATGGAGAAAACTATACTGATGTTAGTATAAGATGCAAGAGATTTCTTGATTCGTTAGATTTTACTGATGATATAACAATAGGAATATTCTCACATTATCATGCAATAAGATGCTTGTTTTTAAATATGTTTAAAATTGAGCCAAGAGAAAGAGTGTTTGAATTACAAATACAACATTGTATGCCTTATGTTATTGAAGGGGAGAATATAGATGATTTAAAATTAATATCACATAATTTAAATGATATGTTTAAAAAATAAAAATATAAGAGGAGGTCTTATCAATGAGTAATTTAGAATTTATGAAAAAATTTAGACCAGAAGAACTTTGTGTTAAAGAGTTTGAATATTGGATTGTTTGTGTTAGACAAAAACAAACAACATTAGGAGATGTAGTTATTTTATTAAAAAGAGAAACACAAAATGTAAGTGGAATGTTACCAGAAGAAGGTTCTGAATTTCCAGAAGTAATAAAATGGTATGAAGAATTGTGTAGAGAGAAATTTGGAGCAATAAAATTTAATTATATGATTATGATGATGAAAGATCCATTTGTTCATTATCATGCTTTTCCAAGATATGATAAAGTGATAAATTTATTTGATATGGAGTGGAAAGATAATAATACTTTAAGCAACTTTGCTTCAACAGAAGTATTAGATGATCAGTTATTATTTAAAATTAGAGATTATATGAAATAAAAATTACTATATACTTTTCATAAGTTCGAAAAAAATGGACATTTGAAAAAGAAAGGTGAAAACATGAAATTACCTACAAGTATAGAAAATATACTAAATGAGAATATTGTAGAAAATGCAAGATTAGAATTAAAGAAAAATTGGAATCCAGAACCAATATTACATACAATTTGTGCATTTGCAAATGATATAGATAATTGGGGTGGAGGATATATTTTAATAGGTGTTGAAGAAGAAAATGGTAGACCTAAAATGCCAATAACAGGACTTGAATTATCTGAAATAGATAAAATTCAAAAGGAATTATTAGCAAAATGTAAGTTAATTCAACCATCATATACACCAATAGTAGATGTTGCAGAATATAAAGGAAAAAATATATTAGTAGTATGGTGTTTTGGAGGACAAACAAGACCATATAAATGTCCAACAACATTAGATAAAAACTTTTCAAAAGGATATTCATATTATATTAGAAAAATGTCAAGCACAATAAAAGCAACAGAGATAGAACAAAAAGAATTATATGATATGGCAAGAACTATACCTTTTGATGATAGAATGAATCACGAAGCAGAAATTAGAGATTTAAAATTGCCACTAATTCAAAATTATCTATATGAAATCAAAAGTGATTTACTAAAAGAATCTGAAACAATGGATTTTATGGATTTATGCAAAAGTATGAGAATTGTAGATGGAACACCAGAATATATGAAACCTTTGAATGTTGGCTTAATGTTTTTCAATGATGAACCACAAAAATTCTTTCCATATTCACAAATAGAAGTAGTGGATTTACGAAATGGTCCAGAAGGCGATGATATGACAGAGCAAATATTTAAAGGACCAATAGATAGTATGATAAAAAGTGCTTTAACATATATTAAAAATACTGTTATTGTAGAAAAAATTTTGAAAATAGATGGACAAGCAGAAGCAGTAAGATTTTTTAATTATCCATATCAAGCTATAGAAGAAGCACTTGTAAATGCAGTTTATCACAGAGGATATGATGTAAGAGAGCCAGTAGAAGTAAGAATAATGGAAGATAGAATTCATATTGTAAGCTATCCAGGTCCAGATCGTTCAATAAGCGAAAAATCAATTGAAGATAGAAATATGATAGCAAGGAAATATAGAAATCGTAGAATTGGTGAATTTTTAAAAGAATTAAAATTAACAGAAGGTAGAAATACAGGAGTTCCAAAAATAAAAAGAGCATTAAAAAATAATGGTTCAAAAGAGCCAGAATTCGAAACAAATGATACAAGAGATTATTTTATTACAACAATATTTATGCATGATGGATTTGAAAATGAGATAAAAGACCGACCAAGAACCGACCAAGAACCGACTAAGTTAAATGAACAAGAAATAAAGATATTAGAATTTTGTAAAGAACCACATAGCAAAAAAGAAATAATGGAATATATGGAATATAAACATGCAAGAAACTTTACAATGTTATACTTAAAACCATTACTAGAAAAAGGATTATTGCAAATGACTATACCAGAAAAACCAAATCATAAGAATCAAAAATATATAACAAGAAATAGGAGGGAATTATGAATATAGACTTTAGTTTAATTGAAAGTATAAAAGAGGAAGTATTGCAAGTTTATAATAATTCTAAAAATATAAAAGAAATGGAGATAAAGAATAAAGAAGGTAACGATATTGTTACGGCAATTGATTTATATATGGAAAATAATATTATTAAAATTATAAGGAACTTGTTTCCAGAGCATTCAATATATTCAGAAGAATGTGGGGAACAAAGTAAAACAAGTGAATATGAATGGTTTATAGATCCAATTGATGGAACGATTAACTTTGCATCTGGGTTACCATTATTTTCAACTTCTATTGCTTTGAAGAAAAATAATGAAACAATATTAGGGATTGTTTTTGATTATAGCCAGAATGATATTTATTATGCAATAAAAGGAAAAGGAGCATTCTGCAATGGAAAGAAATTACAAGTTTCTAATAATGATAAATTAAATAATAGTATAATATCTTTTTGTTTAACTTCTCATTATAGTAATGAACATATAAAAGATGTTTTAAATGTAGAAGAAAAATTAGCTCCAAAAGTAAGGGGACTTAGATTAATTGTTTCTGGAGCAATAGAATTGTGTTGGTGTGCATCAGGAAAAATAGATGGAGTATTAAATGTAAAACCAAGTGTTGGATTAAGTTCAGCAGCTGGAAAATTATTTGTTGCAGAAGCAGGAGGGATTATTACTAATTTAAAGGGAAAAGAAAGAAATAATATAGATACCTTACTTGTAACAAATGGTAAAATTCATGATGAAATTGTTGAATTACTAAATTGGAATTAATAATTACTAAAAGACAGATTAAATCCTCTATACAATTCTAATGTGCTTTATAAAATCAAGTCAAGGTTAAAGTGAATGTGCTATCGCACAACCTTGACTTAATTTTTAAAGCACATTATTTTTCAACTAAGAGGATTTAAGGATAAGTATATTTAGTGAAGTAGACATAAGTACTATTAAAACAGAAAATACCTCATTGAAAATGAGGGCAGGAAAGCGGTATTAACATACCGCATACACACATTGAAGGACAAGCCTTCAAGAGTTAATAAAGAAACAAAAATTTTAAGTAAATATGATGCAGAAATTCACCGAGTGAACTGGCTCAAACCCGCTATTCTTCGTTAAAATTAAAAATAGTGAACTAAAAATTTCAAAAAGTTCACTGAGTGTACTCAAATTTAATAAAATATTTTAGATTTAGTTCACCAAGTGTACTTAATTTTTAGAAAAAAGTTCATTTAGTGAATATAAAGATAAAGTAAAATTTACAAATACACTTAGTGAACTTCTAATATAAATTTCTAGTACAATAAGTGTACTAAATTGTATTGATAAATCAACTAAAAAAGAGTATAATAACTAATAGTATAAATTGGTAATGGTTGCTTGAGTTTGAACCAATTATACTTGAATTTTATGACTATTTTTATAGAATAAAGTGAATAAAAAGGGAATTGATTTTATAAAAACACGATAATATAATGATAGCATGAAAAGAAAGAGCAAAGAGATTAGATTAAAAACTAATTTCTCTGCTCTTTTTCTTTTTCAAATTTAAAGAAAAGGAGCAATTTCATGCTACATGATTATGAAATAGAAGTAGATAACTCTAAACAATTAAAAAATAATACTATGCTAAATTGTAGCATGGAATTATCACTTTTAAATAATTTACTTAGAGAAAACTTAATAATCGAAGAGGAACATATTGAAATAAAAAGAAAAATCTTAAAAGATTACAAACTTTTGTGATTTGAATTTACTTTTACCTAAAAAATGATATAAAATTATTAAGTTTTATCTCTAGGCGGAACGGAGGAAAGATGGAAATTCAAGTCATAGAGAAAACAAA
>CAQPRV010000004.1 GCA_948857205.1 uncultured Clostridia bacterium
AAATATTGAGTAACATTAAATATAACCAAAAACAAGATTTAGAGAGAGTAATTATTCATTTATATTTATTGGTTTATATCAATTAAATTCAAAATATATGTATTTACATTTAATTGATATAAAACAGTTTACGAATTTTCAAAAAGGATTTAATATATAAAAAAATAATAGAAAGGAAGTTTTGAAAATGAGTAAATCTAAAAATACCCCTAAAATTAAAGTTATTAGTTTTGGTAATGGAGGTACTAATATGATTAATAGAATAATTGAGACAACAGATAATAAAGATATTGGTTACATATCAATTAGTACATCATGGTCAGAATTAGATTTTTCAAATGCTAATTCTAAATTATTAATAGGAAAAAAAGTTGCGAAAGGACTAGGGTGCTTTGCTGATGTAAGTATTGCGGAAAAGGCAGTAAACGAAAGTAAAAAAGAAATAATGGAATTTCTACAAAAAGAATTAAAAGATACGAATATTGTGTTTATAGTAACTGGTCTAGGTGGTGGATGTGGAATGGGAGCAACACCATTAATAACAAATATGATAAGAAAAATGGGAATTGTAACAATAAGTGTGGTTACAACTCCTTTTTCATTTGAAGGAAAAAAAAGAGCTGAACAAGCCAAAAAAGGAAAAGAAAAAATAAGTAAAAATGTAGATTTATTAATAAATCTTAATAATGATGATGTATTATATCGCAAAGAAGTAAAAAGAAGCATTGTTCAAGCATTTAAAGATGTAGACGATAGTGTAAGACAAAGTGTTCAAGAAATGATTAATACACTTTTATCTTATAATTTAGAAGATTTAAGTTATGACTATTTAAGAGAATTTATACAAGAAAAAATTATATAATCAATAAATTAATTTAATATGATATTTCTGAAAACGAGAAGATATCAAGAATTAATTTTTAGATTTAATTTAATAAATTATATATTAAAAACTAAAAAATTTATCTAAATTAATTGTGATAAAACTTGATAAATAAGTGTTTACAGAGTTTTAGTAAAAGATTTATAATTAAATTAATACTTATTATAGTATGTCTGTCATTTAGAGAATTTATTTTATTATTTTGGTAAATTCTCTACCCCTATTTTAAATGAAAGGTAGTGAAAAAATATGAAAATACGAAATAAAAGAAGATTTTTAAATAGTTGTTGAACTCTCTATTGTTAGGTTATTAACAGTAGAGAGTTTTGTTTTAGGAGAAATGATATGTGTATAAAAAAGGAAAATTTTGAAATAGAAAAAATAAAAGTTTTAATTGTAGAAAGAATAAGGGATCCATACATTAAAGAAATTGAAGATACATTAGAAGAAAAACAAAAAATTGTTGGTGGACTTATTGATTTTATTGAATTAGAAGATGATGTTGATTTAATATTTAATGAAGAAAGTAAAATTAATAATCTTGAAATGAATAGAATTATTAAAAATGATATTGTATGTGGTACATTTATAATATGTGGTCAAAGAAATGGAGAATCAATATCTCTAACAGATAAACAAATAAAAAAATATAAAAGTTATTTCAAATTAAGAGACCATACAATACCAATAAGTTTACTAAAAAATTATTATAAAGAAAGTAGTAATTTAATAAATTATGATTTAACTGGTGTAGAAAATTTATTACAACTTAAAGATTTATTTAATAGAAAGTAGGTAAAAAATGTGTTTTAAAAAAATTAAAACAGAAAATAAAATATGTCCTAAGTGTAATAATTATATTTTAGGATATCCGGCACTTTCAAGAGAAGATAATAAAACTGAAATATGTAGTAAATGTGGGACATTAGAGGGATTAGAAAAATTTATACAATATAATAATTTTGAAGAAATAAAAAATAAAATAAATATAGATATTCCAAAATTAATTGCCTTATGTGGAAGTGCTTGTACTGGTAAAACTACTATTTCAATTAAAATGGCAGAATATATAAGTTATAATAAAAATGTTCCAGTAGTATTTTTTAGTTTAGAAACTGAAAAAGAAATAATAAAAAGTAAAATGAATAATTATAATTCAAATTTAATTATTATAGATACTGTGGGAATAACAATAGTTGATATATGTAAAACTGTAAAAGAATTGAAAAAAGATAAAGACATAAAATTTGTTATAATTGATTATTTACAACTAATTTCTTATGATAAATCTAAATGTTTAAGTAGAGATATTGAGATAGAAAATATCTGTAAGGAATTAAAAAAATTAGTAGAAGAATTGAATATTCCTATTTTGGTTACATCTCACATATCAAGAAATTGTAACAGTATAATTGATAAAAAAATATTTTTAAGATAAATTTAATTTATATAAAAAGGTGGACAGATTATGGAAGAAAAGAAAGAAATATCAAAATTATATGATGATTATATAGAGGGAAATATAAAAACGAGTAAAAAGTATAAAGAAATATCAAATAAATTTGTAGATAGAATAGAAAGATTTAGAGATAAATTAAAAAAGAAAGACAAGAAAGAATTAGACAAAATAATTGAGTTAGTATTTGATATGAACGGAGAGTCAGAAAGACAGACATTTATATATGCTTATTCTTTAGGTGTTAGGCTAACAACAGAAGCACTATATGAAATAAGAGAGAAGTAATCTCTAAAAAGGTTATTTCTCTCTTTTAATAAATGTTAGTACAAAAGTTAATCTTGATTAGGTACATATTCAATAATATCACTAACATTACAACCTAATGAATAACATAGTTTGGCTAAAACTTTAAAATCAATTCTAGTGGCTGTATTGTCTTTTAAAGATTGTATTGTTTGAAATCTAATGTTAGTATGTGTATTTAAAACATAATTTGTAATATCTTTATTTTTCATTAGTTTATCTAAATGTACAATAATAGTTCCATATTCTACTTCTTGAATAATAGGTTTTAAAGTATCTTTTGACATATTTGTTCCCCCTATCTATACTATTGTACAAACATTTTATTACACTAATGATTTTATTTTAATTACTTACAGAGTAGTACTTGACAGTAAGTAGTTAATATGATATAAATATTATGAAAAAATTTATAAAATAAAGGAGAGAAAGAAAAAATGGAGTTAAAAAATAAAACAAAATTTTTATTAGTATTAGGAATAATTTTTGTAGCATTTTTATTATTCAATACTAATAAAGTTAATGCAACAGAGATAAGTGATTACAAATGTAAAATTGAAAAGGATGGTTATATTTTCTACAATAATTATTTTAATACAAGTGATGTTGATACAGAGGTAAAAAAAGAAATTAATAATTCTATTCATATTTATAGTAATAAATCAGGAATTAATACATCTACTCTTAATGATATTGTAAATAATTTTAAAAATGGAAAATGTTTAGTAGAGGTTTCTAATGATGTTACAGAAGCTAAAGTAATTAGAACAGTAGGTGCACCTTTTGAAACAAAAGAAGTAGAAGAAAATGCTGAAATAGTAGTATTAAATAATAAAAGATATGTAGTAGTAAATAGTAAAATTGAATTATCAGAATTTTCAATGAACGATAAAAATTACACTAATGTTTGGTTATATGATAAATTTACTATAAAAATGAACGATAAAGAGCAATTGTTTGTGCTACAATTTGAATTTTATAGTACAGATTATTTTCGTTGTGATGTAAAAGTAGTAAGTGAAACTGGAGTTACATATGGACACATATTTAATACAAATGGAATTGTGATGGGCGAGGGATTAGTATCAATACCAGCTAAATTAGATTTTAATAAAACTAATGTTGAATATTTATCAAATACATATTTAGGAGAGACTTTAAATATTGAGTGTTTGGGAAAGGTTCCTTATGTTGGAAAATATGGAAATGTTTATAAATATAAAATGAGTTTAAAAAATGTAAAGATAAATGAAACAAGTGGAACAAAAATTATCAATCTTACAGATTTTAGTTATAAAGACAGTTTTGAAGTTGGTGATTTTGAGTTAGACCCTAATTATACTATTGACAATGAGACATATGTTGAACAAACAAAAACTAATACAAGTACAAAATTAAAATTTGATTTAAGAGGAAATTTCAAAGGTACATTAAAGGCAGAAGAAATTTCAAAAAATGATTTGATTTACAATAAAGTAAATGAAGAATTAAGAAATCATATGAATAATAATAATAGTCTTTATATAGACATAAGTAATATATATATTGAAGATGGTAGTTATGAGGGACCACTAAAATTGACTTTCTATGTTGGAGAACAATATAATGGAAAATATTATAGTATATGTCATATGAAAGATTATATGTATAATTTTGAAGAATTTAATGGAATTGTTGAAAATGGAAAAATTGAGATAACAGTTGATAGTCTATCTCCATTTGGAATTTCAATATTTGAAAAGAAAGAAGAAACTCCAACAACAGATTCAACACCAAAAGTTGATAAAGGAGAAAAAGACGAAACTCCAACAACAGATTCAACACCAAAAGTTGATAAAGGAGAAAAAGACGAAACTCCAAAAACTGGTACAGTAGATATAATAGGTTATGTATTAGGAGTAACATTGTTAACAGGTGTAGGAATAGTAGAATTAAAGAAAAGATTAAAATAATTTGTTATAATATAGGGGTAGTGATTTAAGAATTACTACTCCATTTTAATAGGAAAGGTTATAGAAATGAAATCAAGACATAGTAAAAAATCTAATAATAAATTAAAAAAAATAGTTTTATTATTGTTAATTGTAGTTTTTGTTTGTGGTATTGGTTATACAATTTATTATTTATATAATAGTTATAAGGACAAAAAGGATAATACCAATATACTTGATAATGTTATAGTTGACGATACACCAGCTACAGAGGAAAAGACAGAAAAAATGTTAGAATTAGAAGAATTACAAAAAGAAAATAATGAAATTATAGGCTGGTTAGAAATTGAAGATACAAATATTAATTTACCAGTATGTCAGACAACAGATAATGACTTTTATTTGACACATAATTATAAAAAGGAAAAGTCAAAAGGTGGTAGTTTGTTTTTAGATAAAAATTTTGATTTAATAAATGGTAGTTCCAATTATTTAATATATGGTCATAGAAATACACAAGGGTTAATGTTTGAAGATTTATTGAAATATAGTAAAGAAGATTTTTACAATAACCATAAGACAATAAAATTCACTACAAATAAAGACGATAGTGTATATGAAATAATGTCAGTTTTCTATTCTAGGGTTTATTATAAAAAAGAAAAAGATGTTTTTAGATATTATAATTTTGTTAATGCTAATAATGAAGAAGAATATAAAGATTTCGTTAATAATTGTAAAAAATCAAGTATTTATAATACTGGTGTAACGGCTAACTATGGAGATCAACTTTTGACATTGTCGACTTGTGAATATAGTCAAGAAGATGGAAGATTTGTTGTAGTGGCTAAAAAAGTGAATAATTAATATATCAGAAAGTATCTAGGTTAAATTCTAGATACTTTTTTAGATTTTATTAATGGAATTATATTATTAAGAATTTTAGATTATTCTCGTAATTGATTTTTATTTTAAAATTCTTTTTATATCTTCAAGTTCTATCTCAATTCTTCGTATTATCTCCATAACAACATCTCGTTCAATTTCTTCACTAGTCATATCATTAAAAGATTTTATATTTTTTGATTTGTATTTCTTTATAATTTTTTTAATCATTTTATGTGGTCCTCCTATTGTTTTAATTTTTATTATATATAGTTTATATAGGGGTTATTTATTTTAATGTGTTTTTTCATACAAACTGACAAAATTATAGTATTTAGTTCTTTTCAAATTAAGGTTCTCCATAGCCGTTTTGGCTGTCTGCTCATTGTTTTTCCACTTTTTATATTCTGTTTCAAAATTAGTCGGAAATTCAATTTTAGGTCTTCCGAATTTAGTTCCTTTGGACTTGGCTATCTCAATTCCTTCTTTCTGTCTTGTTTTTATATTCTTTCTTTCGTTCTCGGCTACAAATGATAAGACTTGTAAGACTAGGTCTGATATAAAATTTCCTAATAAGTCCTTATATTGTCTAGTATCAAGTATAGGCATATCTAGTACAATTATATCTGTTTGTAGGTCTTGTGTGAGTTTTCTCCACTCTTTTTGAATTTCTTTATAATTTCTTCCTAATCTGTCTATTGATTTAATGATAAGTACATTGTTAGTTGTTCTTTTTAAAATTCGTTTAAGTAGCTGATATTCTTCTCTGTTAAAGTCTTTTCCACTTGCTTTGTCAATAAAGATGTTTTCTTGTGGTACTCCAAAATTAATTATTGATTCCACTTGTCTATCTTCTTTTTGGTGTTTGGTGGATACCCTACAATATCCATAATAATTTATTTTGTTTTCTGCATCTGTTGTGTTAGTTAGTGTTTCTGTTTTTTCCATAATAGTTCTACTCCTTTTTTATTAATATATAAGGTTTTGTTGTAAATGTAAATAACGGTTGTTCAAAAAAGTTTAAAATATTATGAATATGTTCCAAAAGTGGTCTATATAGGTTATTGAATAGAGATTTTATATTGTTTTGTGGTGTTCTTAAAATTATAGTTTTTTGAATAGTGTTTTAAATTGATATATATGTGATTTTTTGTTGTTACTGTTGTTACTTCTGTTACTTAAATAATGAATTATATTAATATGTAAGAAAAAATTAATTGTAGATTAATTTCGTTATGACTAGATATATAAGAGTTATATGGTTTTATATGTATTGGTTGGCTTTTGTAACTTGAATTGTGGTAATCTGTTGTTAAATGGTAATATTGGTGTGTTTGTTTTAGGTATTATGTTATAAATAGGACTACTGGTAGAATTGGTGTAACTTGTATTGTCTGTCTTGTATGGTATTATATGGTATGGTTTAAAAGATATACAGTTGAAATATTGTTTTATTGTGTGTTTGGTGGTATGGTTGGTGTTATGTGTTGTTGGTGGTAGGCTTGAAAATAAAAAAATTTAAAAGTAATGTGGGTTATCTAAAGTTTTAAAAAAATTTTATGAGAAAAGTATTGAAAAGATAACTCGGAGTAACTGGAAGAATAGAGATATTATAAAAAAATATTTATAACTATAATACATATTAATAAAAAATGGAATATAAAAAAGTGAAATTCTATACATTTAAGAGAAAAAATGATATAATACATAAAGTTAAAGGAGTTGTAGAAGATGTCAAAAGAATTAAAAGAAGAAAAATGGGAAAATTTTGTGTCAAGGAAAGAAGTAGAAGAAATATTTACAGCAGACGAACTAATAAATATAGAAACAATGGATGATTTAAAAGACGCTTTAAATGATGAAGCAACTGAACTGGTTTATAAGGTAGCATTAAATAAGACATGGAAGAACGAATATTACAGAAATAAAGGAAAAAAGAAAAAAATAAACATATTATCAAATATAGAACAAATGAAAAGACATCTCCTTATTATAAAATTAGCTGGATGGATAAGGGACGACAACCAAACATTAAATAATATAATAAATATACTTTCTAATATAGAAGCAGAAAATAAGTTTGAAAAAGAAAATGTGAATACAAAAATAACAGAACAAAATTATGAAAAATATATTAGTTGTAAAAATCAATTAATAGAGATAGAAGAATTATTAAAAAATGACGATATTGATGGATTTTGGGAAATAATATCAGAAGATCGTAATATATGTGATTTAAAAGGTTTAATTTCAATAATTAAAGAAAGAATAAAAAATTATAATAAGAAAAAACTAAAAATTTAAAAAAATTTTAAAAAAGTATTGACAAATGTATAGAAGTGTTATATATATTAAATAACTTAATAAGAGATTAATACGAACTAGGGGGGGTTCCTAGTTAACTTCTAACCGATAGTGTATATTAAAATATACCAGTGTGTACTACAGAAGAGTATTAAAGATTAGTCAAAATAGAAATATTTTGGTTTTCTTTAATATTCTTCTGTTTTTTTGTGCTTAAAAATCTCTTATATGAAAGCGAGGTGAGAAAAATGAAATTATTTTTACACGATGAAGTAAACGACATAATAATTCTTGTTAGAGATGATGTAAAGTATAGGATAGATTATGACCAAGATGGAGAAATAGAAAACTTACAACTAAATCTTGGAAATGAAACGTATTTAGATATAAAGCAAACAGATGATGACGGAAACGAAATAAAATATTCTGTACTAGAACATTTTTCAAGTATATGTGAAAAAGTAGAAGAAAATCATAAGTAATTATATCTTATGGACAATTAAAAAAAAGTAAAGTAGAAAGTTTTATCCACCTTACCTTATCGAGATTTAATTATATGTCCCCACGACAAAATTAAATTACTACTTTATTATAACACAAATTCGATAAAAAGGTGGAAAAATTTATTAATTGGAGGTGGAGAAGATGAAATTGATATTACAAGAAGAAAGGTTTGATTTTTTAAAAGTTCTTACTGATAAGATAAAGGAACATACATATTTCGACAAATTTAATAGAATAGCATTAGTAAGATATGAAATTTCTGATAATACTTTTTTCGATATTAACGGAAAGACTAAAAAACAACAAAAGCATTGTCCGGCACTTATATATAATCTTCCTAGTGTATTGAAAAGTATTAAAGAAGATAAAAATCAACCTATTGTAATAGTAGAAAATGAAAAATTGGCTGATTACATTAATAAAAAATGTAAAAATGTTGTAGCTACTACGATTACAAATAATATTGACAGAGAAGATATATCAGAGAAAACATTAGAATTATTTAGAAATACAAATGTATATATCCTTTGTTATTATTCAGATGAACATAAGGAATTAAGGGACAAGTTGTCATTAGTTACTGATAAAGTAAAAATGATAAGTTGTAAAGATATTGATACAACAGAAGTATCAAGAGAGATTAACAAAGTATTAAAAATATTAAATGATTAAAAAGGAGAGAAAGAAAATGAAAAAGTTTAAAAAAACTAATAACCAAAAAATTAATAAGAAACAAAAAGGTATTAACAAAAAACATACAAATTCAGAATTTTATAAAATTATAAGTAAAGAAAGTGAAGAAGAAACAAAAAGAAAAAAAGAAAAATATGAAAAACGAAACAACAGAGAAGAAAAAAATATATATACAGATAATGTAGGAGAAACAATATGTGTAAAAACACATGTGTTTAGCAAACCAGATAATGAAGAAGTATTAACTTATCTTGAAGTTTTTGAACCATATAAAAAGTTAAGTGATGAATATAAGAAAAAAACAAAAGATGTTAAAATTGATAGTGATATTCCAACTATATTACCATTAACATATAACATAATTGAAGTTATAAAGGGAAAAGAGAAAAAGAGAGATATCATAATCACAGATACTGAAAATCTAGCGAATTATCTTTCAAAAAGTGGCTTAGTAGCAACAACATTTCTAAGTGGAACAGATGAGCCTATTGAAACAGAATATTTAAACATTTTTAGAGATACAAATTTAATTTTAATAGGTAACTTCTGTATAGAATTAAGAAAAAATCTAGAAAAAGTGGCTAATAAAGTTATTACAATAAATAGTAAAAAAGAATTCTATGAATTTTGTGAAGAAGTAATGTCTATCAAATCATATATAGAAAAAAGTATGTTGAAAAAATCTGATAATGAATTCCTTTTTGATGATTTACATCTATGTGTAGAGTTAAATAATTATGACGAATATTTAGAAAAAATCAAACAAAAAGATACTTTACCAGATAAACTTCTTGAATTAGTATATGAAGAAATGAAAAATATAAATGTAAAGTGGTAAATTACTAAAAGATACTACTAAATTGATAAAAGTTGATTTAGTAGTATCAGATTTATAAAAATTAGGAGTTGAGAAAATGACAGACACAATTCACCTATTTATGTATATTCCAATATGGTATATGAATTTAAGTAGTTTTATTCAATATAGTCCAACAGAATCATATTACAATTATAAAAATGGAATAAAGTTCACATATAACTGTAAACATTATACTTTAACAATTACAACAACTGCTGAAGCTGTTTTAGGTAAAATTGATATAACACTTGGAGATTATACGGAATATATGGAAAAAATAAAAAATATAGTAACCGAAGTAATTGGTAGAAATATAGAAGATAAAGAACTGATATTAAAAAGAATAGATTATAAAGTAGATATTGAGTTAACAGATACAGAAATGAAAATATTCAAACTGTTAAAGGATAAACACTATTCCAAATACAAATATATGTCCAGTAAAATTGAGTATGACACAAGTACCCACTTGAATAATAAAAGTGGTCAAACGAATATTAACAGTTATGACAAGTACGAAGAAAGTCAAGATATAAGATACTGGAATATTTGGAGAATTGAAGTTCAAGTAAAAAAGGCTAAATTAAGAAAAAATCTTATTCGTTATGGTATCGAAAGAACACTTGAGAATTATTGGAATATTGATAGTTTCAATGAAAATTATTTTGACTTTCTTCAAGATTACTTCTTTTTAGGGGATTATTATAGGTTAGATTTGGCAAAAGAACTGATAAGAAAAAGTCCATATAGTAAAACTGTAAAAGGAAATCTATGTAAGTTCGTAACTAGAATAAATAAGGTTGGTATGACTTGTACTAAAGAAAAATACGGTTACAACTATGTTACTATGAAAAAGTATATTGATTTATTAAATAATATTGGAGTGAATCCAGTTACTATTAATAACGATAGTGAAGTTACTTTTATGGAAAATATGTTGAGTAAATCAAGAAAAATAGTAAACGAAAAATATTTTGTTTAGTGGCTTTAGAGTTACTGATTATAAAAATTTTAAAAGTATTTTGGGGTTTCTAAACTGTTAAAAAATTTTTATAAAAAAGTGATAAAAGGTTATACAAAATAAAGGGAAAACATAAATAAAAATAAAAAATATTATTTAATACCTATATACATATTAATAAAAAATAATATTAAAAAAAAAGAATTAACGAGATGACCAGTGATAATAAAAAAGACGAAATAAATATAATAATAGTGACAAAATAAGAAATGAAAAAATAAATGAATTTCTCGTTTCTTCTAACAAAAAGGAGAAACGAAAAAAATGAAACAAAAAAATATAATATCATTAAGTGGTGTTAATCATAATAATATTAAATTAGGTGAGAATATTATGATTAACGAAAATAAAGAACAAGATAAACAAGTTACAACTGAATATGGAACAGAAAATCTAAAGAATATTTTATCGGACTACCTAAGGCAGAAATTTGTTGAAATATTAGAAAAAGAACAAAATAACAAAAAAGTTGAGTAGTCCGTTTAAGAATTAAAAAAATCAATTTATAATAATAACATATAAATGAATAAGGACCACTCTCTATATCGAAAGGTAGGTGTAAAATATGTATAGAGAGAAAGCTTATCAAGTAGGTGTATATATAAGACTATCAAGAGACGATGGAGATGACAAAGAAAGTGAAAGTGTTGAAAACCAAAGAGACATTATAAATAATTACATTGAAGAACACGAAGATTTAGAATTTACAGATGAATATGTAGATGACGGATATACAGGTACAAATTTTGATAGACCAAGTTTCAAAAGACTTATAGAAGATGTCAATAAAGGGAAAATAAATTGTGTAATAACAAAAGACTTATCAAGATTTCGGAAGAGACCATATTGATACTGGTAACTATTTAGAAAGATATTTTCCAAGTACCAATATAAGATATATTGCTATTGGAGACGGAGTAGATACTGGAACATCTGCTGGACTAAATTTTATGACATTTAAATTAAGTTTTAATGACTATTATTCACTTGATATATCTAATAAAATAAAGGCCGTAAAACATAGAAAACAAGAGAAAGGAGAATATCAAGCACCCTATGCACCATTTGGATATAAAAAAGACCCTAATAATAAAAACCATCTAATTATAAATGAAGAAACTGCACCAATAGTTAGGAGAATTTTTGAACTTTATTTAAAAGGTGTAGGAACTCCTAAAATATCAAAAATTTTAAATGATGAAAATATTCCATCTCCTAGTAAATATCTTCCAACAGAAAGATACAAAAAATGTTCTCATAAATGGAATAAAGGTGCAATATACAGAATACTAAAAGAAAATGTATATATTCGGTACGGTAGTAGGACATAAGAGATATAAAGTAAATCATAAAGTTAAAACTATGATAGATGTTCCAAAAAGTGAACAATATTTTGTGGAAGATAGACACGAGCCTATAATAGATAAAAAAGACTTTGAAGAAGTACAGAAAAAATTGGCAAATGGGAATTGTTGTAGAGAAAGAAAAAATCATAATCCTTTGAAAAAATTTGTATATTGTGGCTATTGTGGACGGAAAAGCAAGTTTAAAAACAGCTAAAAGAAAGGTAAAGTCTGGAGATATACATACACATCAATATTTTGTATGTGGTAAAAAAAGTGACGATTATCATAATTGTGAAAATGGAACTTTGACTTATAGTATATTACTTCCACTAGTAAAAGAAGAAATAAAAAAAGAATGTTCTAAAATAATATTTTCAAAAGGAGATTTAACATCTATATACGAAGAAGCAAAAGACAGTTATAACAGTAAAAAAACAAGATTAACAAGAGAATTAGAAAAATTAGAAAATGAAGTACAAAAGATAGAAAAGCAACTTGAACAAGTATATTTAGATAAGATGGAAGGAATAATAAATGCAGAACACTTTTCAAAATTCTATAGTTTGTATCAAGAAAAGAAAGAAAAAAATTTACAACATATTAACGAATTAAAAAAAGAATTAGAAAAAGTCAATAAAGAAAAAGTTGTAGAATATAAATACATAAAAAAAATAGCTGAACAATGCTTGAATTTTGAAAATATAGAACAAAATGAAGAATTATTAGGCAAGTTAATTGATAGAATAGAATATTTTAAAGGCAAACGAATAAAAATTAAATACAAATTTTTTGAAAGTATATAATAAAAAAAGTAAAGAAAAATATACTTGAAGTCTTAAATTATAAAAGGCTTTAAGTATATTAAATTAAAATAAGTAGTACAGAAAATACTATTTAAAAAATTATTTATATAGTTATTCACTATGTATAGTGTAAAACCTTAAATATAACAATCTTTGGAAAGTGTTGATATAAAAGTATTTAAAAAAAGTTATATTTTAGGTTACTCACAATAGGTAATAAAAATTGAAAAGCTAAAAGTATTGGGACAAGTACATTACAGACAAAAAATTATACTTAAAGTTATTCAAAATAA
>CAQPRV010000005.1 GCA_948857205.1 uncultured Clostridia bacterium
AATAAACCAATATAGTATAATTTTTTAAAAACTCTAAAATGCTTTGCCGTTCTATGTTATGTATTTCCGCTGATATGTTCTTGTAATTTGGATAACGGATATTTTGTACTTAAATCATTTACATAGAAATAATCGTGTTCATTAAAGAATAGGTACAAGCTATCTTTAATAATTACTCTATGGGGCTCTACATACGCTAAATTGGTATGTTCAATAATTCTTAGACAACCATTGATTATCTGTGGCTGTTCCTTTCCTTTAAATTTTAAACGGCACGCCCATTCGATTTTAGAGAGTAATTCTTTACTCATATTGATTTCTTTTTTTGTTATTTGTAACATAATACCACAAAAACCTCCTTTTTTCAATATTTTTGGTCAAAAAAAGACCGTTTCTTTTGAAACGGTTTAAGTTTTTGTGTTCATCAAACTTTTTGATAGTCTTGAAATTAAGTTATATCAAGGCTTCCAAAAAGTTCGACGAAACTTCTTATTGGCTGGGCTGGCTAGATTCGAACTAGCGCATGCCAGAGTCAAAGTCTGGTGCCTTACCGCTTGGCTACAGCCCAATATATAAAACAAATGGGGTGGAAGATGGGACTCGAACCCACGATCTCCAGTGCCACAAACTGGCGCGTTAACCAGCTACGCCACATCCACCATGTTAAAATATTAATACAATTTCAACACAGTTAATATTATAACCAATATCCACCCTATTTGTCAACCACTTTTTAAATATTTTATTAATTTCCTAAACTACTTGGATCTATACCATATTGTTTATACATCCAAGTTGTATAATCAAAAGGAGTTAAAGTCTCAGGTAAGTTATAATCAATACCCATAGTATCAACTTTCAAAGAAGAAATTTTTGGAGGATTTACAGGTGTACTAACTTCTGAATTGCCACTTTGTTCAGCATTATCAGCTGCTTTAACTTCTACTTCTTCTATTTTATGAACAATATCCAAACCTTCAATTACCTTTCCAAAAGAAGTATAATTTCCATTTAAAGAAGAAGTTGCTTTTGTAACAATAAAAAACTGAGAACTTCCTGAGTTATATGATTCTTCTGATAAAGATGATGAATATGAAGTATAATCATTTCTAGCCATACCAATAACACCTTCTTCAAATTTTAAAGTATTGTTAACACCATTTGAAACAAATTCTCCTTTTATTGAATATTCTTTATCTTCACCACCATCTTTTAAATCAGACAAAGATGCAGAACCTTGACCAGTTCCTTGTTTATCTCCACCTTGAATCATAAAATCTTTTACTATTCTATGAAAGGTTAATCCATCATAAAATCCACGATTTGCTAATGCAATAAAGTTTGATACAGTTTCAGGTGCTAATTTTGGATATAATTCTATTTTTATAGTTCCAAAATTTTCTACCTCCATTGTTGCAACTGGATTTTTTTCCTCTAAGGTAGCTTTTTTATAGAAGCCATAACCTACTCCTGCTATTAATACTATTACCAAAATTAAGGCAATTATCCAAATAATATTTTTTACTTTTTCCATTCTATTGTTTCCTTTCTTTTGTGCTATTTAGTTCTTGCACATTTAAATAATATTTTCAAATAAAAATTGTTCTTGCATTCTTTTTAAAGATTGTTTTATTGTTCTTGCTCTAACTTCACCAATACCATCAACTTCATCTAAATCTTCTATATCTGCTGCTAATATATGTTGAAATGATTTAAAGGAATCTACTAAATTTTCTACTATATTTGATGGCATTCTTGGTATTTTGCTTAGTATTCTATACCCTTTAGTATATACTGCTATTTCATCATAGTTCTCGAAGTTTTCATAGCCTAGTATCTTAGCAATTGTTGTTTCTTTTAATAAGTCTTCATATGCTAATTCTTCTAAACTTTGTATAACCTTTTCAGGTGTCCTTTTTTTCTTTCCAGATACTATATAGTCTTTTATTATTAGATTTTCTTCTCTTTCTAAACCACCTATTAATTCTTCTAATTGCATTTTTGCTAGTCTACCATCATCGCCTAATTCAAATATTTGCCTTTGAATTTCATCAACTATTCTCATTACCATTTCTGCTCTTTGTATTGCTATAATTACGTTTTCTAAGGTTACTATATCATTAAATTCGTATTCGTTTAAGGTGTTTAATTTATTATCAAATACTTTTTTATATTTTTCTAAAGTTTGTATTGCTTGATTTGCTTTATTTAATACTACATCTGTGTCTTCTAGTATGTATCTATCATTTCCTTTGAATACTGTAATAATACTTCTTCTTTGAGAAATACTTATTACTAATTCTCCTGTTTGTTTTGCAGTTCGCTCTGCTGTTCTATGTCTTGTCCCAGTTTCTAAAGTAGTTATTTCATGTGATGGTATTAGTTGTGCATTTGCATACAGTATTTTTTTTAAATCTCCACTCAATACGATTGCTCCATCCATTTTTGCTAATTCATATAGTTTAGATGATGTGTAGTCTTCATTTATTGTAAAGCCTCCATCTACTACTTGTTTTAGTACTTCGTTATTATCTGTTATTAGCAATAAGGCACCTGTTCTTGCCCTTAATATGTTTTCTAGTCCATCTCTTATTGGCGTGCCTGGAGCAATTAATTTTAAGATTTCAGTAATATTTTCTTCTTTTCCTTTTCTCAATTTTAAAGGCTCCCTTCATTTCTTTGTTTTTGAGATTTTTTTACTTCAATCCTACTTTTTTTATTGCTTCATTTACATTTCTAACACATATTATATCTAATTTATAATTATCTTTCAAGTCTTTTTTGTTACTTTCTGGTATTATGCAAGTTTTAAAGCCTAGTTTTTCTGATTCTTTTAGTCTCTTTTCTATGTAGTTTATCCTTCTAACTTCACCTGTTAAACCAACTTCTCCCATTATTACCATATCTTTTGGGATTGATATATTTTTGAAACTTGATACTGCAACTAAGCATATTCCTAAATCTATTGATGGTTCATTTATTTTTAAGCCTCCTACTACATTTAAATAAACATCTTGTGTTCCTAATAATATTCCTGACTTTTTTTCTAACACTGCTATTAATAGTGCTAGCCTATTAAAGTCTATTCCATTTGCTGTTCTTTTTGGATATCCATATATTGTTTGAGCTGTTAAGGCTTGTAGTTCTACTAATACTGGTCTTGTTCCTTCCATACTTGATACTATACAAGAACCTGCTGGATTATCTTCTCTCTCAGATATTAAAATGTCAGAAGGATTTAATATCTCACACATTCCTTCTTCTCTCATTTCAAACATTCCTATTTCGTTTGTTGAACCAAATCTGTTTTTAACACCTCTTAAAATTCTATATGAAAAATATCTTTCTCCTTCTAGATATAAAACAGTATCTACCATATGTTCTAATACTCTAGGACCTGCAATATTTCCTTCTTTGGTAACATGTCCAATTATTATTGTAGTTATACCTCTTGATTTACAAACTCTCATTACTTGAGATGTTATTTCTCTTACTTGACTGACACTACCAGCTGCTGCGGTTATTTCTTCTGAATACATTGTTTGTATAGAATCTATTATAACTAATTTAGGATTTGTGTCAATTATTGCTTGATTTACAATATCAATATCTGTTTCACCTAAAAATAAAATGTCTTCATTATTAATTCCTAATCTGTCTGCTCTTAATTTTATTTGTTCAGCAGATTCCTCTCCTGAAACATATAAAACTTTTCCCTCTCCTTTAACTTTATCACATATCTGTAAAATTAAGGTAGACTTACCTATTCCTGGTTCTCCTCCTAACAGGATTAAAGAGCCTTTTACAAGACCACCACCTAATACTCTGTCTAATTCTATAAATCCAGTTGAATTTTTTAAGGTTTCTTTAGCTTCATAAGAATTTAACTTTTGTGGTATATTACTTTTATTTTCTTTAGGTTTTAAAGAGCTATTTTTGCTTTCAACGATTTTCTGTTCATAAAAAGTATTCCAATTATTACAAGCTGGACATTTACCAAGCCATTTACTAGATTCATTACCACATTCGCTACATACAAAAACAACTTTATTTTTTGCCATGTTTAATCTCCTTCCTTCCTAAGGCACAAATCTGATTGGAAAAGAATTAAATTTTGGCTAAGAAAACAATTTGAAATTTATGAAATATACCAATTGTACGTCTATTAAATTTCAAATGCAGTTTGACAACGCCAAAATTATAATTATTTTCAACCTTAATCTCATTCCTTCTTTTTTATGAACCAAATTTACTTGCTATTTAAATTTTTTTCAATTAAAAAAATTTATCTATTTTTAAGACAAAATCTTTTTAATTCTTTTCCTTTGAAGCAAGAACTACTTTTATTATATCATCTGATGTAATCTTAAAAAATTTCATTAATTCTTCTGCCTTACCAGATTTTCCAAAAGTATCTTCTATTCCCATTCTAATAAGTTTAGCAGGATATTTTGACGTTAAAACTTCTGAAATTGCAGAACCTAAGCCTCCAATAATATTATGATCTTCAATTGAAATCAAACTTTTAGTTTCTTTGGCACAATTTAAAATTACTTGTTCATCAATTGGCTTAATTGTATGCATATCAATAACTCTAATAAAAACTCCCTGTTTTTCTAAGGATTCTTTAGCTTTTATTGCTTCTGATACTGTTACACCTGTTGCAAAAATTGTTGCATCTTCTCCATCTCCAATTTGAATTGCTTTTCCTATTTCAAATTTAGTGTTATTTTCATATATTATAGGTGTTTTCATTCTTGCTAATCTTACATAAACTGGACCTTTTATTTTTGATATTTCTTTAATTGCCCATTTTGTTTGTGTGTCATCTGATGTAGATATAACCGTCATATTTGGCAAAGTTCTCATTAAAGCTAAATCCTCTATCATTTGATGTGTTGCTCCATCTTCTCCGACTGTAATTCCACAATGAGTTGCACATATTTTTACATTTAAATTTGGGTAACAAATACTGTTTCTTATTTGATCATAAGCTCTTCCTGCAGCAAATACTGCAAAGGTACTTGCATATGGTATCTTTCCACAAGTGGCAAATCCAGCAGCAGTAGACATCATATTTGCTTCTGCAATTCCCATATCAAAAAATCTATTAGGAAATTTTTTCGCAAATAAATCTGTTTTTGTCGCTCCAGCTAAATCTGCATCTAATACAACTATGTCATTATTTTCTTTTCCTAGTTCTAATAAAGCTTCACCATAACTCTCTCGAGTTGCCTTTTTTTCTTCTTTCATAAGACTCATCCTTTCATAATTGATTTTATTTTTAAGTTTGAACTTTAATTTTATATTACTCTCCAAATAATATAACTAAATTTCTTTTATTGCTTGGTTATATTGCTCTTCATTTGGTGCTTTTCCATGCCAACTAACCTGATTTTCCATAAAAGATACTCCTTTTCCTTTTGTGGTTTTTGCTATTATACAGGTTGGCTTTCCTTTTACATTTTTTGCTACTTCAAAAGCCTTTATTATTTCATCTATATTATGACCATCTATGTTTATTATCTCAAAACCAAAACTCTTAAATTTTTGGTCTATTGGATATGAACTCATAACTTCTTCTATTGTTCCATCTATTTGTAAATTGTTATTATCTATAATTATACATAAGTTATCTAGTTTATATTTACTAGATGCCATCGCCGCTTCCCATATTTGCCCTTCTTCTATTTCACCATCTCCTAGTATACAATATACTCTATATTTTTTGTTATCTAATTTGGCACTTATTGCCATACCATTTGCAACTGATAACCCCTGACCTAAAGATCCTGATGTCATATCTACACCTGGAACTTTATTCATATCTGGATGTCCTTGTAATTTACTCTCTATTTTTCTAAAACTTTGTAGTTCTTCTTTTTGAAAATATCCTCTGTTTGATAAACAACTATATAATGCTGGTGAACAATGTCCTTTTGATAATACCAATCTATCTCTTTCTTCCCATAATGGATTTTTTTCATCAAGGTTCATTTCCTTAAAATACAAAACTGTTAGTATATCGGCTATAGAAAGTGATCCTCCTGGATGTCCCGATTGTGCTTTGTATACTTGCTCTATTATACCTTTTCTGATTTCTTTTGCTTTTTCTTGCAAAAAAATTATTTCATCCTTTTCCATACTAAATATTCTTCCCTTCTTTAATGGTTTAATTGTAAATAAAAAATTTATAATTTTGGATAAATTTTAAACTTTTACTTTGTATTTTACCTTTTATCTGCTTTTTTATTATATATTTCCTAACTAATTATATATAATTAGTTATTTCATGAATATATCTATATATTTCTCCCAAATTTTTACCCCTGGCATAAAATTAGCTTCTAAAATAATTTGTTTATGATATTTACTTAAAAAGCCTTCTATTTCTTCATACGGCCATTGAAATCTATCTTGAAATCTTAATTTTCTGTTATCTATTTTACTATTTTGTTGCAAATCTATCATATCGTATAATTCTGAATAAACTCTCCATTCTTTCTCTGAATCAAATACTACTCCATCTAAATCTATTCCTATTTTCATATTTCATAGTTCTCCTAACAATTTTTTATTTAACTTTTTATAAATGTTATCTACAATCCATTTCTCACTTGATACTTTTTCAATATCTTCTATATTTACCCATTTAACCCCACTATTCTCATCTTCTTTTATTCGTAATTCTTCCTTTTCATCTACTTCTAATAAATATGCTAAATTTAAGTGTACATGAGAAGATACATATTTACCCTTTTTTACATGACCTTTAACACATATAATCTCTAGTGAAAATATATTATCTTCAAGTATTTTTACATTTTTGACTCCTGTTTCTTCTTTTAATTCACGAATTGCTACATTTAATAAATCTGTTTCTCCATCTGCATGACCTCCTGTCCATGCCCATGATTTATATATATTATGATATATCATTAAAACCTTTGATTTTTCTTTATTAACTACCCAAGATGATGCTGTAAAATGCCCAAATTCATTATTTCTAGTAAGTACATCATCAAATGTATCTATATATTTTAATATTGTATGTTTATCTTTTTCTTCTTGCTCATTATATGGTTTATAGTTTTTTATTTGTTCTATCAAATTTCTCATTATTATCTCCTAAATTTAATATTTTTTTATTAGCTTTATTTTTCCATTATAATTGTTACTGGACCATCATTAATTAAATTTATTTTCATATTTGCTCCAAAAACTCCACTCTTAACTGTTTCAACTTTTTGTTTGCATTCCTTAACTATATATTCATATAATTTATTAGCTTCTTCTGGTTTACTTGCTTGACTAAAAGAAGGTCGATTTCCTCTTGAACAATCCCCATATAAGGTAAACTGTGAAACTAATAATAATTCTCCATCTATATCTTTTAAAGATAAATTCATTTTTCCTTCCTTATCTTCAAATACTCTTAAGTTTATTAATTTATTTATTAAATTATCTGCTATCTCTTTTGTATCTTCATGAGCTATACCAATTAATACTAAATACCCTTGTTTTATTTCTGCTATTGTTTTCTTATCAATCTCTACACTTGCTTTCTCTACTCTTTGTATTACAAATTTCACTTTCATTTTCTCCTTTTTTATATTTTATAAAATTCATGTTACAGTAATATTTTTATTATTCAATTATAACAAAGATTTCTAAATAATGTAATATTCTTTAAAAATATTTTTCTATATTCATAATCATGACCTTTGTAATTGTATCATAGCTTTATAAATATTACAATTTTATAATAAAGAATAATTAATTGTTTTTAATTATAAAATATATTATAATAATTTTTGAAAGGACTGGTTATATGTTTGATAAATATATTGAAAATTTAAAAGAAGAAATCATAAAAGAAACACGGAGAATTAATTAAAATCCCAAGCGTAAACTCTAAATCAACAGATCCCAAAAAGCCATTTGGAGAAAACGTCAATAAAGCTTTAGAATATACACTTAACTTAGGAGAAAAGTTAGGCTTTAGAACAAAAAATATAGATGGATATTGTGGATATATAGAATTTGGTGAAGGTGAAGAATTATTACGGAATTATAGGTCATCTTGATGTTGTCCCAGAAGGAGAAAACTGGACTTATCCCCCTTTTAGTGGAAAAGTAATAAATGGAAACATCTTTGGGAGAGGTGCAATTGATGACAAAGGTCCTGTAATAAGCTCATTATATGCAATGAAAACAGTTATGGAAAACTGCAAAGTAAAAAAGAGAGTTAGACTAATTTTAGGATTAAATGAAGAAAAGGACTGGAAATGTATAAATTACTATAAAAAACATGAAGAAAGTCCAACTATTGGTTTTAGTCCAGATGCTGACTTTCCATGTATATATGCCGAAAAATCTATTTTAACATCATGCATACAAATGAATTATTCTGAATATTTGTCAAAAGATATTATTATAACAAATATAGATTGTAACAATAATGCCTTAAATGTTGTTCCTAAAATATGTAATGTCACTTTAAAGATAAACAATAACAATATTGCTACAAATAGTTTTATAGAAAAACTAAAAGAAATCAAGGAAAAATATAATTTTGAAATTGATATTTATAAAATTGATAATGAAAATATTAAGCTAACTTCTTATGGAATTCAAGCACATAGTGCACATCCTGATTTAGGTGTTAATTCTATATCAAGATTAATCATCATATTAGATGATATATTTAAAGCTTATAATATTAACCTAGAATTGTTTGATTATTTTAAAAAATATATAGGTACAGAATATTATGGAGAAAAATTAGGAATGAACTTTGAAGATGAATCTGGAAAACTTACTTTAAATGTTGGAAATTTCTCTTTAGAAAATTCTAATCTTAAAATTGGTATGAATTTAAGAGTTCCAATTAAAACAAATATTTTAGATGTAGAAAAAATTTTTCTAACTTCTTTAGATGAATATATTAACATAAATTTTGAAACTACTAACTATATGCCTGCTCTATATATTCCTAAAGATGACTATTTAGTTAAAACCTTATGTAAGATTTATAATGAAGAAACAAATTCTAATTTAGAACCAATTGCTATAGGTGGTGCAACCTATGCTAGAGCCTTTAAAAATTGTATATCTTTTGGAGCTAATTTCCCTGGAAATAAAGATATGTGTCATCAAACAGATGAATTCATTTCAATTGACAATCTTATCAATTCTTGTAAAATTTATGCCAGAGCAATATATGAATTAAGTACAATATAATTAAACTAAAATTTTATGCTATAAAGCTTTTTCTCTTTTATTTTAGACTATTTCTTGATATACAAGAAAAACAGAATTAAGATTTTTTTGCTATTGCAAATTTATAATATCTTAGTTCTGTTTTATTTATCTTTTATTAATATATAAAAAACCCCGCCTTAGCCGTCAGATGTCTGAATTTTTAAGGACCTGCTCCTAAAAACAGGTGGGTGCTTACCTAAATACTTATGGGCTTCTCACTATACTGTGAGCTTGCACGCCATATTTGAGAGATCAGCCCCTCTTATCGATTGTTGGTTCTAAAAATTCTGTCTATACGTACTATGCAGGGAAATATATTTAATTTTCTATAAACTTAAATTCTTAAATTAATTATATTTTAGCATAACTTATTTTAAATAACAAGTTTAAATTCTTCCTAATTTGGCAATTTTTTATCTTTTTTATATTATATCTAATTATTTTCTCTATTATTCTTGTTTAATTAAATTTTTTTATAAAAATCAAATTTAAGATTTTATATATAGTACAATTATTACAAAAACCTAATTATTTTACATTTATTTCCTACATTACATACAATAATATACATAAAAATTGCAATAAACTGCCTATTAATATAAATAAATGAAAGATTGAATGTGCATATTTATATTTTTTTCCAAGTCCATATATAATTGCTCCTATTGTATATGCAACTCCACCTGATACTAGTAATGCAGTACCAGATATTCCTAAAGTCAAAGGTAATATACTAGCTTTTATTATAATGCACCATCCCATTAATAGATAACATATCATTGAAAATATTTTAAACTTTTTAATATCTATTGAGTTTAAAACAATTCCTAAAATTGCTACTAACCAAATTATGCCAAATATTAGCCAACCTGAAACTAAGTCTACTTGCCTTATTGTACATAATGCAAAAGGTGTGTAGGAACCTGCTATTAATAAAAATATTGAACAATGGTCTAATACTTGAAATACCTTTTTTGAATATCTTTTTGGGCTTAATCCATGATATATACTTGACATTGTATATAATATTATCATTGTTGTTCCATATATTGCTCCACTTATAACTCCATAAGTATTTCCATGTATTGCTCCAAATACAACACATAATACTGTAGCAACTATTCCTAATACTGCTCCTACTATATGTGACGTCATATTAAATATTTCTTCACCTTTTGTATATATTGGCAAGACTCTATCTTTTAATTTTATTCTCTTCATACTTTCCTCTCGTTTTAATTTTAAATTATATCTTATTATATTAAATTATATACCCTTTTGTCAATTTTTTATACAATTATAATAGAAGAAATTTATGAAAAAAGTTTGTGTATAAAGAGTAGCAATTGTAGCTTTTATTTAACTAATTGTTTTACATTTTCAACCATGTCACAAATTAATTCTGCTGATTTTTCTACACCAAAAGTATCACTATTTATACAAATATCATAATTTGCATTATCCTTCCAATCTTTATCTGTATAATATTTATAATGATTTGCTCTTAACTTATCAATTTTCTTTATTTCCTTCTCTGCCTTATCTTTATCTAAATCATAATACTTAGTCGCTCTGTTAACTCTATCCTTCATATCACTATAAATAAAAATATTAATAACATCATCTCTATCTCTTAAAATAAAATCAGCACATCTACCAATTATTATACATGATTCTTTAGAAGCAACTTCTTTTATTAATTCTGATTCCTTAATAAATAATTCATCTGCATTACTTAAACCAGAATAATATCCCTTATTCAGGATATCTAAATTTTCTCTTTTTTGTTCGTTATTTTCAATATATTCTTTTGAAAATCCTGTTTCTTCAGCTACTTTAGCAATAAATTCTTTATCATATAACTTTATTCCTAGTTTATCAGCAACTAATTTTCCTACATATCTACCTCCTGAACCATATTGTCTTGAGATAGTAATAATAGTATGTTTACTTAGTTTTTCATTACTTTCTGTTTTTGTTATTGCTTCTTTATTTTCAATTTTTTGTTCTTTTAGAAATCTAATTTCTTTACTTAATAAAATAATTGCAATAATAAAAGCTATTGCATCTGCAACTGGTCCAGCATATAATATGCCCATTATGCCATAGATACTACTTAATATAATCATTGCTGGAATTAATAAAGCAATTTGTCTTGACAAGGATAGTATTGCACTTTTAATGCTTTTTCCAATTGCTTGAAAGAATATTCCTATTGGCATTTGAATTCCGTTACAAATAGTTAATACTAAATAAGTTCTAAAAGCTAGACATGCAAATTCCATATAGTTTTCATCTCCGCTACCAAATATTGATATTAATTTATCTGGTATTGTTTGGAATAATATTAAGGCTATTGTACTTATTATAGCACTTACCCCTAATACTATTTTTAAAGCTGATTTTACTCTGTCAAATTTTCTTGCACCATAGTTATATCCAAATATAGGCTGAGTTCCTGCAGCAATTCCAATTATTATACTATTTAGTATCTGACTAATTTTCATTACAATTCCAATTACTGTAATTGGAACTTCAGACCCATATTTAGTTTCTCCACCATATTTTCCTAATAAATTGTTTTCGATAGCCATAACAAATACAAAACTCATTTGTGTAATAAAACTGCTAATTCCTAAAGTTGCTACTTTTTTTGCAACTTTTAATTCTATTTTTAAGTTTTCTTTACTTATTTCTATAGATTTGAATTTCTTAATGTATAAAATATTTATTAAAAAGGTTACAAATTGACTTACTATAGTTGCTATAGCTGCTCCTTCTACTCCCATTTTAAATACAAATATAAATATAGGATCTAATATTGTATTTAATACTGCTCCTAATACCATAGAAGTCATTGCATATTTTGGGTTTCCATCTGCTCTAATTATAGAGTTTAAGGTTGTTCCTATCATCATAAAAGGAAGCCCTATTGCTATTATTCCTCCATATTTTAAAGCATATTCTTTTAAGATTTCTGTGCATCCAAATAGTTTTAATATTTGAGGTAAGAATATTAGTGTACCTATACAAATTATAATTGCTAATATTACTGATAATATGATTCCATTTCCTACACCTTTTGATGCTTCTTCTTTTTTCTTTTCTCCTAATTTTAAACTTAAATATGCTGATGAACCATCGCCAAACATTAGTGCAAAGGCTAAACATATTATTGTTAATGGAAATACTATATTTGTTGCTCCATTTCCTAAATACCCAATTCCCCATCCAATAAATATTTGGTCAATTATGTTATATAAGGAATTTACTAGTAGGGATATTATACATGGGATTGAGAATTTTTTTATTAATTTTCCTATTTTTTCTTTTCCTAATATGTTTTCTTCTTTTTCCATTTTTCTTCCTCCTTTATTATTTATTTTATAAATTAAAACTATATTAAATTAATGCTATCTTAATCATATTATAGAAAAAAAATACAACACTTTTAAAAGTGTTGTTCGTTAATCATTAAACCAATGTACGTTTCCAATTTCACTCATAATATGATTTTTTTTGCATTTGAAATAATAACATATTTATATATTTTTGTCAATACATTAGTTCTTTTCCCATATTTTTACAATTTTCTATGTTTTTTTACTTATTTAAGTTATATTTATAATTAATACTATTGTATTTTAATAAATTTAGCATGTATCTTTTGATTTTTTTTAAGGTTATTTATTTTATTTCTTATTGCTCTTTTTGTATATTTTTATTTATATAAATTTCTCCTCTGGATTGGTTATAATAAATTAGACAAAAAAGATAAGGACATGTTAAAATAAAAATGGAGGTATTAACATGTCAAGAAGAGAAAGAAGGGAATTTACAGAAGAATTTAAATTACAAATGGTACAATTGTACAATAATGGAAAGCCAAGAAGTGAAATAATAAGGGAATATGATTTAACAGCATCAGCATTTGCAAATTGGATAGTAAAATATAATAAAACAGGATCATTTAAAGCATGTGACAATAGGACAGAAGAAGAAAAAGAATTAATAAAATTAAAAAAGGAAAATCAGCAATTAAGAATGGAAAATGATATTTTAAAGCAAGCAGCGCTGATAATGGGACGAAAATAAAAATAATATTAGCCAACAAAGATAAGTACAGTATCAGCGCAATGTGTAGAGTATTAAAAATATCACGTTCATTAATATATTACAAACCTAAAAATAGAAAAAAAGATGAAGAATTAGAGAATAATATTATTAGAATATTTAAAGAAAGTAAAAATAATTATGGCTCAAGAAAAATAAAAGTAGAATTATCAAAAATAGGATATCAAGTAAGTTTAAGAAGAATAAGAAAATATATGGATTTAAATGGATTAGTATCAAATTATACAGTTAAACAGTTTAAAGTACATAAAGAAACATGTAATGAAGATAAAATTGAAAATAAACTAAATAGAGAATTTGATAGAGAAGAAAAATTAGATGTAATAGTAAGTGATTTAACATATGTAAATGTAAAAGGAAAATGGAATTATATCTGTTTAATAATAGATTTATTTAACAGGGAAATTATAGGATATGCAGCAGGGAAAAATAAAAATGCTGAACTTGTATATAAAGCATTTAGTAGAATAAAAACAAATTTAAATAATATTAATATATTTCATACAGATAGAGGAAATGAATTTAAAAACAAAATAATTGATGATGTTTTGAAAACATTTAATATAGAAAGGTCACTAAGTAAAAAAGGGTGTCCATATGATAATGCAGTAGCAGAAGCAACATATAAAATAATAAAAACAGAATTTGCATTTAATAGAATATTTGACAGTTTTGAGGAATTAGAAACAGAACTATTTGAGTATGTTAATTGGTTTAATAATATTAGAATACATAGTTCTCTAAATTATTTAACACCAATTGAATATAAAAAAGTGTCCTTATAAAAATTGTACAAAAAAGTATTGACAATCCA
>CAQPRV010000006.1 GCA_948857205.1 uncultured Clostridia bacterium
AGGAATTAGAAACAGAACTATTTGAGTATGTTAATTGGTTTAATAATATTAGAATACATAGTTCTCTAAATTATTTAACACCAATTGAATATAAAAAAGTGTCCTTATAAAAATTGTACAAAAAAGTATTGACAATCCACTTTCCCATTCATTCTTTTGAGAATCCTGTATAAATGTAAATAAATCTTTTCTATTTAATGCACATTCTCTATTAAAATCTTGTGGGTTTCCTTTTACATAGCCTCCATCTTCTGATAATAAATAACTTTCTATATCTTGCTCAAATCTTTTTTCATTTTCTTCCATAATTATTGCTCCTTAATTATTGTAAGATTTCCATTTCCTTTTGGTGTTAATCCAATTTGTTTCATTTCTTCTAGCACATCTAACCATTTCTTTTCATCAAATCTTTTTTTAGTATCGTTCCAATTTTCTCTTACGTCTCTTACTATTTTTAAATTAGATATTTTTTCTTTTTTTATAATAAAATCATTCCATGATGCATATAAAGTTGCTATCATTTCAGCTTTATCAGTTGAACAATCTTTTATTATTTCTATTATTTTTTCTATTTTATCGTCATAACTCGAATAATAATTATTATAATATTTTTTATATTTATTAAAATCTGGTAGTATTTCATATTCAATATGCTTGTTTACATTTTTAACTTTTACCCATTTATTACTTTTGCTTATAATTGTTTCACATTTGTATATAGGCTCGGCTAATGGTCCTGCTTTTTCTCTCACATAGTTATTACTAAAATCAAAGCCTACATATTTCTCTATTAAATATAATGCTTTTTCAGCCTTTACTCTTCCTAAATTATACTTACTTAATTCCTCAATTATCTTGCATAATAATATTGATTGTGCAAAGATATTATCTTTACATTTAACTTTTATTCCTGTTGAGATATTTTTATTTAATAATTTATTGCTTCCAACCTCTTTTTTTCCTGTTACACATTCATAAATTAATGATTTTTTGTATGCTTCCAATTCAATAATTATTCTTTCTTTGTTTTTTATCAAACTATCAATTTCATTACATTTTATGTTTAAAAATTTTACAATTTTGTTTTGTTCCTCTATAGGTGGTATAGCTAAATATATCATTTTTATATCTCTTTGGAATAAGTGTGGAACTCCCATGCCATCTTTTAATCTATCTATATATTTTTGAAATATTTTACTCAAAAAATAATAATATAGGTATTTGCTATTTAAACTTTTATCACATGTTAACAATGCTATCGAACCATTAACAGTTGATGCAGTAGGCAATTTTTCTACTATTGCGCACTTCCCAATACCTGCACCATCTTTTACTAATAAAATATCCCCCAAACTCAGTTTTATCTCTGGAGATTCATCATATCTAAATTTATTAATATAATTAACATCTTCAAAGTTTAATTTACTATTAATAATATTAAAAGCAGATAATAATGGATAGCCTTTATTAACATATTCTTCTGCTTTTAGACCTTTCCAGCCTAATCTAGCTCTTACATATATTTTATTCTTTAATCTTGTTTCATGCCAAGCAAAAGGAATTTTATCAACCCATTCTATATTAGTTGATTTCATATCTACATTATTTTTTAATCCCTTAGTTACAGATTTAGTAATAATTGCTTCCCTATATTTTTTATAATCTTCAATTGTTATCTTTGCCTTTTCTATAATTTTATTTACTTCGCCTATTTTTCTATCTAAGTAATTTACTATTCTTTTTTGTTCTATTAAATTTGGACAGGGCATATACAAATTTTTCCCATTTTCAACATTTATTCCTGCTTGTGCACTTCCATTTTGATTGATTAATATTCCATCTCTTTGAATATATAAAGAATAATAAACAAATCTATTATTAACCATTTTATTATTTACAAAAGCCATAACAGATTGATTTGCATATAGATCTATTTTGGAATACCCAACATTACCACATGTCGCACCTGTCATTGCTAATAGTGAAGTGTTTTTAGGAATAAATTTTGTCGAACTATTTTCTACTCCTAATTTTGTTATATATCTACTACAATCTTCAATATCACAATTTTGTATTTTACCCGATTGTATCCATGGTATATCTCCATCATAATATTCTTGTCTTCCAGTATCTGGTGTTCCACCAGCAAATACTTCACAATACCTTTTGTATTTAACTAAATTCCAATTAAAAGGTATACAACCTATCCATTCAATTTCTGTTTCTTTCATCTTTTTCATATTACTTATCTTCCTTAAATAGTTTCTCAAGAGAACTCATAATATCCTTCTCATTTTTTATAATTCTTTCTTCTATTTTATCTGAATCTTCTGGTTGAATATACTTATAAAAATATCTTGCAAAAGGAATTTCATAACCTATTTGTGATTTGTTTTTATCTATCCAAGCATTCACATTATAAGGTAACACTTCTTGTTCAAAGTATTCATTAATATTTTCAACTAATGGAACATTCTCATAATCCCTTTTCTCTGAATTAGGCTTTTTATTTCCTTTTTTATCTTTTATAATTTTATGATTTTCATCATAAGTTGGACTTTCAATTGTTATTCTTATATACCCAAAGTCCGAATTTTTAAATATTTTGCTTTCTACTGATTTTTTATTTTCACTGTATTCTTTGTTTTGAAAATCATCATAAGCTCTTAAGATTAAATTTTTACACTCTTCACTAATATCTTTTCTTTTATTACCTATATTTTTTCTTCTATTTTCATAACAATTTGAAGCATCTATTAATTGTATCTTTCCTTCTCTCATGACATTTTTGTGTTTGTTTATTAACCAAATATATGTTGATATACCTGTGTTATAAAATAGGTCTGTTGGTAATTGAACTATAGCCTCTAACCAATCATTTTCAATAATATATTTTCTTATTTCAGATTCTCCAGAACCTGCTTGTCCACTAAACAATGGTGAACCATTTTGAATAATAGCCATTCTTCCATTATCTTTTAGCTTTGCTATACCATTCAATGTAAATAACATTTGTCCATCACTAATTTTAGGTGTACCAACTGGAAATCTTCCTTTGTCTCCTTTTGCTACTTCGTTCTCTATTGCCTTTTTTTGTTTCTTCCAATCAATTCCAAATGGAGGATTTGAAATAATATAATCAAATTCATATCCTTTAAATTTATCATCATCTAATGTATCTCCTTGTTTAAAATTATCTGCATCTCCACCTTTTATTAGCATATCTGCTTTTGCTATAGCATAAGTTTCAGGGTTTAATTCCTGTCCATAACAATCAACAGTAATATTTTTATTTAATTGTTTTAGCCTATCTGTCATACAAGCTAACATTTGAGAGGTTCCCATTGTCATATCATAGATTGTCTTTACTTTATATTCATTTCTTAAATCTTCTCTTTCCTCTGATGTTAGCAAATCTGTCATAAGATAAATAATATCTCTAGCTGTAAAATGTGCTCCCGCTTCTTCATCATAACTTTCTGAAAACTTTCTAACTAGTTCTTCAAAAATATATCCCATATCTTCTGTTTTTACTTCATCTAATCCCATATATGCTTTTTTACTATTAAATTCTTCTAAAACAACATATAGTAATCTATTTTCAGCCATTGTTTTTACTTCATTTTCAAATTTAAAATTATTAAGTATATCAATTACATTGTCTGAAAAACCATTTAAATAATTTTTGAAATTACTCTCTATATTATCTGGATCTGCAAGTAATTTTTCAAAATCATATTTACTAGTATTATAAAAACTATATCCAGATGCTTCAATTAAGAAATGTTCCTTAACTTCAAATTTTTTATATTCTTCATATGCCTCTAATACTTTTTCTTTAGTTGCCTTCAGTATATCATCAAATCTTTTTAATACTGTCATTGGCAATATTACTTTTCCATATTCGTGTGGTTTATAGACTCCTACTAATTTTGTTGCTACTTCCCATATTAAATTTGCTTTATCATTTATTGTATTTTTCATCATTTTTTGCTCCTCTTTTATTTATATTTCTTCCACTCCAAATTACATCCAACGATATCTGCAATTTCTTTTACTTCTGTGTATTTTATTGTTTCTCTTCTTATTTTATTTAAAATGTTCGATTCAGTAGTTGGCTTTCTATTTTCTAATTTTCTCCTTCTATTCATTTCATTTATAACTTCTTTAAATTTCCAACCGTTTAACGCTAAATATCCCTTTATTTCATTATGAGTATTATTACTTTTTTGCAAGATATCACCTCCTACATTCGAAATAACTATATTACAATATAATTTGTATTATAGTTATTTTATAATCTATTAAAATTAATTTATTTTTGTTATATTAAATCATAAATTAAATTCAAATTGTTAATTGTAACATATTCTTTTTTTAAATGTAATATTATTGTAATATTAGCTTTATTGAATTTTATTACTAGTACATTCTATATATTTAATTAATATTACTCTATTCCAATACAAGTAACCTCCACTGCTTCATCCAAATACTTCCTAACAAACTCAACACAACTATCCAAACAAACCACTTTAGCCTTAGTGCCTTCCATCAAACTACTAGTTGCTTGAAAATTGATATAATCCATAAGATAAAAATTAGCAAAAGGCATATAAAAAATATAAGTATATACATCATTTTCCTTAATATAATAATCATCAAAAAAGCTTTTAGCTTTCAAAGATACTAATTTGTCTCCAAAAATTTCTTTCACCTTATTTCTCATAAACTCTTCATCTTTAATCATTCTAAAAATTGTCCAAGCATCATTATTATAAGGAATTATATAAGTTTCTTGATATCGAATATCCTGAAACTTAGGTTTATACAAATATTTATTATCTTCTGTAAAAATAATTAACCCATAAAATTTGCTTTTATTTCGATTAATTTCTCTATCAATATACTTTAGTTCTCTTGGTGTAATATCTTTGTGCAAAAAATACACAATATAAGACCTTTTATAAAAATCTTCAAACTCTTCATTCCATTGTTTTTCTTCTCTGGACATGATTCCTACATATCTATTACCTCTTTTGGTATAAGTATTCACATCACATTTCCAACTAGGTTCAAAATACCAACCACAAGATTTTACTTTACAAGCTATATCGCTAATTCGTTCCATTCTCTTTTTATACGTTTCATCTCTATTAATATTTCGGTATCCTAATCCTACCTTATTTAAATAACGTTTTCCTTTTCTACTCAATATAACTTTTCCATATAATCGTTCAATCATATCACCTTTGGCTAAACTTGCTAATCTATTTTTGTAGTAATATTCTGACTGATATAATAGTTTTACATTTTCATTCGTGATAATCCCATACTCAGCCAAAAACAAAATTAATTCTACATCTCTACTTCTTAAACAAACTCGCTTTTCTTTTTCCACTTAAATCACCTCCTTGCTTTTAATCATTTCTACCTATCTTCCAGCTTATCTCTATGCGACTGAAGACACAAGATTACCATCTTGTGCCTCCAGTCGCCCTTACATTTATTATCCTGTACGTTCTGTACCATACTCCTTACCTATGTACGACTTAAATTTCAAAAAATTAGCAATTTTCCCTTATTTATTGCTATTTACATCTAGGTATTAAAGTGTGATTTTTCAGAAGCCTAAAAAGTATGATTGATTGCATATATTTTAAATTCTAAATAATCACACATTTTCAAAATATTCTTCTGGATTTAGACTACTTACTTTTTCAATATTTCTTTTTTCTTAAATAAAAATTTTAATGTAATTTTCTTTTCCATTGATACCTTCCAGCATATAACTGACAAAATTTATATTATCATCCGAAATTAATCCACCATATACAAATCCATTCAATATATACCTTAAATCTCTATTATCAATATCCCAATTATCTCTAGGAATACTTACTTGAACTCGCACAATAACTTCTTTATTCACAAATAAACCATTATATTTTTCTCCAATTAATTGACAAGTTCTTTCCAATCTCTTGTTATTATATGATGTTCTAACTGGTGGTAATAATTCATAAATTTTCAATTTCAAAATTCCATCCGAATATTCATCTTCGTAATCACTAATCCCTTCTTCTGTTCCTGGTAGGGGATAGTCTGGTAACATTGGTCTTTTTAATTTAATACATTTATAGATTGCATTTCTAAAAAGTTCCGTTTTGTATAACACCTGATAAATATTGCTTTCATTCGAATCATCTTGTTTGAATTCTTTTATAACATTTTCAAATTCAACTAGTCTTTTTCTAAAGTTTTGTCTATCACATGTTGCAATTCTTTTTTCTAACATTGTAATTCCTCCCTTCGAGCTATTTTTTTATTTTTAGTTTGAAAAAGAATTGCTATTTGGCTAGGCACACAAGTTTTCAATTTATGAGGCGTACAAAGGTACGTTGATTAAATTGAAAGCGAAGTGTAATAGCGCCAAATACAATTATCTTTCAAACTCTCCATTCCTTCTTTTATTCCATCGCTAAATAGCTACATTGTTTTCAAAATTAATTCATTCTATAATCATTCCCTTTGCATTCCACTCTATAGCATATTTTATATAATCTTGATATTATAGAATTCGTTGTTTCACATACTTTATTAGATATGCTAAGCCTTTGTTTTAATTGATCCAATTCATAATTAGTTGTAATAATAATTGGCAATTCATTTTTCATTCTTTCATTCACAATTACAAATAATTTAGACAACATCCAATCATTCATAGTTTCAATACCCAAATCATCTATCATTAATAAATCCACTTTTGTATATAATTTTGTTAATTCTATTTCTGTATGTTCTTGATAACTTTTGCTATATTTTTCTACTAAATCTGTTAATATTCCAAATATAATTGGTATTTTTTGTTTTCTTAATTCATTAGCCATTGCTATTGCTATATGCGTTTTTCCTATACCATTTTTGCCAACAAATATAATTCCAGTTTTTGCATTTATAAATCCTTGTATAAACCTTTGTGCTACATATTTCATATTTTTATTTGTTTCATTCACAATAAAACTATCTAAAGTTTGTCTTTTAAATTGCTCTGTTATAAAGTTTGTTCCATAATATTGTTTGATTTTTTTATTAAATTCTTCTTTTCGATACTTTTCAAAGTCTTTTATTAATTGTTTTTCTTTTTCTGCTTCTAATTTCTTTTGTTCTTCTAACGCTTTGCTACAATTACATTTTTCATTTTGTAAAAAAATATGAATACTTTGATCTAATGGATTTAAAATCCCTTTTGGTTTTAATACTTTATTACAATAGGGACATTTTCTTTCTTTTGGGATGGATGTTTCTATTTTATAACCTTTTTGCAATATTTCTTCTAAACTATATAAAATTTTTAAATTGTCTTGGACTTTCACTTGCATTTTTCTCACCTCCTGTTTCTGTTTTTGTTTCTTTTTTTAATTCTTTTTCTCTTTCTGTTTCCACATTTTTAGTGTTTTCTGTGGATTATTTAGATGGCTTAACACCTTTTTCTTGTAAGTTTTGATACTTATTCCAATTTTTAATTTTATAGCCATATTCATCTTGAATTATCATGCTATATTCCTGATAAGCATTATTTTCATCTAAAAAAGTTATTAGTTTTTCCCAATCACATATACTTCTGGTTATTCTGTCTAGTTTTAGAGCAACAATAGTATTTATCTTTTTAGCTTTAATATCAGCTTTTAATCTTTCAAACTCTGGTCTATAATTACCAGTTTTAGCACTTATTCCAGCATCTTCGTAATAGTCTACTATCTCATAACCCTTAAACTCACAAAAAGTTTCTAATCTTTCTCTTTGTTCTGGAAGACTAAATCCCTAGTAAGTAAGCCTGAGGAACTTCCCCTCAAGCTTCTCTCAGAACCGTGCGTGAAACTCTCGCTTCACACGGCTCCCAATTACCTTGCCATTGGAAAAATTCCATATTTCCAGTGTGCAAATAACTTTGTGTCTCTTTGTGCAATTTCTGCTAACCAGTTTGTAGCTTTTTTCGTTGACCTTATTGTTTTATATTTTCTTTTGACCCATTTTATGAGAATTGTATTGATATACTCCAATATTTTATTAATACCTGCCTTATAATAATGTGAATAGTAATTTATCCACCCTTGTATTTTGCTATTTAACATATTTGCTATGTCTTTCAATGATTTATTTACTCTCAATTGTATTCTCCAACTTCTTATTTCTTCTCTAATTGCTTTTTGTGCCTTATCACTCATAGATGGTAGAAAACTACTAAATCCTTCTCCATATTTATCTATGGCACTCCTTGTTCTAAATGTGTATCCTAGAAAATCAAATGCTATATTTTCGTAATTTCCTTTTCTGTGTTTGTCTTTGCAATATACAATTTTAGTCTTTTCTAGGTTTAATTCAAGTCCAAAAGTTTTAAATCTTTTATCTAAAACTTTTATAATATATTTTGCTTGTTTCAATGATACACAATTTAAAACTCCATCATCTGCATAACGCACCCATTGTATTGTTGAAAATTCTTTGCTCATAAAATCATCAAATGCATAATGCATAAATAGATTTGCTAATACTGGGCTTATTACTCCTCCTTGTGGTGTTCCTGTTGTTCTTTCTACTATTGTTCCATCTTGCATTTTAAATGGTGTTTTTAGCCATCTTTCAATGTAAAGTATTATCCATTGTTCATTTGTATACCTTTTGACCATTTTAATTAGATAGTCGTGTCTGATATTATCAAACAGTCCTTTGATGTCAAAGTCTACTACCCAATCTTTTCGCCAACATCTTTCTCTTAGTACTCCTACTGCTTGTATTGCTGACTTATTTGGTCTGTATCCATACGAATCTTCATGAAATATTTTCTCTACTTTTGGTTCAAAGTATAACTTAGCTACCATTTGTGCTATTCTGTCTTCAACAGTTGGTATTCCTAATATTCTAGTTCTACCATTCTTTTTAGGTA
>CAQPRV010000007.1 GCA_948857205.1 uncultured Clostridia bacterium
CCATTTTACTTCTTTCTTTAATGCTTTCATTATTTCCATTTTTACTACATCTTTTTCTTTGCCATAAATACCTCCTAGACTACTAATATAAGTATATCATAAAATTTGATTGAAAACAAAAAAATAATATCTTTTTGTTCATTATATAGTTAATGGAGGGAAGATATGGAAAGAAAAGAAGAAAAAGATGTAGTAAAAATGGAAATAATGAAAGCATTAAAGAAAGAAGTAAAATGGTATAATAAAATATTTATAAATATATTTCCAAATATATTTTTCTATGTATATAGAAAGGGAGTAGTCGATTATTTTAAGTACTATAATAAATAGTACTTTTTTCTGTTAACATCTGGTAATGTTATATCTAAGTCAAATTGTTTACCTCCTGAAATTATTCCATCAACATCTAAAACTGGGCAATGATGTTTTTTATTTTCCATTTCCATAATTAATCCATCCTTTCTAAAATTACAACTTAAGTTGTTTAATATATAATATGAAGAATAAAGTAGAAAGTTGAAAGAAAATGTCTAGTATTTTAAATTTCATATATGTATAATATATAAAGAAGAGATTAAAGTTGAAAAATAATTATAATTTTGATGTTGTCAAACTGCGTTTGAAATTTAATCAACGTACAATTAGTAAACCTCATAAATTTCGAATTTGTTTTTCTAGTCAAAATTTAATTCTTTTCCAACCAGATTTGTGCCTTAGGAAGGAATGAAAGTAAAGATGAAAAAAAGAAAAGTAATTATAATTGAAATATTTATAGTTATATTAATGTATTTTTTTGTAAAGTTGGAAGGTATTAATTTAATACCAAAATGCTGGATATATGAAACTACTGGAATAATGTGTTTATCTTGTGGAGGAACTAGATGTATAGAAAATATCTTAAAGGGCAATTTACTTCAAGCTTTTTATTATAACTCAATGATTTTTATTGGCATTTTTTATTTATTAATTTTAAATATAGTATATATATTTAATTTAAATAAGGAAAATAAAAAATTTACTTGGATATATCCAAAATGGTGGTATGTTATTATATTTGTAATTATATGGATTATATATGCAATTTTAAGAGTTATAATTTTAAGATAATTACATAAAAATTGATTTGTAATAACAAAAAAGTTTAATTAAAGTTTAAAAAAATTTCTTGTAAATAGTTAATTAATATAGTATAATAAACATATATATTAAATAAAAAAATAAAAAAGGAGTTATTATGGAAGAGGAAAATAAAAAAGAGATAATTGAAATAGAGAAAACTGAGCAAGAATCAAAAACTGTTGAAAAGAAGGTAGAAAAAAAAGAAGAACCAAAACCAAGGAAAAAAGGACTATGTATTGCATCAATGGTTTTAGGAATAGTAACCATAGTGTTATTTTGTGTATGGTACATATCAATTCCATGTGGAATATTAGCAATAGTTTTTGGAGCTTTAGGTGTTAAAACAATTGATAAAGGTATGGCAATTGCTGGTATTGTTACTGGAGCAATAGGATTATTTATAGCCTTTTGTATACTTTTATCAGTATTTACTTGGGGATTTATCGTAGCGTTAATTGATGACTTTGATGATATTGAAAGTAGCACAAGAAACCATCATAGTTATTATAATAGATATTATAACTAATAGATATGAATATTTATTTTAAAAATTTTTTTAAGGAATGTTTCTTCAAATTAAAGCATAGAATTAGAAAGAGCTTTAATTTGGAGGTTTTTTTATGTTTTTAGTATTTAATAAGCAAAGAATATATACATATTTAGTATCAATAGTAACAGTAGTATTACTATTTTGTGTAGCAAATAGTTTAAGAGCAGATGAAAAGATAATACAAACATCTGCCACAAATAGTAAAAAAATGTTGCCAATATATAATGTACAAACCGAAGAAAAGAAAGTAGCATTTACAATGAATTGTGCATGGAATGCAGATGATATAGACAGTCTTTTAAAAACTTTAAAAGAAAATGAGACAACAATAACCTTTTTTATGGTTGGGGACTGGATAGAGAAATTTCCAGAAGCAGTAAAAAAGATACATGAAGCAGGTCATGAAATAGCAAGCCATAGTAATACACATCCACATGTAAATAAACTAAGTTATGAAGAGAATATAGAAGAAATAGAAAAAAGCAACGAAAAAATAGAAAAAGCAACAGGAAACAAAACAAAAATTTATAGAGCACCATATGGAGAGTATAATGATACAGTCATAAAAGCAGCACAAGACAAAGGATATTACACTATACAATGGAATCTTGATACTTTAGATTATACTGGGCTTACTGGAAATGAAATGTGGAATAGATTAAAAGAAAAAATAAAAGAAGGAGACATAATATTAAGTCATAATGGAACAAAGCATACAGCAGACAGTTTAGATATGTTAATAAAGAATATAAAACAAAAAGGCTTACAAGTAGTAAAAGTATCTGATTTAATATATAAAGACAACTACTCAATAAATAATAATGGAACACAAATAAAAAACAAAGATGTATAAAATTACCAACCAAGGAGATAATAACAATATAAGAAAATAAGGGGAAATATAATGTCATTTATAGGAATTGTTTCAGATACAAAAGTTTTTGAAAATATAAAAGAAAAGTTAACAAATATAGATGAAAAGAAATCACTAAATTTAATACACATAAATAGTAAAAGTATACAAAACATAAAAAATATAAAATTTGAAGTAATAATAATAAATAATGAAATAACAAAACTAAAAGACTACATGTATACACTAGAAAAGATATGTTGTAATTCAAAATATATATTAATAAACACAGATATAAATACAAAATTAGAAATACTAAAAGACCAAAAAAAGAATATAATAACCTATGGACTAAACCAAAAATCAACAGTAACAATATCAAGCATAAGCGAAACAGATATATTAATTTACCTACAAAGAAGTATAAAAAGTAAAAATAATAAAACTTGGGAAGTAGAAGAAAAAAAGATAAAAAGAAAAGAAAAAGACCAGAGTAAAACCTATGAAATAATGATAATTTATATATTACTTTTAATATATGACAATAAAATAATAGAAGAAATATAGGAAAAAACTAACATATTTTATAAAAATTAACTTTTTATGTAGACAAAACCAAAAAAAAGGTGTATAATAAAAACTGTAAGTTAATCATGCGTAAAGAAAAAAGTACTAAATAAGTTATCTAAACAAAAAAGATAACTTATACAAAATTACAAATAATTTTGTGAAATGATAAAATAAAAAAATAGGGAGGAAAAAAATTGGATACAAATTATTTAGAAAACAACTATTTAACATTAGTTGGAAAAGTTACAGGAGAAAAAAGATTCAGTCATGAAATATATGGAGAAAGATTTTACGTATTCGACTTATCAATAGAAAGATTAAGCGGAAATGCTGACATAATACCAGTAACAGTATCAGAAAGACTAATAAAAGAAGAAATGTTACAAGAAGGAAAAAAATTACTAGTAAAAGGACAATTCAGATCATACAATAGCTATGAAAACTCAAGAAATAGATTAATATTAACAGTATTCACAAAAGACATAATGGAAGTAGAAGAAAAAGATGAAAATGAAGAAGAAAATGAAATAGTAAAAAAAGACATGATAACAAACGAAGTAGTATTAATCGGTTACATATGTAAAAAACCAATATATAGACAAACACCATTTGGTAGAGAAATAGCAGATATATTACTTGCAGTAAACAGAGCCTACAACAAATCAGACTACATACCATGTATAGCATGGGGAAGAAACGCAAGATTCTGTCAAGATTTAGAAGTAGGAATACAAGTAAAAATAGTAGGAAGAGTACAATCAAGAACCTACGAAAAGAAATTTGAAGATGGTACAGTAGAGCAAAGAGTAGCCTATGAAGTATCAGTTGGAAGCTTAGAAATAATCCAAGAAGAAGAAACAGAAAAAGAAATACCAGACCAAGAAGCAGTATAATAAAAATAAAAAAGTTTTAAAAGACTAGTCTTTTAAAACTTTTTTTGATATAATCAGAAAAAACGAAAGGAAAAAACAATGATAAACAAATCAGATAAAAAAGAGAAAAAAGTAAGAATAAACTCAAGTCTAAAAATAACAATAATGGCTATAATACTAATTGCCATAGTAAGTATAGCCTTAACACCAGTAACTTTTCAGAATGACACTTATTACACAATAAAAGTAGGAGAACATATTGCACAATATGGAATAGACATGGAAGATCCATTTTCATGGCATGAAGATTTAGCATATACATATCCACACTGGGGATATGATTTAATTACATACTATATATACAGTGCGTATGACATGACAGGAATATATATTACAACATGTATACTATCAGCAATACTAGGAATATCAATATATTTAATGAACTCAAAGCTTACAAAAAACCAAGTACTATCTTTTATAATTACAATAGGAGTAATGTACTTAATAAGAGGATATATAGCAGCAAGAGCACAATTAGTAACCTTTATTTTATTTACCCTAACAATATATTTTATAGAAAGATTCTTAGAATCAAGAAAAAAAAGGTATGCAATAGGACTAATAATAATACCAATATTAATTGCAAACTTACATGTTGCAGTATTTCCTTTTTACTTTATATTATATTTACCATATATAGGAGAATACTTAGTTGCAATACTTGCAGAAACCATAATATATAGAAAAATAGAAATAAAAAGTTTGGAATTAAAAATAAAAAGATTAAAAAATAAACTAAATAGTGAAGAAAAAGTAATACAAACAGAAAAGAAACTAGAAGAACTAAAAGAAAAAATAGAAAAGATTAAAACAAAAAGAACAAAAGAACTGCAAGAACCATATAAAATAAAACTTACAAAAAATAATAATGTAAAATGGTTAATCCTAATAATGTTAATATGTGTGTTTACAGGACTATTAACACCACTAGGAACTACACCATATACATATTTGGTAAAAACAATGCAAGGAAATACCACACAAAACATAAATGAACATTTACCAATGACAATAACAAATGAAACTGAAGTTATATGTACTTTAATTTTATTTATAGCACCATTAATGTTCACAAAAACAAAAATAAAATTAAGTGATTTATTTATGCTTGGTGGACTATGCTATCTAATGTTATCATCAAGAAGACAACTTTCAATGTTTGCTATAATAGGTTCACTTATGTTAAGTAGAATTATAATTAATTTATTAATCACCTATGGAAATGAAGGAACCATGGAAAAAGCAAAAGAGAAAATGTCTACCAAAATAGGAATACTAATTACATCAATACTTGTACTTTCATTGAGTTATTACTTTGCAAAAGACAAAGTTAATGAAACTTTTGTAGATGAAACATCATATCCAGTAAAAGCATGTAACTTTATTTTACAAAATGTTGACTTAGGAAAAGCTAGATTTTACAACGAATATAATTATGGAAGTTATATGTTATTTAGAGGGATACCAGTATTTATAGATTCTAGAGCAGATTTATATGCACCAGAATTTAGTGGAAAAGAAGAAGACATCTTTATGGACTTTATGGATATATCAAATATTGGATCTTATTATGAAGATATGTTTGATAAATATGATATAACACATGTAATAACCTATAAAAACTCTAAAATGAATATGATTATTACAAAAACAGAGGACAAACAGTTAAAGGAATTATATAGTGATAACTATTTTGTAGTATATGAGAGAAATAGTTAATAAGAAAGGCAGAAAAATGAAAGAGGAGAACAATATACAAGATAAAACAAATAATAAAAAGACAAAAAAAGAATATATCCTTTTAGTTACAATAATTTTAGGAATCATAATAATAGACCAAATATTAAAAATAATAGTCATAACCAAAGGAGAAATACAAATAATACCCGAGCTATTAAAATTTTCACTAACAGAAAACACAAGCCCAGCCTATGGAATAGGCTCTAACTCAACTATAATGTATGTAATAACAAATGTAGTTATATTAAGTGTAATATTTAAATTTGTAACTAATCAAAATCAATATGTAGACACGAAATTTAAAATATTTTTATCTTTTATATTTGCAGGTGGAATTTCAAATATAATTGACAAAGTTTTTAGAGGGTATGTAGTAGAATTCTTTGATTTTAGCCAATTTATCAAATTTCCTATATTTAACTTAGCAGATATATTTACTATAATTGGTTGGGTGTGTATAGCAGGAATATTTGCAAAATTTACTGTTAAAGAATGGAGAAATAGTAAAAAATAATTATCACTTTTTCTAAAATTAAATAGGTGTCTTAGAAAGGAAAAAAATGAAAGAATTCATAGTAAAAGATGGAGAAAATAATATAAGAATAGATATATATTTATCAAAAAAAGATAAAGAAATATCAAGAGTAGCAATACAAAGGTTAATAAAAGAAGAAAAAATATTAGTAAACTCAAAGAAAACAAAACCATCATATACAGTTCAAACAAATGACAAAATAACAGTAGAAAAAGAAGAAACAAAAGATACATCAATAAAGGCACAAAAAATACCAATAGAAATAATATATGAAGATTCAGATATAATAGTGGTAAACAAACCAAAAGGAATGGTGGTACATCCTGCAAATGGTAATCCAGATGGAACTTTAGTAAATAGTTTAATGGATATATGTAAAGACTCTTTATCAGGAATAGGAGGAGAAAAAAGACCAGGAATAGTACATAGACTAGACAAAGACACATCAGGAATACTAATAGTTGCAAAAAATGACAAAAGTCATATAAACCTAAGTGATCAAATAAAAAATCATGAAGTAGAGAAAACTTATATAGCCTTTGTAAAGGGCTATATAAAAGAAAATGAAGCAACAATAAACATGCCAATAGGAAGAAGCACAAAAGACAGAAAAAAAATGGCAGTTGTACGAAATGGAAAACAAGCGATAACACATTTTAAAGTAATAAAAAGATATAAAAATTACACCTTATTAGAAGTAAAAATAGAAACAGGAAGAACGCACCAAATAAGAGTACATTTAGCACAAATAGGATATCCAATAGTAGGAGATAGCACCTATTCAAATGGAAAAAATGAATGGGGAATAGTAGGGCAATGTTTACATGCCAAAAGTCTAAAATTTAAACATCCAACAACAGGAAAAGAAATGTACCTAGAAGCAAAAATACCAGAGTATTTTGAGAAATTAATAGAGAATCCTTAAAAGATAAATTATATAAAAAAGGAGAAAAGAGTTTTGGAAGAAATAAGACTGCAAAAATATTTAGCAGAAGGTGGAATAGCATCAAGAAGAAAAGCAGAAGAATTAATTTTACAAGGAAAAATAACTATAAATGATATAAAAGTTTCGGAATTAGGGACAAAAGTAAATCCAAAAAAAGATATAATAAAATATAATGGAAAAAAAGTAGAAATACAAGATGAATTAGTATATATTTTATTAAATAAACCAATAGGATATGTAACAACTGTTAAAGATCAATTTAATAGAGAAACTATATTAGATTTAGTAAAAGTAAAAAAAAGATTAGTACCAGTAGGAAGATTAGACATGTATACCTCAGGAGCCTTAATACTTACAAATGATGGAGACTTTGTGTATAAGCTTACACATCCAAAACATGAGATAGATAAAACTTATACAGTTACAATAAAAGGAATAGTAAAAAAGGAAGAAATTGAGCAACTAAAAAAAGGTATAAAGATAGAAGATTATCTTACAAAACCTGCAAAAGTTAAAATTCTAAAAACAGACGAAGAAAAAAATATATCAAGATTAGAAATCACAATTCACGAAGGAAAAAATAGGCAAGTAAGAAAAATGTGTGAAGCAATAGGGCATAAAGTCTTAGCTTTACATAGAAGTAAAATAGGCGATATTATAGTAAAAGACTTGCCACTTGGAAAATGGAGATATTTAACAAAGAAAGAGGTAGACAATTTTAGTAAATACTTATATAATTAAGAAGAAACACAAGAAAAAGGAGAAAAAGAGAACAAATGAATACCCTAAAATTTGTACCAGAAGGTTGGAATAATGAAATAACAACAATAGATAAAAAAAATATAGAACATTATATGCAAAAAGGACAAATCTTGCAAGGTTTAGTAAAAGAATGTGACACAAAATATAACTTGCATATAAAATTAGAAAATGGTTTAAATGGAATTATGCCAAGAGAAGAAATAGAAGCAATAAATATAGAAGAAGATGGACTACCAAAAGAAAATTTATGTACAGGAAAAGTACATAAATTTGTACAATTCAAAGTTAAAGAAATAGAAGAAAATAACAATATAATCTTAACAAGAAAAGAAGTTCAAAAGGAAGCCTTGAACTGGATAAAAAACGAGTTAAAAGAAGGAGAAATAGTAACAGGAATTGTAAAAAACATTAAGTCCTATGGAGCCTTTATAGAGATTGGTGGAGGTATTGTTGGATTAGCACACATTGAAGATTTATCTGTTGCAAGAATAAAATCACCATATGAAAGACTAAAAATTGGACAAAAAGTAGATGTTATGATAAAATCTATAAATAGAGATAGTGGAAAAATAATATTATCTCGAAAAGAAACTTTAGGAACTTGGGAGGAAAATGCTAAAAATTTTACAGAAGGGACCAAAGCAAAAGGAATAGTTAGAGAAACAGAAAAGAACAAAAATGGCATATTTATAGAATTAGCACCAAACTTAGTAGGAATGGCAGAATACCAAGAAGGCTTACAATATGGTCAAGACATACAAGTTTTCATTAAAAGAATTGACAATATAAAGAAAAAAGTAAAACTTATAATTATTTAAAAATAAAAACTTATATTGTATTATAAATATTCGACAATATAAGTAAAAGGAGGAATTTAAAATGGTAGAAGATAACCAAATTAAAGCACAAGTATCACCTTTCGCAATAAGAGAAGGAGAAATTAAAACCTTTGATGGAAAAGATGGATATGTATCAATGAATCAAATTGTACACAAAATAAATATTGGACATATAAATGAAATTCATTTTGCAATATTAGACTTAGTAAATGAATTCGAATTCATAACATCAAGACAATTATATCAAATGCTTGAAATTAAAGGTATTGATCCAAAGTCACAAGACAAATTGAATAATAAATTAGATCAATTAGTAAAATCAAAAATATTAACAAGATATTACTTTACTTCTGATGAGGGAAAAGGAATATATAGAATATATTGTTTAGAAAAAATGGGAAAATATTTATTAACTTCAAAAGAAATAGAATGTAAATGGCAACCATCTGACAATACAAAACCAGTAGGAATGATTAAAAAAAGGTTAGCTGGAAATCAAACTTTAATAGCTTACTTAAGAAAAGTAAAAGCTTTTGATAGTTATACAGTAAAACCAGCAATTACTGCAAAAATGTCAGGAAAAATATTTAAAGCATCAGGTGGCTCTGTAAAATTAACTAAGAATAATAAATCAATTCAGTTTGTATTTGAAGCTGTAAGAAGAGAACTAGATTGGAAAAAGAAATTAGTAGACAAAATGAGATTATATAAAGATTTTTATGAGAATTTTGTAATGGGAGATTCAGGTTATTCAACCTTACCACAACTAATTATAATTTGTGAAGATGAAAAACATATGGCAGAAACGTTTAAAGAGATAGTTACAAATCAAGTAGAAATTCCACAAATAAAACTTTATTTTACTACTGATTTAAGACAAAATAAAGAAACCTTAGAAGAAACTTTAGCAGAATTTAAATTGGTTGATGGAAAATATAAAATGGAAGATGTAGAACTTAAATTATTAGGAATGGAATAGCTAGAAAGAAAATGAAAAATAACTGTTACAAAACTAAGATTTTGTAACAGTTTGCACTGTGTACAAGATCTTAGTTTTGGTATTATATATAATTTACAAATTATATATAATATTTATTAGTTTAGATGCTTCTTTATTAAGTAATTCTTTATTTTTTAAAGCTTTAATATCAGGAATAAATGCATTACCAAAGGTTACAGTTACTTTTGAAAAATAGCGAGGTCTTTGCGTTATGTGAACTGGTATAATTGGAAGTTTCGTTAAATTAGAAATACAAATAGCACCAGTTTTTGTATTTCTTTTATTATATTTATAATTGTCTTCATAGATTCCACATTCTGGAAAAATAAGAAACCTAATGTTATTATGCTCTTTAAGTAATTTTAAAATTTGTTTTGTACCTTTTATATCTTTTTTTTCTCTTTCAATAGGAATAGCATTATGGTAGGTCAGAAAATTGGCAACAAATTTATTTCTAAAAAGTTCAGATTTTGCTACACTATACATATTTTCTATTTTAGGATATAGAAATATAGGGTCAAAAATTCTAGAATGATTTGGACATATAATACATTTATCATATTTATCTAAAATTTCTAAATTGTTATATTTTATATGAAACAAAATATGACAAACAAAGTCTATTATTATATTTCTTATTAACTTATACAATACAAACAATCCTTTCAATTACAAAATTTTTTTATAAAATAGGAAAGTCATACTTTCCTATTTTATAAAAGCTATAATCGCTAGCCTTTGAGATTTTCTCCTTACAGTCGAAAACTCAAATCGGGCGAGAACAAATTAAAGAAAATCAAAGATTTTCTTATTTGTTCTTAAAAATTTGACTAGAATATTTCATTATGGCTTCATAACCACATTTTTCACAATATTCTAGTTCGCTAAATCCTCCAAATACTTTAGACTTTTGAACATCTACTTCAATCCATAAATCAGCTTCCTTTTTTTGAAAATATAAGCTGGAGCGTCTCATTGATTGAAAAGTTTCTGTAAAGGCAGAAAGAAAGTGTATTTTTTGTTTTTCTTGAGTGTTATAGTATTTTGGTTCAATTCCAATAACAAAATTAGAGAATTGTTTAAGTGGCAAAACTGGTGTATTACTTGTAATCCCACCATCCATCATATAATGAAATTTATTATCTATACATATTTTATGTGGTGTAAAAATTACAGGAATTGCAGAAGAACTGCGAATTGCTTCTGAAATAGGTCTATTTGTATAATAAGGAAATTCCCTAATATTTTGAATAGAAGAATTATAGCACAAATGATATAGTTAGGCAATTAATTTTTTGTATTTTCCATAAAGTAATTATTAAACAAATAGACGAATTAGTCCAATTAAAATAAGTAAAAAACCAGATATAATTGACCAAATATTTTTAGGTAATTTAGTAAAAGAATGAAGCTTTCTTCCTATAAAATTTCCAAATTGTAAAAAGAGTAATTGAAAACTACTAATAAAAATAGGAAAAATAATAGGATTAATACCAATAATGCTACCACAAGTTCCAATACAAAAACTATCTAAAGATAAAGCTAAACTCAGAAACAAAGCTTCTTTAGGTTCAATTATATTTGAATTATTAAAATCAGAATGAACAGGATTTTTAATAATTTTAATAGTAATTCCTAAGAATTCTAGAAAAAAACTATAAACCTTTTCTTCCTTAACTTTTACTTTAATAGATGTATTTTTATCAGATCTACTTTGTGAAGTAGCTTGAAAGCAAATAAAAATACCCATCAAAATTAAAATAGTTGTACCAATAAATTTTATTAATAAATCAGAAAAAATACTTTTAATCATATCACCAAACCATATAGATATTACTGAAATCATGAAAGAAATAGCAAATAAAATAATATTTGAAATATATGATATTTTTGTATTTTTAATTCCGTATGTAATACCAATTCCAAAGGAATCTATACTACTTGATATTGCTAAGATTATTGAATTTAATAGCATAAAAACACCTCTTACAACATAATATGACAAAAAAACAATAAAGTTCTTATAATAAAAAAAGAATAAAGGATTTAATTAATTTACTTTATAGATATTTGTAACTACAGGGGGAAAAAGAATTTTCTAATAATTTAAAAGAATATATTTGTAATAAATTTAGTACAAGCCACATATAGTTTAATATAAACTTTACAAAGGAGAGTGTAATATGTGGGAAACTTTAAGAAAAGAAGAAATCTTAAGAACTTTAAAAACAGATAAGAAATATGGAATTACGAAAGAAGAAGCAGAGGAGAGAACTCAAAAGTATGGGGCAAATAAATTAGAGGACAAACCTAAAGAAACTTTATTAGTAAAATTTATAAAACAATTTAATGATTTTATGATTATAATACTAATAATAGCCTCAATAGTTTCAGCAGTGGTATCAACAATGCAAGGAGAAAATGATTATATTGACTCAATAATAATAATAGGAATTGTAATATTAAATGCCTTGATGGGTGTTATACAAGAATCAAAAGCAGAGAAATCAATAGAAGCTTTAAAAGAAATGACACCACCAAAAGCAAAAGTAATAAGAGATGGAATAACAAAAGAGATAAATGCAGAAAAATTAGTACCAGGAGATTTAATTACTTTAGAAGCAGGAAATTTTGTCCCAGCAGATTGTAGACTAATTGAAAGTTTTAATCTAAAAATAGAAGAATCAAGTCTAACAGGTGAAACAGAGCCAGTATTAAAAAATGCAGAGATGATATGCAAAAATGACATTCCTTTAGGTGATAGGCTAAATATGGCATATATGGCTAGTATTGTAGTAAATGGTCATGCAAAAGCTATAGTTACAGACATAGGAATGAATACAAAGGTTGGAAAGATAGCTAATATGATAATTCAAGATGAAGCACCAGAAACTCCTATACAGAAAAAGTTAAGCCAAGTTGGAAAAACTTTAGGAATAGTTTGCTTGGCAATATGTTTAATAATATTTTTAATTGGATTAATAAAGAACATAGAACCAATGGAAATGTTTATGACATCAGTTGGATTAGCAGTAGCAGCAATACCAGAGGGATTACCAGCAATAGTAACTATAATGTTATCAATTGGTGTAACAAAAATGGCTAAGAAAAATAGTATAATTAGAAAATTACCAGCAGTAGAAACTTTAGGAAGTAGTAGTGTAATATGTTCAGATAAAACTGGAACTTTAACTCAAAACAAAATGAAGGTAGTGGAAATAAAATCTTTAAATGCAGATTTAACTACTAAACTTTCAAGTATGTGTACAGATTGTGACATTACTTATAGCAGTAGTAGTTTACAAGTATCTGGTGAGCCAACAGAAGTTGCCTTGGTAAATAATGGTTTGTCAAAGGGATTAAATAAAACGGAATTATATAAAGAATTTCCAAGAATTAACGAGATACCCTTTGACTCGAATAGAAAAATGATGACAACTATACATAAAATAGGTAATAGATACAGAATTATCACAAAAGGTGCACCAGATGTATTATTAGATAGATGTAGTAAACAAATAGAGAATATTGAAGGAAAATCAACAATATTGCAAAAGCATAATATACAACAACAAAATTTGCAAATGGCAAAAAAAGCCTTAAGAGTTATTGCAGTAGCTTACAAAGATATTGATTATTTACCATCCAAAATAGTTTCAGCAAATATAGAAAATGAATTAATTTTTGTTGGATTAATTGGAATGATAGATCCTCCAAGAGAGGGGGTAAAAGATGCAGTTAAAACTTGCAAAAAAGCTGGAATAAAAACAGTTATGATTACAGGAGACCATATAGCAACAGCGACAGCAATTGCTAAGGATTTAAATATATTAGGAAATAATGACAAAGCAATAACAGGTCAGGAATTAGACCAGATATCTCAAAACCAATTAGAAAAAGAAATTTCACAGTATTCTGTGTTTGCTAGAGTAACTCCTGAACATAAAGTTAGAATAGTAAAAGCTTGGCAAAAAACAGGTGCAGTTGTTGCAATGACAGGTGATGGTGTAAATGATAGCCCAGCACTTAAAAATGCAGATATTGGTATTGCTATGGGAAAAAATGGTACAGATGTTGCAAAAAACGCATCGGATATGATTTTAACAGATGATAACTTTGTAACCATAGTAGAAGCGGTTAAACAGGGGAGAAATATATATGATAATATTAGAAAAGCTATACATTTTTTAATAGCAACAAATATTGGCGAAATTGTAACAATATTTATGGGATTACTTTTAGGTTTAAAATCTCCTTTGCTTGCTATTCAACTTTTATGGGTAAATTTAGTAACAGATTCTTTACCAGCAATAGCAATAGGATTAGAGCCACCAGATAAAAATATTATGAGTAGAAAGCCTGTAGACTCAAGAAAAGGGATCTTTGCAGATGGTTTATGGAACAAAATTATTGTTGAAGGTATTATGATAGGTATGCTTACTTTGGTTGCTTTTAGTATAGGTAATAAGTATTTTGGAATTGATGTTGCTAGAACTATGGCCTTTGTATCAATTGGTGTTTTAGAATTAGTACACAGTTTTAATATAAAAAGTGAACAATCTTTGCTTAAAAGTGGGATTTTCGAGAATAAATTTTTAATTGGCAGTTTTATATTAGGAATTTTTGTACAGGTAATTGTTGTTTTGATTCCTTCATTGGCTACAATCTTTAAGTTGGTTCCTTTAAATCAGCTTCAATGGATTATTACTTTGGGTATTTCTATTTTGCCAATTCCTATTATGGAGTTACAGAAAAAGGTTAATAGTGCTAAACATGATAATGTTATTTATACTAAAGTGGATAAATTTGATTCTATTACTTAATTTGAGGAAAAGTATTTAAATGTAAATATCTTAATAAGTTATCAAAAATTAGTTTTATATAAAGTAAATTCAAGGTGGAGCTACAAAATTTGTAGCCCCACCTCATTAATAATTATATTACCAAATAACATGAGATTTCATAATTTTTTCTACATATGATTAATTTATGATGATTTGATAAATAGTAACTTTAAAAAATATCACAAAGTAAAAATAATAAGTCGCAGAGGTAACTTAAATGAGAAAAGTTAATTTAATAATGATAAAAGTATGATTGTTTGTATAATAGGGAAGAAATAAAAAAGATATTAAGCAATAATAATTTAATTACTTAATATCTTTTTTTATAAAAATAATAAATTAATTATTATTTTGTCTTTGTTGTTTTTTAGCTTTTCTACAACTTGAGCATCTAACAGGATTATGGTCAAAACCTTTTTCGGCATAAAATGCTTGTTCACCAGCAGTAAAAACAAACTCTGAACCACAATCTTTACATACCAAATTGATATCAGTATATTCATTGTTTTCCATTTATAAAACCTCCTTTTTAGATTTGAATTAAAATTTTTAACATAAACCTATCTAAAAAGAAAGATAATATATAAAAAATAAAATAATTCACATTACAAAAAGATTATAACACTAAAGAAAGAAATATGCAACAAAAAACTTGCAAAACATAAAAGAATATGATAAAATGTCAATGTTAAAAAATAAAAAAATTTTTTAATCTCTACTTACATTAAAAATGTAGGTTATATATCCAAAGGGAGGTGAAAATAATGAATAAATACGAAAGTGTTATCATTGTTAATCCAAATGTAGACGAAGTAGGAATAAAAGCATTAGAAGACAAATTTACAGGATTAATAAATGAAAATGGAAAAGTAGAATCTGTAGAAAATATGGGAAAAAGAAAATTAGCATATGAAATCAAAAAATTCAATGAAGCAACATACATGTTATTCAACTTTGAAGCAAAACCAGATTCAATAACAGAACTAGAAAGAGTTTATAGAATTACAGATGACATAATAAAATTCATCGTAGTAAAAAAATAAATAACTTTCAAAAAAATAAAACAATCAAAAATAAAAAAGAGAAAAAATCAAATAAAGAAGGGGCCTTTATTTAGAGTAAAGAAAGGTGAAAAAAATGAACAAAGTAATATTAATGGGAAGATTAACAAGAGATCCAGAAGTAAGATATACACAAACAAATAATACATTAGTAGCATCATTTAGCCTAGCAGTAAATAGAAGATTTGTAAGACAAGGAGAAGAAAGACAAGCAGACTTCATAAACATAGTAGCATGGAGTAAGCTAGGTGAATTTTGTAGCAAATACTTTAAGAAAGGTCAACAAGTAGGGGTCATAGGAAGGTTACAAACAAGAACTTGGGATGATGACCAAGGAACAAAACACTATATTACAGAGGTAGTAGCAGAAGAAGCATATTTTGCAGATAGCAAAAGAGAAGGAGAAGCAAATTCTTTTGACAATGCATTTGGAAACACTGCACCAGGTAATATGGGAGCTGATTTTGAAGTATCTTCAAGTGATGACTTACCATTCTAATAAAAAGAGAGGGGGAAAATAAAATGGCAGATAAAAAACAAAATAGAAAAAATAAAAATTATGACGAAGATTATAATCCAAGATTTAGAAAACAAAGAAAAAAAGTATGCTTATTATGTAGTGACAAGAACTTTGAATTAGATTATAAAAACATAGACCAATTAAAGAAATTTGTAAATGATAAAGGTAAAATCTTACCAAGAAGAACAACAGGTGCTTGCGCAAAACATCAAAGAGATATTACAATTGCAGTAAAAAGAGCAAGACATATCGCTATTTTACCATATACACAAAACTAATCTAATACATAAAAATAATCGCAAGTTAGATATATCAACAACTTGCGATTTTATTTTTTATCTATTTTATATTAATTTAATGCAATTTTGATGCAACTAGCTTCACATTTTTAATTTTAATACAATGTTTTTTATGCTTCTTTCAACTTCATCGTCTCTAAATTTATCGAAAATATTAGTATAAGTATTAATTGTTGTAGTAATATTTTTACGTCCTAACACAAATTGTCTAGATATCAATTAATTTGAAAATATCCATTTTCCATCATTTCCCTTTGTTGCTTTAACACTAGATGGTAGAGAAACTACTGGACGAACACCATAACTAGGATAGCTATAGTGGTCAGTGTTGGCATTTCCATTATAATATATACGCCACACACCGTCTGTGAGGTTCGCAAAAGGGGAAGCCAACCAGTAGCCAGTACAATTGTTGTACTTAGAAGAATGTGGTACATACAATGTATCAGTATTTTCTATTGTTGGCTTATCTAAGTAATTCAAATTTGTATTATGTTTTTTATTATAACTTTCTATAAGTAATTCTATTGTTGGTGAACCTGTTGCTCTAGCTCCTGTTATTCCATTTACAAATACATTCCATTTAGTATCTTTTAATTCATTTACTAATTCATCTCTAGAATTCCCTATAACATTGTACTCTCCACTTGTTGTAATCCCATTTATTATTGGTATTTTTGTTACTGGTAAATAGTCACTTGTTATTATATACACATTTGAATCATCTTTATGGAATATTCTCCAATCTGTTACTCCATTTGCACTATAATTTACATTCTCTCCATAATTTTCAGTTGTTATTACATCTATTGCAGTTTCAATTCTCCATATTGCCCATAGTGTCGCATCTTCATCAGTAGCATAATTTGCACCTTTTTCATATTCTGGTGTTGTTGAATTTTGATCTTTTGACCAACCTAAAAATACATATCCTGTTTTAGTTGGAATTGTTGTACTTAATGTTAGCGGATAACCATGTGTTTTTTTCTGTTCCGTTGGTGCTCCTGTTCCTCCATTTGCATCATAAGTAATTGTATATGTTCTTGTTTCTGATGTACCTACTTTAGAATCATCTATTGTTAAATCTTTTTTTAATACGAATTTATATCCTTTATATTGTATCTCTGCAAAGTCTATTTCTGTTGTTATTCCATTATCTTCTATTATTACTGATGATGTCTTTTTATATGTTATTGTCATATCTATTTCTGTGTCATAATTATCTTTTATCCATTTTGATATATCTTCAATTTTTGGGGTTATTATTTGCTTTTCACTTGCTAAATCTAGTCTTGCTTCTGTTATTAATAATTTTAATTCTTCTTTTGCAGTTTCTTCATTTGTTTTTTGTCCTGCAGTTGTTGCTCTTTTTAGTATTCCATTTTCACTTGTTAATGTTATTATTGTTACTCCTGCTAGTATTAATAGTACTATTATTGTTATTACAAG
>CAQPRV010000008.1 GCA_948857205.1 uncultured Clostridia bacterium
AAATGAATAAGAAATTAAACGATGTAAGTTTAAGAAAAAAACTCCACTAGAAGCTCTTGGCAGATAAAACTTACATCGTTTAGTTTAATTGCACAAACTGCGGACTTTCTATGGAGTTTTTAAACTTTATCTCTTATTCTTTTTTTCTTATTTTACTACATATCCCTAAATATATCAATTTTTAAGTTGAAATTTCTATAAAATTTTAGTAAAATAGACATAGAGACCCCTTCCCCAATAAAGAGGCAATTTTGAGAGGGTATGAAATTGTGAATTATTATGCTGGACTAGGTCTTATTAAATGTCCAATTCCACAAACTGGACATAAATTAAAGTCTTTTCCAGACACTTTCTTTAGTATTTTGAGAGGGGAAATATTTTCTTTAGTTAACACTTTTGTATTTGTGAGAGATTTACAAAGTGTTAATTTTTTCGTTTTATTTCTATTTCCCAATAATCCAAAATGTCGTATCTTCATAAATCTAGGTGGTAGTATATGTAATATGAATCTTCTAATAAATTCATCTGCATCTAATACCATTGTTTTCATTTCGTTATTATCTCTATAATCTCTCCATTTAAAAATTACTTTTCCATTATCTATATTCAATATTCTACTATTTGCAATTGCTACTCTATGAGTATATCTTCCTAAATATTCTATTACACTATTTGCATTTTTAAATGGTGGTTTACAATATACAATCCAATCTTTAGCATACAATGATGATATGAATTTATCAAATTCTTGTGATATTTTTAGTTCTTCAATTTCTTTGCAAAAATCGAGTTTTTCTTGTTTCATATAATATATCAATTTTCCTCTAAATACCTTTGATAACACTTTTACTGGTATGAAGAATTTCTTTTTGCTATTTTGCCATTTTCCTAAACTGTCAAGTCCACCAGCTGGTACTATACAATGTATATGTGGATGGTCTTTTAAGTTTTGTCCCCATGTATGTAAAATAGTTGTAAAACCTATTTGTGCACCTAAATATTTTTTATCATTTGCTAGTTCTTGTAATGTTTCTGATACTGCTTTAAACATTATATTATACATTTTCGTTTGATTGTAATATACTACTTTATTTAATATATCTGGTATTGTAAATACTACATGAAAATATTGAACATTTAATACATTAAACTTTTGATTATATATCCATTTTTCTTTTGCAGAAGTCTGACATTTAGGGCAATGTCTATTTCTACAAGAATTGTAACTTATTTTCTTATGCCCACAATGGTCGCATATATCTTCATGTGCTCCTAATTCTGCTGTTCTACATTTTTCTATTGCATTTAAAGTTTTCTTTACATAGATTGGTAAATTATGTTTTTCTTTATATTGTTTCCCATATTGTTCCAATATGTTCTGCAATTCAGGCATTTTCATCACCTGACCTATACAATCTATCTAATGGACTTACAATATCTTTTTCTACATTTGCAAGATGTAAATACTCCATCGTTGACCTTATTCCAGAGTGTCCCAGTAACTTTTGTAAATGCAATATGTCTAATCCATTTTCTATTAAATCTGTAGCAAAGTTATGTCTTAATCCATGCACTGTTACTTTTCTTTTTATTCCTGCTTTTTTCCTTATTTCTCTAAATGCTATTTCTGGTCCAGATACCGTATATTTGTCATTTGTCTGTTGAGAAATGAATAGATAATTTTCCTTGTGTTTTGGTCTATATACTCTAAAATATTCTCTTAATATTTCAAGATTTGTTTGTGATAGCAAAGTATATCTATACTTACTTTCTTTTCCTTCTCGGACTAATATTCTCATATTTTCACTATCAATATCTTGTATTCTTAAATTACACAGTTCTGATATTCTAAGTCCACCACCATATACTGTCATAAACATAGCTTTATATTTTAAACCGCAACCTTTCATTTTCACAAGCTTCAAAAAATCTTTTTAATTCTTCCTTTGTAAACATCTCTGGTTTGTTCTTTTGTATTTTAAACAATGGTATTCTCTTTAAATTCAAAACTTTATTTAGTGTTGTACAATACATAAATCGTATTGCACTATTATATGTGTTTACATCTCGTCTTTTGTTTTTACATTCTTCTACTAGATATTTTAGAAAATCTCTAATATCATCTTCTGCTAATTTTTCAATATCTTTTCCTTTGTGAAATTCCATATATCTACTAACTCGCCAGATATATGATTTCTGTGTTCTTTCTGATAATCCTCTAAAAGTCATGTCTTCTTCCATGTGTTTTATTATTTCTTCATTACACATAAAAAAACTCCTTTCCATAAATATTTATAGACATAATCTACCTAATATTTATTTTAAAGAGTTTTTCTTGATATTTCAATATTTACAAGCTTTTATTCTCAAATTAATAGCAAATTTTCGTATTTAGTATTATACTAACTTAAACGACCACTGCGGTAGCAGTTTAGTGCAATTACTATTTTTCGTTATTATTTTCTCCATGTCCTAAACATCTTAAATTATCTATATTTTTTCAATCATTTATTTTACACTCACTAATTTAGTGCCTTCATTATATTTTCAGCAATTCTATTGATAACTGGTACAACAACACTATTTCCTGCTTGTTTATAAAGTCTTGCATCACTCATATCTGTAGGTAGTTCATAGTATTTAGGATATCCCTGTGCATAAAAACATTCTATTGGTGTCAATTTTCTTATTCCAAACTTTGTTTTTATCAGTGGTACATTGTGTCCCCCTTCTCCCATATTAGCAGTTAATGTTGGTACTAGGTTACTTTGGTTCTTTCTCACATATTTTCTTCTCCATTGATATACTGTATTATCGTCATCCATTTCTTCTGTTAGCAATTTGTATATGTTACCTTTGTATTTTCCCTCTGTGTAATAATATTTGTCATCAACTTTTGTATCAAAATTAAAAACATCTTTTATATTTTTATCTAAAGTAGTTGGCATTGGCATTTGAAATCTATCAAAATCTTCTTTATCTTTAAATGCTACAATATAAATTCTTTCTCTATTTTGTGGTATGTTACCATATTCACAAGCATTTAATACTTGGCATTTTATTTTATCTTTGTAGCCCGCTTCTTCTAATTTTTGGATTATAGTCTTAAAAGTTTTTCCTTTATCATGACCAACTAAATTTTTCACATTTTCCAAAAATATTACTCTTGGTTTTCTTTCCTTAAATATTCTTTCCATTTCAAAGAATAAATCTCCAGTTCTATCATCTTCAAATCCTTTTCTATATCCAGCTACTGAAAAAGAAGTACAAGGAAATCCTCCTACCATTATATCAAATTCTGGTATTTCATTTACTTTAACACTATGAATATCTCTACAATCAACTTTATTTTCAAAATTTTTTTCATAAGTTTCTACCGCATATTTATCAAATTCATTAGCATATGCTATCTCACATTTATTTGTTTCTAAAAATCCTAAATCTATTCCACCAACACCTGCAAAAAGGCTACAAATCTTATACATAATTATTTTCTCCTTATCCTTTGCGGCACGCCGCGATTTTATTAGTTATAGTAACAGAGTAATTAACACTCTGCCTTTCATCCTTTTTCAACTATCATTCCTCTTCTAATATTAAATATTACAGTAGGCTCTAGTTTTCTGCTATTTATTATTGATTCAATAATTCTTATATGTGGTCTCTTACCAACTTTCTGATAATCTCCCACTGTTGCTGTTTTTGATACTGGAAGTTTCTTTAATTCTTCTGAATTAACACCTGTATCATACACAAACAACATATTTAAGTCTAAATCAAATCTTAAAAATACTAAATCATCAAAGTCACACCTAGGTCCAAAACTACTTAAATCATACTCATAGTTACTTGTAGCTTTAAACTCTATTTTTCTACCATCAAGAGATTTGGCATCTCCTCCTGAACTTTTATTCCAAAGAAGATTTAAACAATAGCAACCCATAGGCTCACTTATTGCATCTGGCATATTAATACCTCTTGATACTAGACTTTTTACATATGTATTTAAGTCTTTCCATTTAAAGTATGCATCACATGTTTCTTGAATTCTTGGCTCGTCTATTTTTATTAAATATTCATCCTTCATTTATTCACCTTCAGAGTGTTATTACTCTAATGGCATTATATACTAAAATTTTAAATTTTTCTACTAATTTTTACAATTAATATATTTTTTTATGTAGTGCAAGAATAGGTGTCTGACATACACTCATAAAACACTTAAAGGCAAAGCCTTTACCTTGTCAGATTTTCAAAAAAATGTCAGATTTTTGTCCGACATTTTATATAAGCATTTTTTTTAATATTTTCTTACTCTCTGTATGTTTTTATAATTTTGGGACATATTGTCCAAATTACTAACTCATCTGCTTTATTGTAAATAAAATTATTATAGTTTGCTAGTTCTATAAAGCTATATGTATTAGGTTTCTTATATTTATTTTTTAATTCCATTATAATAGAATTCCTTAAATCATTATATTCTTTATTTTTTAATTCCAAAAAATCATTTATTGTTCCATTCATTATCAATTCTTGATATGTTATTGGCTTATATTCTTCTAAATATTTACTATATAAAATTCCATATTTACTTAACATTTTACTTTTCCCTCTATACATTCAATAATCAAATTAATTCCATCTATAAATCCCACTTTATAAAATTTTTCATTTTCATAACCACCAATATTAACTAATTTATTACAATGTTTATCTATTTTCTCTAATATTCTTTCCCTATCATTCTCTTTAGCTATTTGGAATATTTCATTTGCTATTTTTTGATAGGTATCTTCTCCTTTTGTTATTTCTGCTATTTTCTTTTTATCAATATCATTTAGTATATATAAAACTTCTGACCTAGTATTATACCAAAAATCAGTAACAGATTCTTCTTGAAATGATTTTAATTCTTCCTTATTTAACATTTTTCATCTCTCCTTACACTTATTTTTAATGTATACAACCTCATTTCATTCGGTTGCATAAGTTATTTGTAACTCAATTTGTTCAAACAACTAACTTAATTCTAACGTGCTCCATTTATAAAGTCTGCCCATTTTCAAAATTTTTTTACTTTTTTCACGTAGTGCAAGAATAGATGTATTACATCTTCCCTTACAACCTTTGAAAGCAAAGCTTTCTAATAGTATTACTTTTACAAAAATGTATTACAAAAAGGCATACATTTTTATAATATATTTTTATTGCTATAGCCTTACTCTTTGTAAAATTATATCAATTGTGGACAACCTGTCCACTTTTTTCTTTTATAATTAACTATTTATTTATAAAGCATATTTTTTTCCATATACCTTCACTCTCTGTAAGGATATACTCATCTAGGACAACTTGTCCCACTTTATATTTAATCGTACTTTTCAATTCAAACTTTACTGTGTGTGTTATTATTTATTATTTTTTTATTATTATTACTTATTATTATTTGTGTTAAATTTTTTAACATACTGTAGTTGATATTTTCAACACCTAGTTGTTCAAATTTTCAATCTCTTGTTGTCGATATTTTCGACTGCTGAATTTTTCAGTACTTTCATGAGTTTTTCTTCATTAATTTTATAATAAGTCTTTGGTGGAATGTCTATATGTTTTATATTTAAAATTCCTTCTGTTTGTAAAATTGATGTTGCTTTTCTTTGTTTATATGGACTTAATTTTGTACTATTTTCTATGCTCTCTTTCGTCGCAAAAAAGTAACCAAATTTTAATTCATTTCTTTTTCTAAAATAATTCATTCTCCCATATAATTCGCCTAGCATTACAGCTGAATTTACTCCAAATCTAGTTATCAAATCTCTGTTAGTCATTATAAAATTTGTACCAATAATATTTTCTTTTGACATAGCATGTCCTCCTTTTATATTTTTAAAGAGAAAGTAATTTATAAAACAAAACTACTTTCTCTTTGATTTGATTGTTCTATTTTTTGCCTAAATTGTAAGGCTTTTTGAATGTTGCTTAAAATGTAGCGACAAAATGAACCACACACCTCCTTGGTGTCCCCCCTCACCAGTTGGATTATATAAAGTAACTAATACAACAACTTGTGGATTATCAATTGGAGCAACACCACAAAAAGAAGTAACATATTTATTAGTATTAACTCCATCTTCTGAAGTACCTGTTTTTCCACCTATCCTATAGCCTGCAACTTTTGCATTTTTGCCGTGTACCTTCTGCCACAACTGATTCCATCATACTTAAAACTTTTTCTGAAGTCTCTTTTGAAATAACTTTTCCATTATTTTTAACTGGAATATCAGTTATATCCTTTGTTTCACTATTTATAATTTGTTTGACAATACGAGGTGCAATACTATTTCCACCATTTGCAATTGCTGATACTGCTGTTACTAATTGTATTGGCGTTATTTCAAATCTTTGACCAAAACTAATTGTTGCAAGTTCTACTGGACCTGCTTTATTTTCTGCTAAAAAAATACTATTAGCTTCACCTGGTAAATCGATTGCTGTTTTATTTAGTAATCTAAATTTATTTAAATAACTATAATACTTATTAACACCTATTTTTTGACCAAGACCAATAAATACTGGATTACAAGAATTCATTAATCCTTGTCTTAAACTTTCTGAGCCATGTGGTCTATAATGTCTCCAACACTTTATTCTTACCCCCGCAACTTCAATTCCACCTGTACAACAGAATTCTCCCTCTTTATCAATATCTGTTACTATACCTTCTTCAATTGAAGCAGATGCAGTTATAACCTTAAAAACGGAGCCAGGCTCGTAGGTATCTGCTATTGCCTTATTTCTCCATACTGCTTGAAGGTTTTTGGTTTTTTCTGATTGTTCCAAGGAATCCCATGTTTGTTTTAATTCATCTGTATATGGTTCATATGGTTTATTTAAATCATATGATGGATAGGTTGCCATTGCTAAGATATCTCCATTTTGTGGATTCATTATTACAATATTTCCACCATCTGTACATTTATTATCTATACAAACTTCTTGCAAATATTTTTCAACAATAGATTGAATAGTTAAATCTATTGTTAATACTAAATCGTTTCCATCTATTGCAGACACATATTTCTCACCCTCGTGACCTATTTCTGCACCTTTTGCATCAGTATGTCTTTGTATTGCTCCTTTTCTCCCTTTAAGTTCAGTTTCATACTTTGCTTCAACACCATCTAAGCCTTGATTATCACTTCCACAAAATCCTATAATTTGTGATGCTAGTGTACTATATGGATAATATCTTTTTGTATCTTCATCAATATTTATTCCTGATGTTATATTGTTTTCTTGCATCCATAAACGTAATAAATCTGTTTTTTCTTTATCAACTTTTTTTGCAATTGTCTCAATTGAACTTCTTTTAGTTACTTTCTTTAAAGTTTTTTCATAATCTAAGGAAAATAGTTCTGATAACTTTTTTGCAACTTTTTCTTTATTATTTTTATCTATATTTCCTGGATTAATTGTTACTGTTTCTACTGTACTACTCACTGCTAATATATTTTTTCCAGTAGCATCATAAATTGTTCCTCTTTTTGGATTTATTGTTCTATCTAGGGTTTGTTGCTGATAAGCAAGTGTAGATAGTTCCCCTCCGTTTAATAAATTGTATTTGTGCTAATCTTCCTATTAAACCTATAATTATTAGAAAACTTATAAAAAGTGTATTTCTCATTTTTCTTTTACTTGTTAATTTTGTTGTAACCATAAAAAAATCCTCCTAATGTATTTTATTAGAAAGATTTTTCTTTATTCTTTTTTTTAATTATTAAATATCTTATCTATTAATTGCTCAAACCAATTCTTTTCTGTATCTATTATTACCTTTTCCGAAGGTGTCTCAACATAGTCTTTTTTTGGTAAATTTATATATAATGTTTGTTTATTTGTTAATTTTTGCATTCCTAATTTCTCTTTTGCCAATTTTTCTATCGTATTTAAGTTTAAACTATTTTGTATACTTACTTCTGTTTGTTCATTTTCTTTTTCTAATGTTGATAATTCTTTTTTTAAGGTTTGTACTTTAGAAAATTTTTCATTTATTTCGGAGTTTCTATAACTTATAGTTAGTAACAAAGCGAATATTCCAATTACAACTATTGTAAGTTTTACGTGTCTTCTTTTTTGCTCTGCAGATATCTTCACTTCTTGTCTTGGCACATCTTCTACAATTTTTAAGTTTCTTTTCTTTTTTTTCCTTTGGTAATTTGGTTGTAGTTTTCTTGGGCTTGTTGAATACTCATAATTGCTTCTAGCCATAAGTTTTTCACCTCCTATCTTCTTTTTCTTATGTTCTTTCAAAAATTCTTAATTTTGCACTTTTGCTTCTTGTGTTTTCTTCTTGTTCTTCTTTTGTGGCCTCTATTGGTTTTCTATTTATTATTTTTCCAAGTGATTTTGCTCCACATACACAATATGGTAAGTCATTTGGACATTTGCATTTTCCTTTTGCATCTAAATATGCATTTTTTACTGCTCTATCTTCTAATGAATGAAAAGTTATAATGCATAATCTTCCATCTTTATTTAAACTCTCTATACATGTTTTGGTTGTTTCATATAATGGTTTTATTTCATTATTTACTTCAATTCTAATTGCTTGAAAGGTTCTTTTAGCTGGATGTCCATTTTGTTGTTGTGATATTGGTATTGAGCTTTCTATTATTTTTACTAATTGTTTTGTAGTTTCTATTGGTTGTATTTTTCTTTCTTCACATATTTTTTTGGCAATCTTTTTTGAGAATCTTTCTTCTCCATATTCATATATTATTTTTGCTAATTGTACTTCTTCATAATTATTTAAAATGTATTTTGCATCTAGTTTCTGTGTTTTGTCCATTCTCATATCCAATTCATTTTCACCTAAATAGCTGAAACCTCTATTTCTTTCGTCAAGTTGATAAGATGATACTCCTAAATCTAATAGTATTCCATCAACTTTATCAATATTTAGTTTTTCTAAAATTTCTTTTATGTTGTCATGATTATCGTGTATTAGTATTATATTAGAATATTTTTCTAACTTTTTCTTTGCTACGTTTAGTGCTTCCTCATCTCTATCTATTCCTATTAGTTTTCCTTTATTTGATAATTTTTTTACTATTTCTATACTATGCCCAGCTCCTCCAATAGTACCATCAATATATATTCCATCTGGCTTTATATTAAGACCTTCGATACATTCTGTTAACATGACTGGTTTGTGCTTAAATTCCACTTTTACACCTCAATTTTTTCTTGATAATGCTTTTATAGCTGGTAAGTTAAGAAAACTACCAGCCGTATTTATCAATTGTATTCTTTTACTAGCTTTTTATAGCTCTTTTGTAAAATAATCTTTTGCTACTTTGCACGTTTTTGTATCTTTATTTCTTTTGTATTTTTTTTAATTTTTTCTTTTGTATTTTTTAATCTTTTGTAATTCTAGCTTTTGTAATTTTCTATTTTTTGTATATCTTTAGTATTATTGTCTTTTGCATATTATTCTGTTGTTTTCTTGTTTGTATTTCTCTTTGGTAATTTTTATCTTTTGTTTTTTTGTTATTCTTTTGTTTCTAATTTTCTTTATCTTTTGAATAATTGTCTTCTGTATCTTTTTCTTTTGTTTTTTATATAAACTTTTGCAAGTTATATACCTAACATTGTCATATTTTCTGCAATTTCATCTGCTGATATATTTTCATCACAATTTTGCCATGTTTGTTTGTTCCAGATTTCTAATCTTGTCCCTACTCCTATTATTACTGCTTCTTTTTCTAAGTTTGCAGATATTCTTAAGTTATTTGGTATTAGAAATCTTCCTTGTTTGTCTATTTCACATTCAGTTGCTCCTGATAAGAAAAATCTTACAAAGTTTCTGGCATTTCTATCTGAAAGGGGTAGTGCTTTTAATTTTGTTTCGAAATTTAACCACTCATCTTGTGAAAACGCAAATAGACATCCATCTAAACCTTTTGTTACAATAAACTTGTCACCCATGTCTTGTCGTAATTTTGAAGGCATTATTAATCTTCCTTTTACATCTAATGTGTGCTCGTATTCACCTATAAGCAATTAAATTTCACCTCCTCCACTTTTCTACCACTTTGTACCACTTCTCTCCACTTCAACTAAATTGTAATATACTTTTTTTTATTTTGCAAGCTTTTTTTTATTTTTTTAATATTTTTTTTAGTTACTAGTTACAGTTAAGTATATTGTTGTTGGCCTAAGCTACCTAAGTCCTACAAATCTTGATTATTTAGTGAGTATTTATTTTATATAAGGGAAAAAAATATCTAAAATATTTATGAAAATTCGAATGCAACTGGAAAATATTTAGAAATTCTTTTCATAGAAAATGAGGGATGTTCAAGGCAAAACTACACTATTATCCATTTAGAATAAATTCCTCGGTTACCTTTCGTTACGTCAACAAATTCTATAATTATATTATTGGGAAATATGGTCATTTAAGATTAGAATATTTAAAAAACCATAAGAAAGCTGAATATATAATAATGTTCATGAACAAAACTTTAATAAAACATATTATAGAAACTAACAAATAAGCTAAAAGAAGATTTGAAATACTTATGAAACAAATGCTAGAAGAAATCCTATTGATGAAAACTTAAAAAATACTGACCCTTTAAAATGGACTGGGCTTATGAATAATTATAAGCATACAACTGAAGAAATTATATTTAAAGAATTTATATACACATAGAAAAAATTACTTTTCCAGTCAATGATTGGAAAAGTAATTTTTTCTATTTTTCATTATTTTCATTTTTTTCTTGTTGTTGTATTTCAAATATTGCTTTTTGACTTTCAATTTCAGCTTTTAATTCTTCTTCTGTTGGTAAATATGTTTTATACTTTGTTGCAAATAATTGCTCATTTCCATTTAATTTTGTTTTCAAATCAATTAAAACAAAACATTTTAAAATATAGTTATAGAACACTAAATCTATATAATAATCATCTTTTTTGGTACGAATATGTTGT
>CAQPRV010000009.1 GCA_948857205.1 uncultured Clostridia bacterium
AAAAAATCACTTATTAATGATATATTCATTAAATACAGTGATTTTTGTCATTACTTTTTTTCATAGCAAAAAATATATTTTAAAAATTATATTACATTTTCATTACAGTTGACTATGTTTCAAGACTTCTTATTTTGAAAACCATTATCTAGTAACCTTTATTTCTGCCAATTCCAAAAATAATTTGACTTTTCCTAAAAATCTGTGTATAATATAGATAGAAAATGAGAAACCATAGTTAAATATGGTTACCACTTTATATAAAAGTAACAACAACACATTCACTCGGTCAAAAGCAGAATGTGTTGTTGTTTTATTCCTTATCTATAATTTTATTAACATATTGTATGTAACAAACTGTCAATAAGGCTACGTTTAGAGTAACCGATGCCATTAAGGCTAATATTAAGAATAGTATAAAACTCATAAACACCACCTCACTTTCTGATAGCAAGCTATCTAGCAAAGTGGCAACACAAAACTACTTATCTCATTTCTATCTTTAACTACTATACTACATATTTTATAATAATACAAGCAAACAAAACAATTTTTTGCATATTTTTATAACAATTCAGAGTTTACCTAGAATACTAAATTAGAATAGTAGAGAAATGTAGGGGCGGGCATTGCTCGTCAGTGTGACTTATTTTTTAATAGTTTTTAATCTATACTATAAAAATTTGCTTACACCAATGTACAACTATTGTACAACATATTTTATAAAATTATTATTCAATACATTTATTGATGTTGTTAGTTCTATTAACATATAATTTATTTTACTATTTCTTCATCAAATTCTAACTTTTCAAAAGATTTAGGGATTATTTCTAGCATATTCATATTTCCACTATAAGTATATTTTTGGTTAAAAGAGATTTCAATTAAATCTCCTTTACTAACCATAATTTTGTCATCAACATAAAATACCATTACCTTCTATTATGAAATAATAAATTGGACTATTTTTAATTTTACAATAAGTTTTTCTAATATCATTAATAGTTATAAAAGAAATACTAATATCTTTATAATAAATATTTGGTATTGATACACTATAACCGTCCTTATTAAAATTATCTATAATTTTTTTCTTATACATATTTTCTCCTATTCTACATATTAAAATTTTTATGTTTTATTTGACTTTTTTAAATTTCATGTTATAATATTATTAAAGGAAACGAAAACCACTTCGTGGTTGCCGATAAATAGTAAATAACCATTCGACCGTGCAAAGCAGAATGGTTATTTTTTATTGTTTATGTAGTAGCCAACAAATGATGCCCAACAAAACAATGTTTATGATAGTTAGTCCTACTATTCCATAGAATAATAGATAAGTAATTATTATTAAAGCTGATTCTACCATATAGCACCACCTCCATATATCAGTCTTACAACTAAAAGTCATAGATGATTATGTAATATCTAAGAAGTTAAAGGTGGCAACACACTCCGCTTATTTCATTTCCTATGATTATTACTATACTACATATTTTTTCATAATACAAGCAAACAAAACAAAATTTTGCATATTTTTGTAGCTAAGTAAAGTAATAAATTCAATTTAGGAAGTATGCTATCAAAAAATCTAAATAAAGAGCAATAAAGCAATAAACAATAATATAAATTATATACTATGTGTACTACAAAAATTGGTTTACACCAATGTATAGCAATTGTACAGCAAATTTTATAATAAACTGTGATAATATATGATAGGTATCTATCCTATAAAACGAAAAATACTCCCTTACAAAGAGAGTATTTCTGCATTTTGAGCCATTATATGATACTTTGTGATACTCTGTACCATTTGCTTAAAATGCTAATTTCTTGGAGGCGTAAACCAAATCAGAAGAACCTACAAAGCCAGTAAAAATCCATATTCAAGACTTGGCACTCTTTAATGTACAGCTATTATATAGCATATTTTTAAAATTATTGCTTAAAGAATTTATTAATATTTTTATTTCTTTACTTTATATTTAAGTTGTACATAAGAGTCTTCGAGTTTATTGCACTCTATTAATTCTAAAGCTCTCAGTTTATTTAATTCTCTATCACTTTCTATTGCTTTTCCATCAATTAATGTTGATACATCTTTTCCACCAACTAGTAATGGAGCAATCACGATATTTACATAGTCTATTAGGTTTTCTCTTACAAATAATCCATTTAAATTTCCTCCAGATTGTAGGGTTAACTTATCTACATTATACTCACTATATAAATCTTCTAATAATTTTTTTAAATCTAATCCTTCATAAAATAAAATATCTAAATTATCATATTTATTCTTCAAAGAATATGCTACATGATTTTTGTTTGTTGTAACTAAAATTAATTTCTCTACCCAATGACATATGTAATCTATACCATTTTCATTTAAATGAGGTTTATTATCAATAATAATAAAATTAACTTCAACTTTATTATGATATTCTTTTTTATTATTTACTCCAATTTTTTCCATTGTTCTTCCAGTATTTAGTGAGTAATAATCGGTTGTACATTCTATTTCATAATATTGATGTAATCCTTCTTTAACTCCATCTATTCTGCAAAAATCTTTGTCAGCATCTAAACTATCATTATTTCCACTACTTATTTTGCCATCTAAAGATTCAAGCATAAATAAAGTGGTGGTTGGTCTTTTTTTCATAATACATCTTTCTCCTTAAAACTATTTGACTTTTGTAAAAAATCTGTGTATAATATAGATAGAAAGTGAGAGTCACAGAAATGTGACTACCACATAAATTGGTTTAACAACACATTTTCACCGACCAAAGCAGAATGTGTTGTTTTTTATTGTTTATTAGTCCACATTATGTATATAATACACAATAAGGCTACGTTTACAGTTAGGGAAAATCCCAAAGCATATATTAGAGTTAATATAAATCCCATAAACAACCACCTCCTTGCTCTGGAATATATCGAGTATTGAAAGTGGTAGCCACAACATATCTGCTATCTCATTTCTATCTTTAACTCTACTATACTACATATTTTACAATAATACAAGAGAACAAAACAAAATTTTGCATATTTTTGTATTTAAGTAAAGTGATAAATTTAATTTATGAAGTATGTTATCAAAAAATCTAAATAAAGAGCAATAAACTACTAAATAATAGGTTATTATATAAAACTTATTATTTAGTAGTTTTAATCTATACTATAAAAATTTGCTTACATCAAAGTACACCAATTGTACAGCAAATGTCATACTAAACTGTGATAATCTATGATAGACATCTATTCTATAAAACAAAAAAATACTCCCTTACAAAGAGAGTATTTCTGCATTTTGAGCCATTATATGATACTTTGTGATACTCTGTATCATTTGCTTAAAATGCTAATTTCTTGGAGGCGCCTGTCGGAGTCGGACCGACCATCAGAGTTTTGCAGACTCGTGCCTTACCGCTTGGCTAAGGCGCCATATATTATTATAACTTTTTTGGAGCAGGTAACGGGAATCGGACCCGTAACTTAACCTTGGCAAGGTTATGTTTTACCACTAAACTATACCTGCGTAATTTTTTAATTAATAGTAACTTAAATTTTATATTATTAATTTGTTATATTAAATTATATGCTTTAGCAAATAAAATGATACCAAAAATCCGTTATATTGTCAAGATATATAACGGATTTTTTTCTTCTAATAAAACCCTCAAAATAGCTATTCAATATAATTATTTTAATTATTTATTTGGAGTTTTTTTTCTTGTACTTTTTTTCTTTTTTTTATTTACTTCTTCTTCATTTAAATCAATCTTTACTTCGCCTTCTATAATTTCTCCTTTTTTCGGTTTATTCCAAGAGATATAATCACATGAAGTAGGATTATTTTCACAGATATAATATTTTCTTCTTTTTTTAGTTTTTCTAATTTGAACTACTCCTCCACACTTTGGACATGGTTCTTCTATCGTTTCTATTATTGGTTTAGCATTTTTACACTCTGGATACCCTGGACAGGCTAAAAACTTGCCATATCTTCCATATTTATAAACCATCATTCTACCACATTTATCACATGGTACATCTGATACCTCATCTACTAATTCAACATGTTCTAATTCTTTTTCAACTTTTTCAACTTCTTTTTGAAATGGTCCATAAAATTCCCTTATCATTTTTTTCCAAGGTTCGTTACCCTCAGCAATTTCATCAAATTCATTCTCTATATCAGCAGTAAATTCAACATTTATTACATCAGTAAAATTTTCAATTAATAATTTATTTACGATTCTTCCAAGTTCAGTTGGTACAAGTTGTTTTTGTTCTTTTTCTATATACCTTCTTTCTAGGATAGTAGTAATAGTTGGAGAATATGTACTTGGTCTACCTATACCTTTTTCTTCTAATGCTTTTACTAAACTTGCCTCTGTATACCTAGGAGGTGGCTCTGTAAAGCTTTGTTTTGGATCTATTTTATTTAGTTTTAATTTTTGCTTTTCTTTTAATTCTGGTAACATACCTTCTTGTTCTACTTCTTCTTGATTGTCTGTTCCCTCAACATATAATACCATAAATCCTTTAAATTTTATTGTTTGACCATTCGCTTTAAAATTGTACCTATCAGCATTTATTGTAACTGATTTTGTGTCATATATAGCTGATGACATTTGGCTTGCCATAAATCTATTGTAAATTAACTTATATAATTTGTATTGATCTTTTGTAAGTGAATCTTTAATTTCTTCTGGTTCTAATTCAATATATGTTGGTCTTATTGCCTCATGAGCATCTTGTGAGTCCTTTTTAGCTTTATAATATCTGTTTTCGTAATAATCTTCACCATATGTATTTGTAATATGTGTTTTGGCAGCATTTCTAGCTTCTTCTGATATTCTTGTTGAGTCAGTTCTCATATAGGTAATTAATCCTACTGTACCTTTTTCTGGTATACTAACTCCTTCATATAGTCCTTGTGCTATTGACATGGTTTTCTTTAAAGTGAATCCTATTTTTCTTGATGCTTCTTGCTGCATAGTACTAGTTGTAAAGGGTGGTGCTGGATTTCTTTTTTTCTCACTTTTTTTAATTTCGTCAATAATATAGTCAGATTTTTCAATCACTTTTAATATTTGATCAACTTCTTCTTTTGAATGAATTTCTATCTTTTTCCCATCTTTTCCAAAGAATTTCGCCTCAAACTGTTTTTTTGAATTTTCATCTTTTAAATTAGCATATATATTCCAGTATTCTTCAGGTTTGAATCTTTCTATTTCTTCTTCTCTATCAACAATTAACTTTACAGCAACTGATTGTACACGTCCTGCTGATAGTCCTCTTCTAACTTTTTTCCATAATACTGGACTTATTTTATACCCAACTATTCTATCTAATACTCTCCTTGCTTGTTGTGCATCTACTAAGTTTATATCAATATCTCTTGGCTCTTTAATTGCTTTTTGTACCGCTCCTTTTGTAATTTCGTTAAAAGTTACTCTAGTTATTTTCTTTTCCTCTTCTTTTAAAATTGTTGCTAAGTGCCAAGCTATAGCTTCTCCTTCACGGTCAGGGTCAGTTGCAATATATACTTTTTTTGCATTTTTTGCATCTTTTTTTAAGGATTTTATTAAGTCTCCTTTTCCTCTAATATTTATGTATTCTGGCTCAAAATCATGTTCTACATCTATTCCTAATTTTGATTTTGGTAAATCTCTAATATGCCCCATTGAGGCAACTACTTTAGTACTACCTCCTAAGAACTTTTTTATTGTGTTAGCCTTTGCTGGTGATTCTACTATAATTAATTTATCAGCCATAGATTCCTCCTTAAGGATTACTTTGTTTAATTATTCTTTTTTCTTATAGTATTTTAGACTAAATATTGGTAATTTGCAAGTTATTTTATAAATATTAATTTAAATGATTATTATTTTTTATAGAAATAATTTTTCTTTAGAAACATCTATTATTACATCTTCTAAGGCTACTGGTGTAACTTCATTTTTCTTTAATAAATCTAATATTTCATTTACTTTTTGTTCGTCATTTGACAAATATTTAATTTCATTTTTTTCTACTTTTGGCTCGTCTTTTCTATATTCAGTTTTTATTACATTTATACCAAATTTTGTAGAATTTCCTTTATTTATTTCATCCTCATTTATTATCTTATAATATTCTAATTTTATAGGATAATCAATTCTTTCCTCTTCTAAAATTTCTTTGCTTATAAATGTACTTCCATAAAATGTTTTCAATTAAATCCCTCCTCTTTCGTATCACGCTTTTTTATAATACACTTATTGTAAAGGGTTTTCAAGCTTTTTTCATCGCAATTTTTACCAATATTCTTGCTTTTTTTACATTTTTCAACAATTATTTTTAAAATTTATTTTTATATTTCTTTTTTCAACCTTTTATTATAACTTTTTCTTTCTAATTTCTTCAAAATTCGATTAATTTCTTTTTTATTTTTTTACATATTATTCTAGTATATATAGTTAACCTTTTTACAATTTTATATTCTTATTTCATACTAGGGTTTGTAGTATAACCTATTTTTCTTTTTTGTATCTTATACGTGATTTTACTTGTTAGTTTTGCTGGTGATAATCTAGCTCCTATCTTTGCTAATTTTACATCTATACCTGGTATAATGTAAAATTGACCCTTTTTTAATTTATTCATAGCATATTCTGCAACCTTTTGACTATCTGCTTCTCTCATATTAAATTTTACCTTTGCTACTTTATTAAAGTTAGTACTAACTGGTCCTGGACATAATATACTAATTTGAACTTTTGATTTTTCTTTCCTTAGTTCTTCTCTTATACTCTCAGATAAACTAACAATATATGCTTTTGTTGCATAATAGGTTGCCATTAATGGTCCTGGCATAAATCCTGCAAGGGAAGCAACGTTTAATATCTTCCCAGTATTTCTTTCTTTCATATCAATTAAGTATAATTTAGTTAAAATATGATATGCAATTATATTAGTTTGTATCATACTAATTTCTTTGTTTAGACTGGTTTTTGTAAAATTACCACAATCACCAAAACCTGCATTATTTACTAATAAATCAATTTTTTTAACTTGTTTATGCAGTTGTATACAATTTTCTTGTTTTGATAAATCTACTGATATTATTTCTATATTTACCTTATCTTTTTGTAATTCGTCTTTTACTTCTTTTAATTTTTCCTCATCTCTTGCTACTAATACTAAATCATATCCTTCTTTGCTTAAAACTCTAGCTATATCTCTTCCTATTCCAGAAGATGCTCCTGTTATTAAAGCTTTCATTATTTACAATTTCACCTCTTCTTATTTTTACGTACTTTAAATTTTATTATACTCTTTAAATAGAATAAATACTTAAAATCTTTGGTTTTTCTTTAATTCGTTCTCGCCTAATTATGTTTTTGCATTATAAGAGAACCTCAAAAAGCTAGCAATTATAACCTTTGTATAATAGAAAAGTAATACTTTCCTATTATACAAAAAAATACATCTTTTTGATGTATCTTTATTTATCTTTATTTCTACTTACTTTATTTATAATAACTCCCACAGCATGAACTATCTTAGTAGAATTGTTATTTGCAATAGTTTTTCCTAATGCCTTTCCTCCTACTGTTAATGCCGCAACTGTAGCACTTAAAATAAATTGTATATTAAAATTTATACCAAAACCTTCTGTTATTTTTACAGAAATCAAAGCACTTATTGCACCACTAAGGACACCACATATATCACCAATAACATCAGCACATATATTAGCAACTTTTGGTGCATTTCTTATTAGCTTTATCGAATCCTTTGAGCCTTTTACTTTTTTTGTAGCCTTTGCATGAAATTCATTTTCATTTGCAACTGTTACTGCCACTCCTATAATGTCAAAAAATATTCCCATTACTATTACTAGTATTAAAATTAATATCGCTGGTAATACACTTAAATTTGATACTCCATTTGCTGATATATATGAGAATATAATTGATAAAATAAAGGTAGTAATAAAAATTTGTATAAACCATTTTATATCCGAGTGTTCTTTTTGTTTGTCTTTTTCTTCTTGTTTATTATTCATTTCTTCTTTTTCCTTTCTTTCATGTATTATTTTCTTCTTTTTATATAAAATTTTAGACAGATGTAAATCTGCCTTATTATTTTTTAGTTAAAGATGGTCAAAGTCTAAGTAAATTTTACAGTTTAGGTCTAGTCGAATTTCTCTATTTCCCACTTAATATTACTATTATAGCCGTTTCCGTTTAAGGGAAATATCTACTATGTAACATGTAGACACCAGATCGCCACTAAAATCTGTACCTTAATCCCTAGACTTCTATGCTATTGATTTAGCAAACATTCTAGAAGTTTTCCTTAACATACAATTTGATCTTTACTAGTCTCTTTTGCAAATGCAATTTCATAGCTTATTAAATAAAATTAATTTGGCCTTAATTATATTTTATTAATTGTAAAACTAATCCCAATACCTTCACTCAAGACAGGCTACTCTATGCATTTTGTGTCTTGGCACTCAACATAGGTTTCACTTAAAACAGTTTTGCTCTAAGTCTCAACGAAAATAGGGATTCTTATATATGCCACTATATAATACCCTAAATTCTTTACTCCCAAAGACCACGCAAAATTGGCAATTTCGCGCAACCTCCAGAAACTTCAACGATGTGCCCTATAGTGGATTTTTAGCCCCACCCTCGTAAAGTTTGTATGACTAGAATAATGCACCATCGTTATATATTATACATTATTGTGGTTAAATATTCCAACAAAATGTAGTTTCTTTTCTTTCTAAATTTAACATATTTTAACTTTGAAGGTTACAAAATTTTACTCATTCTCACTTTTTCTTGTTTTTTCTCATTTTTTCTTTACTTTTTAGATATGTCTTTTTATTTCTTTATATATTTCTTCATGTATGTCTTCAATTGTTTTTATTTTATTATCTTTTACACATTTTATTTCAAACCAATTATAATCTTTAGATACATCACATGCTGCCTTGTATGCATCTACTAAGTGGTTCTTGTCACTTTCATGTATATCTTTTTTGTTGTTATGTGTAAATTTATTTTCTCTTTCTTTCATTAATTCAATTGATTTTTCTACTGGCATATTTAAGAAGAATACTTCTGTTGGAATAGGCAATCCATATAAATTGAATTCAAAATCCCATAACCATTTTAAGAATTTCTCTCTTTCTATTTTGTCTGTAATTTTTCCTGCTTGATGTACCATATTAGCAGTTGTATACCTATCTGCTAATAATATTCCACCTTCTTCATAGTATTTTTTAAAATTTATCTGATAAGTTGCATACCTATCTGCTGCATAAAAGGTTGATGCTATGTATGGACTTATTTCTTTTGCATTTTTACCAAATTCTCCAGATAAATACATTTTTACTAAGGATGAACTTGGACTATCATAGTTTGGAAAACTTACTGTCTTGTATTCTATCCCATCACTTGTTAACCTTTCTTGTAATTTTATAAATTGTGTTTGCTTTCCACTTCCATCTGTTCCATCTATTACAAATAATTTTCCCATCTTTAATTTCATTCCTTCCTAAGGTAAAAATTTTGTATATTTTTTATTACTCTTCATTTTCTTTATCTTGTTTGTCTTTTTTCTCGTTTTTTGATAATATTTTATTTATTGATTTTAGTATATCATCTGAGTTTTCATCAAATTCATCTTTTACTAAATTATACATCTTTATTTTCCTCCTTTATAGAATTATACTATTTTTTTTTTACTTATTCAATAATTTAAAAATTCTCTATAGAAATTATAGAGAATCTTTTTATTTATACTGTTACTTCTATTTTTTTATCTTCTTTAGTTTTATCTTCTATATTTTTATCTTTTAACCATTCTTTTCCATCAACTACTCTTGCTACCATCATTGATGAAACAGTATCTCCAACTACATTTAGCATTGTTGCTGGTGGATCAATTATGGTTGCAATTATTGTTAAAATTGGCAAGGCTGCTACTGGATAACCCATCATTGAGATTATTAACATTTCTGAAATTGTTCCTCCTCCAATTGGAACTGCTGTAACTAATAAGTTAGCAAGTAGAGCTACTCCTAGCACACCAAATACTTCTCCTGATGTTGCTAAGCTTGTTCCAAATAGGCATACTAGAAACATTATTTTAAATACTGATCCTATTATAGAACCATCTTTGTGGAAACTTGTTCCCATAGGGATTGTTGTTTCTGCAATGTCTTCTGGAACTCCCATCTTTTTTGTACATTCTACATTTACTGGTATTGATGCAGCACTAGAACATGTTGCAAGTGCCGTTAAGGTAGATGGTATTGCATTTCTCCAGAAGGTTGTTACTCCTTTTTTTCCTCCTGCAATTAATGCATATATTGTATATACTATAAAATAGAATAATATTGAAACAACTGTATATATTATAAAAGTTTTTAAATATCCTACTGCTATTGATGCTCCAAAACTTCCTATTAGTGATGCAAAATAGCATCCTAGCCCAATTGGTGCATAATACATAATAATCTTAATAATATTATTTATTACTTCGTTTGCTGCTTCTAACACGTTTACAAATGGCTTTGCTTTATCACCAGACATGTTTATTGCTATACCTGTTATTATTGATATTATTAGTAATGCAATTATATTGTCTTTTGTTAATAGTTTAGAGAAATCATTTACTGTTATTAGGTTTACTGTTCTTTCTGCAATTGTCATTTCTTTTTCTTCACTAGTTTCTTCTGTTGTTTCTTCTAATGATGCTTTTATTTTTTCTCCATCTTCAGTATCAACTAGTTTTATAAAGTATGTACTTGCAAATCCTATTAATACTGCAATTATGGATGTGAATACAAATACTCCTATTATACTTAGTATGATTTTCCCTATTCTTTTTGGTTGTTTCATTTTTGCAATTGAAGTTGTGATTGTTAAGAATATTAATGGTACTATAACTACCAGTAATAGATTTAAAAATAAATCTCCAAGTGGACTTAAAACTGTTGCTTTTTCTTGGAATACAATTCCTACGATAGCGCCAACAATAATAGCAACAAGTAAAATAATTGTTGACTTGTAATTAGATATAAATTTTTTCATAATACTACCTCTTTTTTGTTTTAGGTAACTAAAAATATAGTTATATTTTTAGGATTTGAGGTTATTATATATGAATATTTTTGATTTTGCAATAGTTATTAAAAATTATTTTATAAAAGCTTTTTGTATGTGATTTATTTTACATTTACTATCTTTAATAAATATTTCTATAACGTCTAATCGAATTGCTTGATTTGTTATTTTGTTCTTATATAAATAATATTTTCCTGCTTGATAAATATGTTTTCTTTTTATATTGTTTACTGCTTCTGATGGATTTCCATATTTAAAGTTTGAGCGTGTTTTTACCTCTACAAAAACTAATTCTTCTTTTTGTATGTCCCTAGCAACTATATCTATTTCTCCTTGTTTACAGTTAAAATTTCTATGGATTGTCAATACTTTTTTGTACAATTTTTATAAGGACACTTTTTTATATTCAATTGGTGTTAAATAATTTAGAGAACTATGTATTCTAATATTATTAAACCAATTAACATACTCAAATAGTTCTGTTTCTAATTCC
>CAQPRV010000010.1 GCA_948857205.1 uncultured Clostridia bacterium
TCATATAATTCTACAATTGTTTTTTTAAATTCCTCTGTATATGTTTTCATTTTTAGACACTCCTTTTTCATTTACATAACATTATATCATCTTTTCATTGATTCGTAAAATTTTGTGTCTATATATCTATTCTAACATCATCCTATCGGTATTCCTTTTTTATTCATATTATCTGTACCATCAAATATAAGTAAATGTGTAAAATCTAATAATTTCTTATCAGCAATATATTTGGATAGAATATCAAATAATATATTCTTATCAATATTGTAAAAAAATTTACTTATATCACATTTTAAAATCCAAAAATCTCCATAATTTCGTTTGAAAATTCTCATATAATTTTGTAATTGTTCAACTGCTTTATGAGTACCCTTATTTTCTAAACAAGCAAAGTTAGTATTAATAAAACGTGGTAATATATAAGGTTTAATAAATTCTTCAACATACCATTGGTGTACTATTCTATCTTTATAGGGTAATGCTTGTATAATTCTTTCTTTTGGTTCATATATTTTAAATTCTTTATATTTTCCGACTTGATAAGTATTATTAGCAATATCATTAAGTAAAAGTGTTAAATTTCGTTCTAAATCTATTTCAAATTCTACAACATCAGATTTATAGGTTTTATGATTTCTCGCTCTTTTATGTGCTAAATATAGTTTTTCAAAAGTTAAATTTTTATAAAATGTATTTTTTATTTTTTTAGGCATGAAGAAATCCACCCACCTAACATTTTACATACTTCTGTAAGTTTATCACTCCAAGTAGAATAATTTTGCATAGAAATATATTTATATTTAAAAGAAATTCTAATATGTACTTGTAAAAGTTTTAAACAAGCATCTAACTCATTCAAATATTTTAATTTTTCTTGTTTGTTATAAATTTTTAATGCGTAAACTAAAAGTCTAAGACCACTATATAAAGTACGTTTAATTTCTTCTACTAAAACAAATCTTTCACTTTTAGGGTATTTTCTAATTAGATCATTGGAATAGTAAATTAAATCTAAATACTTTTGATAAATAATTGTTTCATCATTTGTTTTCATATTCGTTTTTATCTCCTAATATTTTTTTGAAATTAGACAATATATTAAATGCTTGAATTGGTGAAGTTTTATTTATATCCATATTTTTAATTTTGTTTATCATATTTACTATTTCTATGTTATTTAAGTAATTAGAAGTAGAAGTAACAATAGAAGAATTTTCATCAATAATAGAAAATTCAAAACCTCTTTCTTTTAGTAAATTAGAATACTTTTCAAAACTATTAATAGGAAAACCACATTTTACAATATTATCATTTAATTTTGTTAATTTTAAATTTAGTTCATTAGATATTAATTTAGCATCATTATCTAAAAAAATAAAAAACATACCAGATTTAAATAAATATAATTGGTTGTCATTAGTAGCTTTTAATTCATTATATCTTTTGTATAGCTTACTCATATATACACTCTCCTCATATAAAAATTTTTCAAATTTATTATACAACAAAAATAAACGACAGTAAAGTATTGTCGAAAATTTTAAAAAGTGATATGATAAAGAAAATGGTTGAGATAGGAGGTGAAATAAGATGAACAATGATAAAAGCCTTACAAGGCAAGATATAGAACTGTTTATGATGGCTCAATTTATAGATGTAATAAATGTGTTTGAAAAATATGAAACAATTGATGAAGTAAAAAAAGATGTAAAAGCTAGAAAGCAGATATATTTGAATTATATAAAACAAATTCAAGAACCTATGGAATTTGTAGCATTAAATTTATATGATAAAAATATAGACGATAAATTAAAAAAATGTGAAGATGCATATTCAGATAGTACAGAATATAAAATAGCGATACAAAAATTAAAAGTTGCAAGTAATACATTAATTGAAAAATTAGATGATACAGAAAAAGAAAAACTAAAAGAAATAAATAATCTAATATATGAAATATGTAATTTTAAAACACATCTAGCATATAAAATTCGGTCTAATAGATGGTATCAAGATCAAAGAAAAATGTACTTAATTAAGCAGTTGGTATAGTAAAACTATTACCAGTTTTCGGAACTTAATTAAGTACAAAATCAAAAACTAAAATCAACTAAAATCATTAACATCTTTATAGAAGTCAGCAACAGGTCTATTAAAAACGATTGAAAATGCTAATAATTCATAATCTTTTACACAACGTTTATTATGCTCAATAGCATATATATCAGCTTTATATAAATTAAGACCAATCAATTCTAATTTTTCGCATAAAACTTTTTGAGAAAATCCACTTTCTGCACGGAATTTCTTAAAGTTTTCAGATATAACATTTAATTTATTATTAATTCCTCTACGGCGATTCATAGTAAAAACACTCCTTATATTCTAATAAATACATTCTACAATAAAAGTGAGGGACAGAAGGCAATAAAATATTGTCTTTTGTCCCTCTAATCTGTTAAGGAAAAAATTAGAATATAAGAATAAAAATAAATATTATTTATTTTTTAGAATCCACTCATAAACTTCATCTTCAGTAAGTTTTCCTTTTTTCATAAGATTAATTTTTTCTTTAGCCTGTTTTTTCCAAGTTTCAAAATCTTTAGAAAGTTCTTTATTTTTTCTAACTTGCATAAATTTTTGTTGATAAGTTTTTCTGTATTCGCCCATAGCCTTATTTTGCTTTAATCTTTCAGTATAAGATTGAAAAGCACCTAAATCTCTACAAGATTTTGAGTTTTCTTTTGGATAGTCGCAATAAATTTCATCTACTTTTGATGTTGGAATAAAGTACATTCCACAATTTTGACATTTTTTTATTGGATAGTTAGGTGTTTTTGATAATTCATCAATGATAGCATAGCAAATACTTGATAAATCGTTACTTTTATGAGTATCACTCATTGAAAGAAACATATTTTTAGTATGTAAAGATTCTAATATATCATATTCATTTTTATTACAAAATTCTTGATATTTCTTTGAATAACTATCTCGCATAACAAAGTCATTCTTATAGTATGTATGTAATTTTCCCATTCTCTTTATTAAATAAACTGCATATCGTTCACTATATGTATATTTCTCTAATTCAGTATTATTATTTAAGTTATAGATATAGGTAACAGCTTTTATTAGTTCTTGTTGCAAATCAATTAGATTTTCTTGTAAATCTTCAAATATTTTAGTAGTTGCTTTTAGATAACTTCCATTACTGCCATAATTACTACTTAATTCAAATTTATAATCCTTATCTAAATCTCTTAATATCTCAAAACCATAAGCATAAAAGAAAGTTTTATTAGCTATTTCGTAGTTAGATAAGTCAGCATTTAAAAATCTTAATAGCATTAGCCCAAATTTTTCGTGAAATGGAAAGTATAAAGAGGCAGGATGCTTTAAACCATTATCTGTTTCTTCAGTTTCCTTATAATACACATCTCTTAATTTATTTTCAGTATCTAAATGAAAATCAGCTTTATAAAAATATAAAGGTGTAGCATAATATTCTTTTTTAGTTTCAGTATTAAACCAAAAGTAGAAATCGCTAAAAAAGGTTACTTCTGGTAGTTCCATACGAATTTCTCTCCCTTCTAAAAACAAGACCTTATAAACAATTTAATAAAAATAATAAATTGTTATTGACATTCTATATTTATTATACTATAATACTAATATAATTACAATACTTTCTCCAAAATTAATTGCTAAAAACTGTAGAATAAAAATTCACTAAATTTTGAGAAAAGTTTGTAATAACAATGTGTTTAAGATTTTAAACAGACTATTAACAACACAGTAAAGTAATTTGATTAGTATATTTTGTTTTTATTTGTAGGTGTGAAATTGTAGTTTGTTAGAATAGAGAAAGTAAAAAAGAAAGAGGGTGAGAAAAATAAAACACAAGTTAGACAGCAGAGGCACAAAAGAGAAAATAATTGAATTATTTTTTGAAAAACATTTAAAACCAACAGAAATTGCAAAGAAATTAAAAATTGGTATGCCATATATAACAAAGATAATTCAAAAAGATTCAAGATATATTCGAGAAAAGGAAACAAGAAGGCAAGAAAATAAAGAGAAAAACAAGATTCAAAAACGAATATATGCACAAAACAGAAGAAAAAAGGAAAAAGAGGAAAAGCAAGAATATCGAAAACTATTAGTACAGATAAATAGAGATAATGAATATTTATCCACTAAAAAGAAAGAAAATGATTTACAATTTGTAAACTGTAATAGAAGTGCTTATGATTATGACAAAAACAGTAGTGATTTAGTATTGAAAGCTAATATAAATGCTGGATATGCAGTTCCTAAAAGAGTTAGCAATATTGTAAATCCAAATATGATAAAGAGTAATAAAATATATGTTTAAATTGTATGCTTTGAAATAATCAAGGTGTATTTTTTTACTCTAATTTAGAAAGAGGGATTAAAGAATGATTTTATTAATCAAGAATTTTGGAAAATATGTTGAATAGCAATAGGTTAATAAACAAAAGTAACTGAATTTATAACCATAAATAGCTATTCACAGGAAAGGAATAGGTATTTATATGAAACAAGAATATAAAATAAAAGAAGTATTTGATGAAAATGCTAAAACAATACAAGAAAAACTACAAGAGACATTTATAAATTATTTAATTGAAAAAGTTAATAATAAATAGTTGCATAGGCTAGTTTGTATGTATTTTTACATATAAATTAGCCTAAATTTGTAAATATGAGTTGAAAAAATTTTATATTAATTGTATAATTCAGTTGTAAATTGGATAGGAGGAAACCTATTGTTATTAGAAAGAGAGGTTTTTATGATAACAATAGCAAATCCTGAAAAATATGTAGCAGGATTATATGAAAGATTATCCAATGAAAATATTGAAGTTGGTAATGGCGAAGTAATAGTAACAAACGAAGATGAGCAAGAAAGTGGGAGTATCAGTACACAAAAGCTATTTTTAAGAAATTTCTGTAAAGACAACAACATACAAGTATATGATGACTACACAGATGACGGAGTTTCTGGAGCAACATTCGACAGACCAGACTTTAATAGAATGATAAAGGACATTGAAAATAAGAAAATTAATTTAATAATAGTAAAAGATTTATCTAGGTTTGGAAGATTATCAAGCAAAATATCGTATTATTTAGAAGAATTTTTTATTGAAAAAGGTGTAAGATTTATAGCAGTAACAGATGACATAGACACAGGGCATATTGAAACATCAGAAGAAATGGTACAATTTAAGGCATTTTTCAATGAATGGTTTTTACGAGATACATCA
>CAQPRV010000011.1 GCA_948857205.1 uncultured Clostridia bacterium
GGCATAATCGATGCCGAGAATTCCTTCCTGCCGCCACAGTCCCTCCAGCGGCGGCACGACAAAATCAAAATACCCTTCTATTCGGTGATCGCCCTTTTTGCTCATTTTAATGGTATAAGCGATTCCGTAAAGCAGGTTAATGGACTGTTTGTAAGGCAGCCGAGAATTTGAATAAATATTTTAGATATTTTTCTTCCATTTATTTAATTATCTAACCTAAAAATCAAGATTTGAAAGCTTAGATAACTTAGTTCAATACCTATATACTGAATTGTAACAACGATAATACTTTAGTTATAAAAAAATCTATAAAAACTATAGATTTTTTTTTGATATATGGTATAATAACCATACCTATTTATGGGAGGATGTTTTAAATGGTTTATAAAAATTATTATAAAATATTAGAGCTAGAAACAAGTCGAGTTTCAATAGATGAAATAAAAATAGCATATAGAGCAGCAGCTAAAAAGTATCATCCAGACTTAAATGTAGGAGACAATTTAGCAGAAGAAAAAATAAAAGACATAAATGAGGCATATAAAATATTATCAGTACCATCTTCAAAAAGGAAATATGACAGAATATGGAACTCAAAATTTTCAAAAGAAGAAAAGGCATTTTCAGGAAAAGGGCAAAAAAAAGCAATAATAAATATGCTAATAGGGAATATAAATAAAACAGAGAAAAAAGAAAGAAGAGACCCAATAAAAGGTGAAAATATAAATACAGAAATAAAAATAAGTTTAAAAGAAGCATTTTTGGGTCCAGAAAAATCTATATCACTAAAAGAAGAAAATGGAAAAACCAAAACATTTACAATTACAATTCCAAAAGGAATAAAAAATGGCGAGAAAATCAGATTAATAGGACAAGGTAAAAATGGAGAAAATGGTGGAAAAAGAGGAGACCTATTAATAAAAATAAATATAGAAGAAAGTGAAGAATTCAAGCTAAAAGGAAATGATATTTATACAAATCTATTTCTAACTCCATGGGAAGCAGCATTGGGAACAAAAACAGAAATAAAAACAATTAATGAAGAAACAAAAATATTTGTACCAAAAGGAATACAAAGTGGAGAAGTAATTAAAATACCAAAAAAAGGGTATATAAATAAAGAGGGTATAAGAGGAGATTTAATAGCAGAAGTAAAGGTAATGGTTCCAAAAGAATTAACAAAAGAAGAACAAAAAATATTTGAAAAATTAAATGAAATATCAAAATTTAATCCTAGAAAAATAAAAAAAAGTAATTAACATAACTTATATATTGACAATAGCTCTATTTTTAGCTATAATTAAAAATAGAGTTGTAACAAATGATAAGCTATGATTAAAACATAGAAATGGAGGAAATATTATGGATAGTATGCAGGGAAAGCATTTCAGTATAACAGATCCAGAAGGAGTAAATACAGTAATATATCAATTAAACAAAACAGAAAAGGAATTTTTAAAGGATTATCCAAAATATACAGTAGAAAGATTAGAGCACACAGAAGAATTAGTAGGTAATTTAAGTAGAAAAACCTTTTATGTTAGTGAGCCAAAAAAAGAAAGCAATCAAATAGTAATCTTATCTTTTGCAAAAGATAAGGTAGTTATTAATAATGGAGTTTTAGAAGAAGACAAAGTAAGAATATCTAGAAAACCAATGCCTTTCAAATTCAATACAATACATTCAGAAGAATCAAATATATATAAAGAAGTTAGTTATACTCCAAACCTAAAACGACCAATATCAATTATAGACCCAGTAACAACAGAAGAAATCAAACCAACTCTATACTTTGATGAAGAAACAAATGAAGTAAAAGGAAAATGCAAATTAAAACCACATAAATCTTATTTTGTATTTGAAATAAGAGATGACAACAATAATAGTTTTAATGTGTTAGGTGGAAACCCAACATTTACAGATTAGGAGGAATATAAAAATTATGAATAAAATGAAATGGCCACCAGAGGAAAAAGAAAATAGGTTTATATATCAGGCGTGTCCAGATAAAGATCTTAAAATGGTAATACCACTATATGGAAGAGACGAAAAAGATACTAATAAAGAAAATAAAGACAACATTAGATAATATATACAAAAGATAAGTAGGTGTAATTATGAATTATAAAATAGAAGGAGCAATAAGAAGAAATAGAAAAAACTTTATAATATTTGCTATCCTATGGATATTTATTGCTATAGCATTTGCATCGCCAGTTGGCTATACAATTCATATGGCGAATGCTAATGGAAGTTTTGACTTTGAAATATTTTTAGAGACCTTCGGACCAGCAATTACAAATCCATTTGGTACGTTTGGGAATGTATTTTCAAGTGGAGCAGTAAGTGAATTTATAACAACATTATTAGTGTCAACAATATTCTATTCACTATTTTTCTTTATAGGGTTTGTAAGATCAGCACCAAAAAATGAATATGCAGACATAGAACATGGATCAAGTGACTGGAGTCAAAGAGGAGAGCAATATCAAATATTAAATAAAAACAATGGAATCATATTAGCAGAAGACAATTACTTACCAGTTGACAAAAGAGGAAATGTCAATGTATTAGTAGTTGGACGGATCAGGATCTGGTAAATCAGCATCATATTCAATACCAAATGCATATCAATGTTTAGGTTCATATGTATTTACAGATCCAAAAGGAGAGCTATATGATAAAACTGCGGGTTACTTAAAACAACATGGATACAAAATAAAAGTATTAAATTTAGTAAGACCGCAATATAGTGATGGATATAATCCATTAATGCATGTATCATCAGAATTAGATGTTGATGTAATTGCAAATACAGTTGTAAAAGGGCAAAAATCTGAAGGTGGTGCACAAGATCCTTATTGGGATGACATGGCCGAAATGTTATTAAAAGCTTTAATTTATTATTTAATTGCAACTAGACCAGAAGAAGAACAAAACTTAGCAAGTTGTGCAGAACTAGTAAGAGCAGCAAATAACAATGGAGGAAGTAACCTATTAACAGAATTAATAAATCAACTTCCATATGACCATCCAGCAAGAATGTACTATAAATCAATTGAAATAGCACCAGAAAAAACATATGGGTCAATACTAAGTTCTTTACAATCAAAACTAGGAAAATTTGACTCAAAAGAAATTGCAGAATTAACATCAACAGATACAATAGATTTTGAAGAAATAGGAAGTAAAAAAACGGCAGTTTATGTAATATCATCAGATACACATACAGCATATGACTTTTTACTTACAATATTTTTCTCTCAAATGATACAACAATTATATGATTATGCGGATCAAAACGGTGGAAAATTAAAAGAACCTACATATTTTATATTGGACGAGTTTGCCAATATAGGAAAAATACCAGATTTTGATAAAAAAATATCAACATCAAGAAGTAGGAAAATATCATTTAGTGTAATATTGCAAAACTTAGACCAATTAGAAGCGGTTTATGAAAAATCATATGAAACAATAATGGGTAACTGCGATACACATGTATTTTTAGGAAGTAACTCATATAAAACAGTAGAATATTTTTCAAAAGCGCTAGGAGAAAAAACAATTGGAAGAGATAGTATCTCTGTTAATAGAGATAGACAGAACTGGAAAACAGGAAAAAGTGTATCAGACCAAGTTATGGCAAGAGCCCTAATGACGCCAGACGAATTACGTAGATTAGATAATGACGATTGTATAATTTTCGAAAAAGGAATAAAACCAGTTAGAGCAAAAAAATTCTATTACTTCAAACATCCAATGGCTAAAAAGTTATCAGAGTTTGCAATTAGCCATAATGATATAGGAGAAATTGATAGAGGAACTTGGAGAAAATATAATCCTTATAATCCGTATGTTGAGAAAAAAGACGAAAATGATATTCAAAATTTAAAGGTTGATTCCTTAGATGATTTATTTGAAGATGAAACACCAAATAAAATAGAAGAAAAAGTTTCTATTCCAGAAATACAAAATGAAACAGACCCACTTAATATAGATAATTTAAATGATATAGCACCAATGTTGCCTCAAGATGAAGAAAAAGATGAAATGTACGATTTACAAAAGGAATTAGAGGCAAAATTTGATGAACTATTTGGACCTTTAGAAGATGATTAAGAAATATAATTAAAATAAAGCTACAAGCATTGTTAGATGCTTGTGGCTTTTATGTCAAGAAAGAAGATTAAGGTTGAAATTTAATTCTTTCCAACCAGATATGTGCCTTAGAAAGGAATGAGATTAAAAATGAAATTTGTACACATAGCAGATATGCATTTTGATAGCCCTTTTATAAATCTCTCAGATAGAGAAACACTAGGAGATATAAGAAGACTAGAACAACGAAAAGCTTTTAAAAAAGTAATAGAATATATAAAACAAAATAATATAAAATATTTATTTATAGTGGGAGATTTATATGATCACAAATACATAAAAAAGACAACAATAGAATATATAAATAACCTATTTAGAGAAATACCAGAAACACAAGTTTTTATTGCACCAGGAAATCATGATCCAATAATAAAAAACTCATATTATAATCAATTTAACTGGAACAAAAATGTAAAAATATTTAACTCGAAAATAGAGAAAGTAGAAACGGAAGAAGCTAATATATATGGTTTTGGATTTAGTGATTTTTATTGCACAGATAGTGGAATTGAAAATTTTAATATAGAAGAGAGCAACAAAATAAACATTTTAGAAATTCATGGGACAATTGATGGTTCAAATATAGAAGACAAGCAATATAATGCGATATCTAAAAAAATGTTATTAGAAAAAGGATTCGATTATATTGCTATGGGACATATTCATAAAAAATTCTATAATACAGATTTAGAACAAAAAATTGTATATCCAGGATCTACTATTTCCCTAGGATTTGATGAAATAGGTGAACATGGAATGATAGTAGGAAATATAGAAAAAGGTAAAGTAGAACTAGAGTTTATTCCATTAGATGAAGAGGAATTTATAGAAAAAGAAATAGAAGTTACAGATTTAATTTCTAAAGAAGAATTAATAGAAAAAGTAAATGATTTAGATATTAAAAATAATCAATATATTAAAATAATACTTAAGGGTAGTAGAAAATTTGAAATAAATACTTATGAAATAATTAAACTAGTAGAAAATGAAAGAATCATAAAAATAAAAGATAAAACAAACCTATTTAATGACTTAGAAAAAATGTCAAATAGTAATACTTTAAAAGGCTTATTTATACAAAAAATGTTACAAAAATTAAAAGAAGAAAATATAACAGAAGAAAGTAAAGTGGAGATAGAAAAGGCAATAGAAGTAGGATTAGAAGCTTTAGAATAGGAGAAACTTAATGAAGATAAATAAATTAAAAATAAATAATTATGGAAAATTAAAAGAAAAAGAAATAGAATTTAATAAAAATATTAATATAATTTATGGTGAAAATGAATCTGGAAAATCAACTCTTTTAAACTTTATAGTAAATAGTATATATGGAATATCAAAAAACAAAAAGGGAAAGGATATTTCTAATTTTGAAAAATATGAACCTTGGGTAGGAGAGGATTTTTCAGGAAAATTAGAATATGAATTAGATAATAATCAAAAATTTGAGGTTTTCAGAGATTTTAGAAAGAAAAACCCTAAATTATATAATGAAGAAAAGGAAGAAATATCAAAACAATTTAATATAGATAAAAATAGAGGAAATGAATTTTTTTATGAGCAGACAAAAGTTGATGAAGAACTTTTTTTATCAACAATAATAGTAAATCAACAAGAAGTAAAACTGGGAAAACAAGAACAAAATATATTAATACAAAAGTTAGCTAATTTAGTAGGTACAGGAGATGATAATGTATCTTTTAAAAGAGCAATAGATAGGATAAATAGAAGACAATTAGAAGAAATTGGAACAGAAAGATCAAGAGAAAAACCTATTAATATAATTAGTAAAGAAATTAATGAGTTAGAAATAAAAATACAAGAATTAGAAAAGTATAAAGCTTTTAAATACGAATTTGAAGATAAGGTTAGTAATCTTAAGGAAAAAATAATTAAACTAGAAAATCAAAGCAATTATTTAAAAGAATTAAAACTACTAAATGAAAATCAGAAAATTGAAAAAGAAAAGATAAAAATAAAACAAGAAGCAAAAGACAATAATTCAATAGAAATAAATAATTTAGAAAGCAAAGTTAAAGAGATAGAAATTAATAGTAAAGGTATAATAAAATCTGAAAATAAGAAAAGTAATAAACACAGTAAAGATAGTACGAATAAAACATCAATACTTATTTTTATAATATTGGTTGTGTTAAATATTTTACAATTTATATTTCTTAAAAGTAAAATACTTAATTATGTATTTTTATTAACTATACCATTTTTTATTATCTTTTATCTTATTATAAAAACTAGTAATAATAAAAAGATAAAAGAAGAAAGAGAAATAGAAAATAGAAATAAAAGAGAGAAGGAAAAAGTTATTGGAGACATAGATAATTTAAATAATCAGATTAATTTATTAAAGAAGAATAATATTGAATTAGAAGAAAATATAAATAAGTTAACTAGTAGTATTAAATTAAAAAATGATTTAGAATTAGAAAAGATAAATAAGAAATATGTAGATAATATTGTTAAATGTGAAGTAAATGATGTTGAAAATTTAAATTATGAAATACAAAGTCTAGAAGATAGAATTAGTGGCAAAAAATTAGAATTACATACTTTGGATTTAGATAAAAGAAATTTAGAGGAAAAACTAGATGATTTAGCAAAGCTTGAAGAAAAATTAGTTATTGGAAAAGAAAGCTTCCTTTCTTTACAAAGTTTAAATAATAGTATTAATTTAGCAAAAGAGGTTTTATTGGAGTCTTATGAGGAAATGAAGAGTTTTGTAACTCCTAAGTTTACACAAAATTTGTCAGAGAATATTTCTGAGTTTACAAATGGAAAGTATAATAATATTAAATTTAAAGATGAGGAAGGCTTAATTGTTGAATTGGAGAATGGAAATTATGTTTCTGCAATTCAATTAAGTGTTGGGACTATTGAACAGTTGTATTTGTCTTTGAGACTTTCTATGGTGAAGGAGTTGTCAGATGAGAAAATGCCTATTATTTTAGATGAGGTTTTTGCTTATTATGATGATGATAGATTGGAAAATGCTTTGAGTTATATTTGCCATAGGTTTTCTGATAATCAAATTATTATTTTTACATGTACTACAAGGGAAAAGGAAATTTTAGAAAAATTGAATATTAAGTTTAATTGTATTAATTTATAATATTTCTCCCAAAAAAGTATTAAAGTTTTGAAAGAAAAATCTTGTAAGGCAATAGCTTAAAATTTTAATTATTTATTTGTATTTATAAAATCTACTCGCTCCCAAAGGATCATAATTATTTATTATTTTCGTTGCCCCATTCTCAAAATTCTATAGAAAAGTTTTCTAACTTTTCTAAGAATTTTGGAACGGTTACCCTGGAGTCACTCAAAAATAAATAATTATAATCCTTCTCGCGCTATTCTTAATTAAATACAAACAAATAAATAATTAAAATTTTAAGCTATTGCCTTAAAAAATCTTGATAAGTATGGTAATTTGTGGTAATATTAACAAAGATTAAAAATAGGAAAAGGAGAATATTTATGTTTGAAAAATTAGAGGCAGTTGAAAAACGATATGAAGAATTAACAAAACTAATAGCAGATCCAGAAGTAATATCAAACCAAGCAGAATGGCAAAAGTTAATGAAAGAACATGCAAGTATTGAAGACATAGTAATAAAATTTAGAGAATATAAAAAAACAATAAAGGACATGGAAGAAGCAGAAGAATTAATGCGAGATCCAGACATGAAAGAATTAGCAGAAAGTGAATATTATACAACAAAAGAAGAATTACCAAAAATTGAAGAAGAATTAAAAATATTATTAATACCAAAAGACCCAGACGACGACAAAAACATAATATGTGAAATTAGAGCAGGAGCAGGAGGAGAAGAAGCAGCATTATTTGCGGGTACACTATTTAGAATGTACACAATGTATGCAGAAAAAAAGCACTGGAAATTAGAGATATTAAATGAAAATGATACAGGTTTAGGAGGCTACAAAGAAATATCTTTTATGATTACAGGAAAAGGAGTATATAGTAGACTAAAATTCGAAAGTGGTGTACATAGAGTACAAAGGGTACCAGATACAGAAAGTAGTGGTAGAATACACACATCTACAGCAACAGTTGCAATGTTACCAGTTGTAGAAGATGTAGAAATAGAAATAAATCCAGCAGATATCAAAATGGAAGTATTCCGTTCATCAGGAGCAGGGGGACAACATATCAACAAAACATCATCAGCAGTAAGATTAATACATGAGCCAACAGGAATAGTTGTAGAATGTCAAACAGAAAGATCACAATTTCAAAATAGAGATAATGCAATGAAAATGCTTAGAACAAAATTATATGAAATAGAAAAACAAAAACAAGACAGTGAAATTTCAAATGCAAGAAAATCACAAGTAGGTTCAGGAGATAGAAGTGAAAAGATAAGAACTTATAACTATCCACAAGGAAGAATAACAGACCATAGAATAGGTATGAGTATATATCAAATGGAAAACTTTTTAAATGGGGATTTAGATGAAATGATAGATAACTTAATTGCAGCAGATAGAGCAGAAAGACTTAAAGGAGAAGAATAATAATAAATATAAGAAATGGCAGGAGGTTGAAAAATAATTTAATATTTTTCCAACCAGATTTGTGCCTTAGGAAGGAATGAAATTAAATATGAAATTATTAGTAGCATCTGATATACATGGTTCTAGTTTTTATGCCAAGAAAATAAAAGAAATTTTTGAAAGAGAAAAAGCAGATAAAATAATTTTATTAGGAGATTTATATTATCATGGACCAAGAAATCCATTAACAAATGAATATAATCCGAAAGAAGTAGCTGAAATATTAAATAGCTTAAAAGATAAAATAAAATGTACAAAGGGAAACTGCGATGCAGAAGTTGATGAAATGATATCAGAGTTTCCATTAGAAAACAATATTCAAATGGAAATAAATAACCACAAGTTTATTTTTACACATGGTCATAAATGCAATATTGATAAATTACCAAAAGAGGAATTTGATGTTCTTGTATATGGTCATTTTCATACAGGCTTTATAAAAGAACAAGACGGAAAAATCTTTGCAAATTCTGGTTCTATTTCTTTACCAGTAAATAATACAAAACATAGTTATTTGATTATAGATGAAAACGAGATTATCTTAAAAGATATTGAAGGAAATATAATATATAAACGAAATTATATCAATTAATAAAAAGATTGATATAAGCTAATATCATAAATTTAATACTTTCTCCATAAATTTAATTATATTAATATTTAAGGAGAATTTTTTTATGGATGAAATTTTAAAAACAACTATTTTAGGATTATTTTTTGGAACATTTGGTACAACATTAGGTGGAATTATTGGCATTGTAATAAAAAAGAGTTCAAATAAATTTTTGAGTTTTATTTTGTCTTTTGCTTCTGGATTGATGATGGCAGTAATTTGTTTCGATTTAATTCCAGAAGCTTTAGGAATTAGTAATATTTTTAATATTATTTTAGGAATACTGGTTGGAATAATTGCAATGATATTTTGTGATTTATTAGTGGAGAAGAAGTTTAGTAATAAAAGGTTTGAGGAAGAAAAAAATGTTTTATTAAAAACAGGGATTATTGTTTCAATTGGTTTAGCTATTCATAATTTTCCAGAAGGGTTAGCAATTGGCTCTGGATTTGAAGCATCTTTGAAATTAGGGATTAGTTTAGCTTTAGCAATTTGCCTACATGATATACCAGAAGGAATATCTATGGCAGTTCCAATGAAAAATGGAGGAATGAAAAAATCGAAAGTAATTTTCTATGTAATACTATCAGGAATAACTACAGGAGTAGGAGCTTTTTTTGGAGCTATTGTAGGTTCAATCTCGCAAGAAGTAATTTCTATTTGTTTAAGCTTCGCAGCAGGTGCAATGTTATATATTGTTTCAGGAGAATTAATACCAGAGTCTAATAAATTGTATAAAGGAAGAATGTCAGCTATTGGGAATATGATTGGTTTTATAATAGGTATATTTGCTACTTCTTTATAACCAAATATCCAAAAATATGTTTGAAAAATTAAAAGATTTCATTGACTTTCTTAGTTAAAAAATATATAATAAAAAAAGTTAAATAGAATAGGAGAAAAAAATGCAAAACATATTAGAAGGATTAAATGAAAAACAATATGAAGCGGTAACACATACAGAAGGACCATGTTTAGTAATAGCAGGAGCAGGAAGTGGAAAAACAAAAGTATTAACACACAAAATAGCATATCTAATTGGAGAAAAAGGAGCTCATCCTTGGGACATCTTAGCAATAACATTTACAAACAAAGCAGCAAATGAAATGAAAGAAAGAATAGCAAATTTAGTAGGGGAAGTAGCTAAAGATATATGGATGGGAACATTTCATTCAATATGTGTGCGAATATTAAGAAGATTCATAGATAGAATAGGATTCGAAAGTTCATTTATAATTTTTGACTCATCAGACCAAAAAACACTAGTAAAAAACTGTTTAAAAGACCTATCAATAGATGATAAAATGTATACAGACAGAAGTGTATTATCAGAAATAAGTAATGCAAAAAATGCAATGCTAGAACCAGAGCAATATACGGCAAGTGCAAAAGGAGACTTTAGAAAAGAAAAAATTGCAACAGTATATGAATTATATCAAAAAAGATTAAAAGAAAATAATGCAATAGATTTTGATGACATAATAAACTATACAATAAAAATACTAATGGAAAATCCAGATGTATTAGAATACTATGCAAACAAATTCAAATATGTATTAGTAGACGAATATCAAGATACAAACAAAGCACAATTTACATTAATCACTCTATTTGCATCAAAAAATGGAAACATAACAGTAGTTGGAGACAATGACCAAGGAATTTATAGTTTTAGAGGAGCAGACATTTCAAACATATTAAATTTCGAAAAAGACTTTTTAGGAACAATAATAATAAAACTAGAGCAAAACTATAGATGTACAGGAAACATACTAAAAGCAGCAAATGCAGTAATAAAAAACAACGAAGTAAAATATAAAAAAGAATTATGGACTCAAAATGAAGAAGGAAACTTACCAAAAGTATATGTAGCAGACAATGAATATGACGAAGGATCATATATTGTAAAGCAAATAGAACATTTAAAAAGAGAAGAATATTACAAATACTCAAACTTTGCGGTATTATATAGAATGAATACCCAATCAAGAGCAATAGAAGATATATTTAGAAGAGAAAGCATTCCATATAAAATTATAGGTGGACTAAAATTCTATGAAAGAAAAGAAATAAAAGATATAATTGCATATTTAAGATTAATACAAAATAGCTCAGATAATTTAAGTCTAAAAAGAATAATAAACGAACCAAAAAGAGGAATAGGAAAAACAAGTTTAGATAAGATAGAGCAAATAGCAATAAGTAATGAAATATCAATGTATGAAGTTATAAAAAATGCAGAACAGTATGGACTAAATAGAGTATATCTTAATTCAAGAGAATTTATAAACACAATTGAAGAATTAAAGGTTCAAAAAGAGCAATTAAACATATCAGAATTAATAAAAATAACTCTAAAAAAATCAGGATATACACAGGCCTTGAAAGACGAGAAAACAATAGAAGCAGAAAATAGAATAGAAAACTTAAACGAATTCTTAACAGTTGCAATGGAATTTGAAGAACAATTTGCAGAAAATACTTTAAGTGAATTCCTAGAGGGAATAACATTATCTAGCGACATTGATAATTTAGAAGAGGAAGAAGAAGCAGTTACACTAATGACATTACATAGTGCGAAAGGACTAGAATTTCCAGTTGTATTCTTAGTAGGTATGGAAGAAGGAATATTTCCAGGTTATAAATCTATTAGTGAACCACAAGAACTAGAAGAAGAAAGAAGACTTTGCTATGTTGGAATAACTAGAGCAAAAGAGAACTTATTCTTAACATGTAGTAAACAAAGAACAATATTTGGTTCAACAAGTTATAATCCGACATCACGCTTTTTAAACGAGATACCAGAAGAATTACTAGAAGGATATGAAGAAGCATTTGGACAAAACCATAAAGAACAAGTATTTAAAGATTCTTCTTATAGTTGGTCATATGGAAATAAAGATAATGGTAATATAAAAAGTTACAAAATTAATGAAAAAGAACCAGTTATGGCAGCAAGTAACAAAACTTCACAGAATAATGGATTTATGTTTAGAACTGCAGAAAACTTTTTAAATAGTTTATCTAAAAAGACAATAAATAATGTTGATTTATCTCAATATAAATCAGGTGTTAGGGTTTTTCATAAAAAATTTGGAGAGGGTGTTATTAACAAAGTTGAACCAGAAGGCACAGATTTAAAAGTTGATATTAACTTTGATAAAGTTGGTCATAAGAGACTAATGGCAAAATATGCTAATTTAGAAGTTATTTATTAATTAAAATTATCATTGTTCTTTTTTTAGTAAATAAAATTTTAAAAGCTTTAGGAGTAGAATCTATAGGATACTACATTCTAGAGCGGGGGACAGTAGTATCTATCCGTTTTATGGAAAGAAAAGAGACTTGGGAAGAAGAAGAAATAAAAAAATATATATTGAAACTAATCCCAGATGCAACTTTTCTTTGATTCTGTAGTATAATTCAATAATTATGAATTACCATTAAGTCACAAGAAATAATTTTATTTCTTGTGATTTTTTGTATATATACTAAAATATAATAAACTTATGGCAATTTTTTGTATAAAAAAATAAATTAAGTAAATAATAAAAAAAGAAAAAGGTAAAGAAAGGGAGGATAAAAATGGCAGATTTAAATCAAATGGAATTACAAAACTTAAGACATTTAATTGGAGCACATGAAACTGCTTACCAAAAGTTAAATACATTTTCATCACAAGCTGTTGATCCACAAATAAAACAACTATTTACAAAATCAGCACAAGATGCATTAAATACAAAACAGAAGTTAATGAGTTTTTTAGATAATTAGTAAGGGGGAAAAATATAATGGACGAAAAAACAATGGTTAATGATATACTAGGTAGTGTAAAAGCAGATTTAACAGCATATCAAACAGCTATATCAGAAGCTGAAAATATGCAATTAAGACAAACTTTTCAACAAATTAGAAATAATGATGAAAGTTTTCAATATGAGCTATTTAAAATAGCTCAAGCTAAAGGTTATTATAAACCAGCACAGAAGGCAACTGTAACAGAGATTAGTACAGTTAAGTCTGATTTACAATCTTAATTAAGTGATAAGGTGTTCTGTTTTAGGACACCTTATTATTAAATTATATATAAAAAGAATAATAAAAATATATCTAGACTATATATGGAAGTAGTATCCTTTATAGTTATATTTTAATTATTTTTTATAGCTATTAAAGTTACATTTTAAAATCTCTTAAATATTGTTGGGGTAGTTCCTTGAAAATTAAAGTATTTTCACTTAAGAATAATATATTAATATGTATGGTAAATCTTTACAAAAAGTTCTTGAAAAGTATTTTTATTTATGATAAAGTAAAAACATGAGATAAAAAGAAAAAAATAAAGATAATTAAAAAAAAACGAATAAAATATTAGTAAATCACAATATTTAATCATTGCAAAAAAAACAATATTACAATATCATTACAATAAATTAACAAAAATAACAAATTGCTAATTTAAATACAAAGGAGTTTTTTGATGTTTAAAAAAATTATAATACATACGAAAAGAGGAATAAAATTTATAGTTCTTTTAGGGGTAGCTATCTTCTTAATACTAAGTGCAATAGCATTTTTATACAAACCAACATATTGTGTATTAATTAAAGGAGAAGAAGTAGGATATACTGCAGACAGAACCACATTGCAACAAAAGATAAACAATTATATAGAAAATGGAGAAGAAGATAAAGAAAATGTAGCATTTGTTCAAGTAGAAAATCTTCCAGAATATAGATTATGTCTATTAAAGAAAGATGTAACAACAAATGACAACGAAATATTTAATAAAATAAAAGAACAAGGAATAACATATTATAGATATTATGCTATAGCAGAAAACCAAGAAGAAAAAGCATATGTTTCAACATTTGAAGAAGCAGAAGCCATAATTAATACATTAAAAGAAAAAGACAGTAAAAATATGGGTAATATATCGATAATAGAAAAATATCAAGCAGATGCAAAAGATTTAATATCATCAGAAGAAGCAATTTCAAAATTATATGTAGAAAAAGAACAAATAACAAAAGTCGCAAAAGAACAAAACACACTAGATATGGAAGAAATAAATGAGACAATTGGAACTGTAAACACTGCATTAACTACTTCTAAATCTAAAGCAAAAATAGGATTAGCATTAATTAAACCAGTATCTGGAACTATAACTGCAAGGTTTGGAGCAGGAAGCAATATTAGAAAATCATCACATACTGGATTAGACATAGCAACATCTACTGGTACACCAGTTGCTGCAGCTGCATCTGGAGTAGTAACATTTTCTGGTAATAAAGGTTCATATGGAAAAATGATAGTAATATCACATGGAAATGGAATACAAACATATTATGGACATTGTAGTAAATTATATGTACCAGCTGGAACAAAAGTTACACAAGGTCAAACAATAGCAGCAGTCGGCTCAACTGGAAACTCAACAGGACCACATTTACATTTAGAAGTAAGAGTAAATGGTGTAGCATATAATCCACAAAATTATGTATATTAATAAAACCTCCTATTTAATCTAGGAGGTTTTTATACATATGCAAAATTACAGTCAATATGAATATTTTATATAATAGGAAACACATGTTGACTTTCTATTATATCTACAAATTTATTTCATAAATGTTTTTAGGATGAAAAACTTAAAGTATTTTATTACACAAAGTATTTTATACCAATATCAATTGCATTTCTTTTTATAATAATCTGACCATATTCAGTTAATTTGCCTTCAAAACCTTTAGAAGGTGATAATAGTTTTCCAAATTCTGAAGCAATTGAATAAAATTGATTTATATATTTGTATTGAGTATTAATATTTTTTATTAATAAATAATATGTACCATTATACAAGAATAGAGAAGCATTTTTGGAAAAGTTAGCAAATTTAAAATGATTTAGAGTGCTTATGTGACTACAAAGTTCACAGAATTCTTCCATAGCATTAAAAGAATAAATTATATTTTTAGTAGAATAATTAATTGATTTGATTTTTGCTACTACATTTTTCTTTTTTAGAGTTTTTGTGTTAGGTTGTTTATCTTGTAGTGTTTCAGGTTCATATTTTGTAATTGTAAAAACTAATACATCATCAATAGAAGAAAACAGTTCTATCAATAATTTACATCCATCAGTATTGAAATTTAATTTTTTTTCTGCCTTTTCTAATATTTCTAAAAAAAGATTTTGAGTTATTGTTGTTTTGTTTAATATGGAATTAAAATTAATATCGGTTGTGTCTACATCTTCTATACTTAAGATTACACGTATTTTGTTTTCTGTAAGTTTTTCAATTTTCATTTTAAATGAATCCTCCTTATGATATCTATTAACTATATTATACTACTAAAATGTTTATTTTGAAACCTATAATTTTTGGTAAATCTTTTTCATACAATAAAAACAAATATTTTTTAGTATATAACAAAAAAATGATATTAATACTTGAAAAAAAATACATTTCAATATATAATACCAACATGGAGTAAAATGAAATAGCCGTAGAAAGAAACGAAATAATAGGAGGAATAAAATGGCAACAAAAGACAAAAACATATGGATATTATTAGTATTTATACTATCAGGATTAGTAGTAGGGGGACTATTAGGAGAATTAGCATCTAAAGTAAATGGGCTATGGTGGTTATCATACAATCAAAGTTTTGGACTACAAACACCAGTAACATTTGACCTAAAGATATTTACCATAACATTTGCATTAATGTTTAAAATAAGTATAGCAAGTATAATAGGAATGGTATTAGCGATATTTATATACAAAAAAATATAATAAAAGGGGCAAAATATTGTAAGGAAGGAATGATATTTTGTCAATAACGATAAAAGAGCTACCAGAAGAAGAGAGACCATATGAAAAACTAGAATTATATGGAGAAAAAGCACTATCAAATGCAGAACTATTAGCAATAATAATTAAAACAGGGACAAAAGAAGAAACATCAGTAGAAATAGCACAAAAATTGCTTAAATTAAACACAACAAAAGAAGATGGATTGCAATATTTACACAACATATCAATAGAAGAATTAATGGAAATAAAAGGAATAGGAAAAGTAAAAGCAATACAACTAAAAGCAGTATGTGAATTAAGTTTAAGAATGTCAAAACCATCAAACTATAAAAAAATATATGTAAAAGAGCCATATGATCTAGCTAAAATATTAATGAGCGAATTAAGATACCAAAAAAGAGAAATAGCAAAGATAGTAGTATTAAATAGTAAAAATCAAATACTAAAAATTAAAGATATAGCGTATGGTGGTAGTAATTTTGCAAATGTATCAATAAAAGATATATTATTAGAGCCTATTGTAATGAAAGCTCCAAAAATAATATTAGTTCATAATCATCCAAGTGGAGATTCAACACCAAGTAAAAAGGATATTGAATTTACAAATATATTATATGAGAGTGCAACAATGTTTGATATAGAACTATTAGACCATTTAGTAATTGGAGATATGAATTATACAAGTATATTTTCAGAGATGGCAGAAGATAAAATACAATAATTACAAGAAAGGAAGTTAATTATGAATCTTTTTAAATTTGGTCCAAGAGATATAGGAATAGATTTAGGGACTGCTAATATTTTAGTAACATTAAAAGGGAAAGGAATAGTATTAAAAGAACCATCAGTTGTTGCAATTGACAGAAAAACAGGAAATATTGTAGCAACAGGAAATGAAGCAAAAGATATGTTACGGAAGAACCCCAGAACAAATAAAGGCAGTAAGACCTATGAAAGATGGAGTAATAGCAGATTTTACAGCAACACAATTAATGTTAAAAAACCTAATTCAAAAAGTTACAAAAAAGTACAATGTAGGAAGACCTAGAGTAGTAGTTGGAGTACCATCTGGTATTACTGAAGTAGAAGAAAGAGCAGTAGAAGAATCAGTAATACAGGCAGGTGCAAAAGAAGTATATTTAATAGAAGAACCTATGGCAGCAGCAATAGGAGCAACATTAGATGTAGGAGAGCCAAGTGGAAATATTATAGTTGACATAGGAGGAGGAACAACAGAAGTTGCAGTAATATCATTAGGAGGAATTGTTGTAAGCCATTCTTTAAGAGTTGCTGGAGATGAACTTGATGAAGATATTGTTAACTATATAAAAAAAGAAATGAATTTAGCAATTGGAGAAACAACGGCAGAGGAAATAAAAAAGCAAATTGGGTGTGCAAAACCACTTATGACAGAAATGTCAATGGAAGTTAGAGGAAGAGACTTAACAGATGGTTTACCAAGAAATATACAAATAACATCAACACAAATTGAAGAAGCAATGAAAGAATCCATTAGAAAAATTGTAGATATTGTAAAACTAACCTTAGAAAAAACACCACCAGAACTTGCTTCAGATATTATGATAAAAGGTATAGTTTTAGCAGGTGGGGGAGCATTAATTCAAAATTTAGACAAGTTATTAAGTGAAGAAACAGGAATGCCTGTTTATATTGCTGAAGAGCCTTTAGATTGCGTCGTTAGAGGTACTGGTAAAACTTTAGAAGATTTAGAAAGATTAAGAACAGTTTTAGTAAATGCAAGAAAAAGAAAATAGAATTTAGGAGTAAAGAATGTATAAAAATAACAAAAGTGGGATAATAGGAATTATTATAACAATTATAATATTAATATTAGTTGTAATTTTCTCAAATGGTAATAATGGATCGTCATTTATAGAAAATATAGCAAGTAATTTAGTAATGCCAATACAAAATGGGTTAACATACCTAAAAAATAAAATAGGTGGAAACAGTACATTTTTTACAGATATAAATAATTTAAAGGAAGAAAATAAAGAATTAAAAGAAAAGAATAGTCAATTAGAGCAATCTTTAAGAGAGTTAGAAAATATTAAAACTCAAAATGAAACATTAAAAGAATATTTAAATTTAACTGAAAAATATGGGGAATACAAAACAATCCCTGGATATATTATAAATAAAGATATTAGCAATTATTCAAAAACTATAGTTATAAACATTGGTAAAAAAGATGGAGTAGAAAAAAATATGACCGTTATAGGAGACGAAGGTCTAGTAGGACATGTTATATCTGTTACAGATTCTACAGCTAAAGTCCAAACTATAGTTGATACTGCAAGTTCTGTAAGTTGTATGATGAGTACAACAAAAGAATCAATTGTATGTAAAGGAACATTAGATGAGGCATCAACATTAAGAGCAATGTACATTCCAACAGATGCAAATATTATACAAGGAGATAGCATAGAAACATCAGGACTAGGTGGAATATATCCTAAGGGAATACATATTGGTACAATTAAAAAGGTTACAAATACTCAAAATATGACAGATAGATATGCAGTAGTACAAACAGCAGTTGATTTTGACAAACTAAATTCAGTTTTAGTTATTACAAATCAATAAAACATAAAAGAGAGGTGAAGTAATTGAAAAAAGTTGTAATTAATATAATTCTTGTAATTTTAGCATTTATTTTATACTTCTTACAAGCAAACTTTTTTAATTGGTTCAATATTTCTGGAATAATGCCAAATACATTTGTTATATATGTATTGTTTGTTGGATTATATGCAAGTAGAACAATGGGAACAGTATATGGAGTAGTTCTAGGGCTAATATTAGATTTAATTATAGGAACTAGGATGGGATTATATGCTATAGGTTTTGGTATTGTTGGATTCATTTCTGGAACTTTTGATAAGAATTTTTCAAAAGATAGCAGAATGACTATTATGCTTATGGTGTTAGGAACGACAATTATTTTTGAAGTATTAAAATATATTTTAAGCTTTTTCTTTATTTTATCAGGTATAGAATTAGTAAATTTTATAAAAATAGTTGCAATAGAAGTATTGTTTAATATAATAATAACAATTATAATTTATCCATTGATTCAGAAATTTGGATATTTTATAGAAAATGAGTATAAAGGAAACAAAGTATTAACAAGATATTTTTAAAATGAAGAAGGTGAAAATTTGGCAAAAAAAGTAAAAAATATTAGTATTAATTTAAGATTTAATATTTTAACTGTATTAGTATATATAGTTGGTATTGTATTGATTGCCAGATTATTTAGTCTTCAAATAGTTCATGGTGCAAAATATAGAGAAGAATCTAATACAAGACTTACAAGAGAAAGCGTTATAGAGGCATCAAGAGGAGCAATATTAGATAAGACAGGAACACCTCTTGTAGACTCTAAAATGGAATTTGCATTAGAAATGTATAAAAGTAAAGTTGAAACAGATATTTTAAATGCATCTATATTAAATATGATAAATGTATTAGAAAAGTATAATATATCATATGTAGATTCCTTTCCTATTAACATTGAGCCATTTGAATTTAAAATAACAGATAACGATTTGATTTCATGGAAAAAGGCATATGATTTAGAAGAAGACATTACCCCAGAAGAAGCCTTTAATAAGTTTAGAGAAAAATATAAAATACAAAATACAGAAATACATGAAATAAGAAAGATTATGGCTATAAGATATGAAGTGGCAAAAAAAGGCTATAGCAGTACAAGAGCAGTTACAATTGCAAAAAGTATACCTAGAGAGGCAGTTGCAGAATTTAGTGAAAGTTCTGAAAAATTTTCTGGTATAAATATAGTAGTGCAACCTGTTAGAAAATACACATCAGCAAATTTGGCATCACATATATTAGGATATGCAGGTAAAATAAATAGTGAAGAATATGAAAAGAGAAAAAATACCTATAGTACTAACGATATAATTGGAAAAACAGGTATAGAATATGTTTTTGAAGAATATTTAAAAGGAAAAAATGGAATAAAACAAATTGATATGACAGTTGATGGAACTACTACAGCAGAATATATTTCAAAAGAAGCAATAGCAGGTTCAGATGTTGTACTAACAATTGATGCTAATTTACAACATATTGCAGAAAATGCACTTGCATCAAATATTCATAAAATTGCATCAGGGGGATTCGGAAAGGCATATAATGCAGATGCTGGAGCATGTGTAGTTATGAATGTAAATTCAGGTGAAGTTTTAGCTATGGCAAGTTACCCAGACTATAATCCAGAAGATTTTGTTGGGGGAATAAGTAATGAAGCTTGGAATAACTATATGAATAATTCAGCAAAACCATTAGTAGATAAAGCGATACAAAATTCATATTCGCCAGGATCAACCTTTAAAATGATAACAGCTATTGCAGGATTAGAATCAGGTGTAATTAATTTGAAATCCACAATTAATGATACAGGTGTTTATAAAAAATATGGAATATCAATGAATTGTTGGTATTATACAGATTATCATAGAGGACATGGACCTATTAATGTTTCTGATGCTATAGAAAAATCATGTAACTATTTCTTTTATGAGACAGGAGATAGAATGGGTATAGACAAATTAGCAGAATTTGCAAAATATTTTGGATTGGGAAGCAAAACAGGAATTGAATTACAAGGTGAAACTTCAGGTGTTTTGGCAGATAGAGAAACAAAGCAAAAGATGCATCCAGATGATCCAAATTGGAATCCAGGAAACACTTTAAATGCTTCTATAGGACAAGGTGATAATGAATTTAGTCCTTTACAAATGGCAAGATATATTAGTATGCTTGCAAATGGTGGGCATAAGATTGACGTAAGTATTGTAAAAACTATTAGAAATGCAGATGGTTCAGAAGTTTCCAAAGAAGAAATAAACAAATTTATAAATAACAAATTAGGTTTGCAAGAAGATAGTAATCAAGAATTACAAATGAATCAAGATTATTTAAAGGCCATATTACAGGGAATGAAATCTGTAACAAGTGATTCAGGAGGAACTGCTTATGTTAGATTTAAGGATTTTGATATTAGTGTAGGAGGAAAGACAGGGTCTGCAGAAGCTCCAAATAATAGAGTTCATGCATGGTTTGTTGGTTTTGCACCATTTGAAAATCCTGAAATTGCTATTGTAGTTATGGTTGAAAATGGTGGACATGGTAATTATACAGCTGAAGTTGTTAGAGATATCATGGCAGAATACTTTGGAATGAATACTCAAAATATTGAAGAAAATATGGGAGTTACTCCATATGTAGAAATTATGCAATAGTGCCATTGGGGACGGAGAATTTTGGCAATTTTTATAAATTTATTTTAAATAGTGCAAAAAAGGTTCTAATTTTTTGTTTTTGAGCAACTTCAGGGTAAACGTTCAAAAATTCTAAAAAGTTTAAAGAACCTTTTTTAGAATAGGGTAGCGTAAATAATAAAGAATTAGAACCTTTTAGGAGTGAGTAAATTCTTGATAAAAATTGCCAAAATTCTCCGTCCCTGATGGCAATTAGAAAGGAAAGAAGTATGAAGAATGCAGTAAATATAAATTTTAAGAAAGATAGAATTTTAATTAAATTAAGTGATGAAGCAAACCAAAGAGAATTAGTTGAGGGTTTAAAGGAAAAATTACCTGAACTGAAAAAATTTTATAATGATGAAAAAACACCAATAAATGTTACAGGAAAAGTATTAAAAAATAAAGAAATGGATGAAATAGAATGCTTAATAAAGAATAAAATAGATGTAGATATAGATTTTGATATGCCAAAATCCCTAGGGTTACATAGCATTAAAAAGGCTTTTAACAGAGATGTAGCAATATCTGAAACAAAATTCCACAGAGGGTCTTTGCGTTCTGGCCAAAAGATAGAAACTGAAGGAAGTCTAGTCATAATAGGAGATGTTAATTCAGGAGCAGAAGTTATTGCTTCTGATAACATTATGGTTTTAGGAGCTTTAAGAGGTTTAGCACATGCTGGTGCTAAAGGTAATAAACAAGCTATTATTGCGGCTGGAATGGTTGATACTGTTCAAATAAGAATTGCTAACATAGTTAGAGAAATAAATAGAGATGAAGAACCAATGCATAAACAATCATATATAAGTATTATAGATGGTAAAATTGAAATTGAATAAATCAACTTAACAATAAAAGTATTAATGCAATAAATAACATTTCATCTTTTATTTCTTCTTTATATAATATAAAAAGCAAACATAAAATCATTATATCATCTAAATAAAGGTCAATACCTAAAATATTAATAATGGGATTATCTGAATTTAAAAATCCATTAAAATTAAATGAAAATAACGAATTTTTATTAGATTTAGTCTTAGAATAAGAACGGTTAGATTTTACAGAAGAGAAATTCTCTTCTGTATTTTCTTTTATATCACTATCATATTTTATAGAGCTTGTTTCATCAGATCTACTATTAGATGAAACTATAGGGGGATAATTAGAATTCATTTGAGTATTTCGATTATAATATCTATAATATGGATACTGATAAGGAAATCCAAAATAAGGAAACCTAGCCATTATTATTCTCCTTTTTATCATCTTTTAATATGTTAGCTATTTTACTAACATTAAGTAAATTTACATATTGGTCTAATTTTTCTTTTTTTCCATCTCTTAAATATGGTTTTAACGAATATAGCAAATTAGCTCTAGGATCATTTTTATTATTCATTTTTCCAAAAGCAGATGTTATTTTCATAATTGTTGCAGGGTCAATATTACTAAAATCAAATCCAGAATTATTGTTATTGTTAGAATTGTTAGAAGTGTTATTATTTTGAATATTAGAATTATCAGAAGTATTTTGTTCATTAGATTTATTAGAGTTAGAGCCATTTGAATTATTTGAATTCAATAAACTAGAAAACTGTTGAATCATATCAGGAGAGATTTGAGACAATGCATCTGAAAGATTTCCATTATCAACCATATTTTTAATGTTATTCATTGTATTTTCGTCTAAGTTTAAATTATTATTATTCACTTTAATCACCTCTATATATATTATTAAAGTATGTAAATATATATTATTAAGATATGAAAAAAAATCAAAATTGTTACTTTATATAATAGTACTTATAAAATAGGCATAAACTATAATATTACGGATACAAATAAAGCAGAGTTTTTACTAAAAAATGGTAAACATAAAAAAATATGAAAAAATTTACTGTAAAAGATTGAAAAAACTTGAAAAAAAAGGTATAATAGAAAATAGCGAATATAGAAAAAGCGAAATTTTCCAAAAAATAAATATCAATTAATTAAGTAGCCGTAAGAACATAAGAAAAAATAAACATAATATCTATATCAAATACAAAAGAAGTATTATAGTTCCATATAATATGAAGAAATAATTTAAATATATAAATAATCAAAAAAGGAGGAAGTTATGAAAAGAAATATTTTAAAAATTGGAGTTATTATTACATTAATTTTTACAATGCTTATGTCAAACTTTCTATATGTAGGAGATAGCATTTTTAGTTATGCTTTAGAAATAAAAATGAAAAACGAAGAAAAAGCAGAAGTAGTAGTAAATCTAGAATCACAAAAATATGTAAATTATAACTTGAACGAAGAAAACAAAGGAGTACTATATCAAACAAAATTGCAAACTGGAATCAAATATAAAGAAGGGCAAGAATATATACCTCTTAAATCAACAGAAGTCACATTAAAAATGCCAAAAATAGAAAAAGAATATCCAGAACAAGTAAAAGTAATGGTAAAGAGTACATTAGCTACAAATGGAGAAATTGAAGAAAAAGAAGCAAATTATGACTACAATAAAGAAACTGGAAAATTAAATATAAAATCAACAAATGATGTAGATTATAACAAAGAAATAAAAGATGCAAAAGATATATATGAAATTTATGCATATTACAATTCAAGTTGTTATAATGAAACAAAAGAAAGACAATTAGAAATCACAGGAACAGTAGTAGAAACAATAAATGATGAAAAAGAAACAAAAATAGAAAAGAAATTCAACTTACAAGAAACACAAACATCAAACAAAAATGGATTAATATCAACTAACATAGTAGACAGTGGAATATACAATGGAATAATATATGCAAACAATGTAAATGGAACAGAAAACGAAACAGAATATACAGAAAATATAGAAGTAAACATCAGTTATGCACAAATAGCAGATAAAATAAAAATAGACTTAAAAAATCAATTTATAGACAATGAAAACAATAACATAGAAACCAAAGATATTATATACAAAAAAACTACAATAAAAAAACAAGATATTATAGATATCCTAGGTGAATCTGGAAAAATAACAATACTAAATGAAGAAAATGAAGTAATAGGAGAAATTAATAACGAATCAGAAGAAACAGAAGATGGATTAGTAGAAATAAATTATCCTGAAGAAACAGAAAAAATAACAATAGAAACAACAAAACCTATAAAAATAGGTTCATTTGCTATACAAAATAAAAGAGCAATAAAAGCAGAAATGAAAAACATAAACTACAAAAAAATACAAACTATTCAAAACATAACATGTACAAATAGTGAGGAAGCAAAAGAAATCTATACTTCTACAAATCTTAGTTATAATAATATAAATGAATCTGAAACAAATGTAAAAGTTTCAATTGATAAAACAAAATTAACAAACAAGATACAAAACGAAATAACATTAATGGCAACATTATTAAACAATAAAACTAAATATAACTTATTTAAAAATCCTGTTATATTATTTACCTTCCCAAGTGAAGTAGAAAAAATAATATTAGGAGATGTATCTTTATTATATGATAGTAACTTATCAATAAAAAGTGCAGAAGTAGTGGATAATAACGGAAATAAAGCAATAAAAGTTGAATTAGATGGAACTCAAAATACATATAATATAAATTCAATAATAGAAGGAAGTAACATTATAATTCCAGCAACTGTAATATTAAAAAAGGAAATTGAAAGTACAAAAGGAACAATAAATGTTACTTATACAAATGAAATAGCAAATAGCATAGACTATAAAAATCAAGGAAAAGACGAAAAGCAAATAAATATAGATATAGAATCTATTATAGAAATGCCAAAAAAACAAGAAGAAGACTATTTAACTCAACAGATAGAAAAAGAAACTTCAAAAGAAAGTATAAAGGAATCTGAAAACTTAAAAGTTGAAGAGATATCAGTTATAGGGGATAAAACCTTAACAGAAAGTGATTCAGTACATGAAGAAGAAATTATTAAATATATGGTAAGAATCACAAACACAACAAACCAAACAATAAGCAATATTAGACTTGAAGGTAGTATACCAGAAGGTACAACATATGTAGAAGTAAAAAAAGGATTAGATTCAACAGCAGAAAATGCATATGTTTATGTAAAAAATGAAAGCATAAAAAAATATGAAGAAAACATAGAAAGTATAGAACCAGGAAAATCTATTATAAAATTTTATGAAGTACAAGTAAACAAACTAGCAGAAGGAGAAACATCAAAAGAAATACAACAAACATTTAAAACATATATAAATGATGTTGAAACTACAAACAATACACTAAAGACTATAGAAAAAAATGGAGATATTACTGTAAGACTACAATCTGGAAACAATGTAGATAACGAATATGGATATGGATTATGGATTTATAATAATACAGATAAAGATATAGAAAACATTACTGCAACATGTCAAATTCCATCAGAATTTGATATAAAAAATATAGAATCATTTGAACTTGGAACAGATAGTAAAGGAGAATCATTTGTAAATGAAACTTCAGTAGAAAAGAGTATTAATGATGGAAAATTAACTATAAAAGTACCAGTAATAAAAGCTAATAGTAAAGCAAATATAGTTATAGACGTATTACACAAAAACTTCGAAAGTGGAAAATACGAATATAATGTAAATATGTCAGCAAAAGTTTCATACAAAGATGATATATATTATTCAAATGAAAATAGAATGAAAATATTAACAGAGGCAATTCAAGTTATACAAACTTCTGAAAAAGAAGGAAAAGAATTACAAGAAAATGAAGAAATAAAATATAATGTTATCATAAAAAATATTGGAACAAGTGATATATTAGGAACAAATATAGATATACAAGATTATTTACCAGAAACATTAGTACCAGATAGAATAGAATATGACAAATTTGAAATAGATGAAGAAACAGGAAAATTTAAAATAGACGAAAAAACAGGCACATATATGAAAACATTAGAAACAGAAGATATATCAAATGTCACAATTGATGAAGATGGAAAACAAGATGCAAATGTACATATAAGTTGTTCTATTCCAGATAAAGAACAAATGACTTTAAAAGTATATGCAAAAGCAGATTATGTTACAGAAAAAACAGAAATAGAAAATATGATAACAGTAACAGGAGATAAAATCCAAACAACAGAATCTAATACAATAAAAGCTACAATAATACCAGCAAAACTAGACAATATAAATGATGATTTAAATGAAGATAATAATAACAAAAATGATAAAGAAGATAGTGATAATAACAATATTAACGATAATAACAACAATAATAATCTTACAGACGATAAATCAACATATAAAGTAAATGGATTAGTGTGGTTAGATAGTGACAAAGATGGAAAAAGAAGTGAAAACGAACAGTTATTATCAAATATAAAAGTAAAAATATATAATGCAATAACAAACTCATTAGTAAAAGAAACAACAACAAATAATGAAGGAAAATATGAATTTTCTGGATTAGAAAAAAACAATTACATAGTTTTATTTGAATATGACACAAACAACTATACACTAACATCATACCAAAAGAATAATGTAAATGAAACAGTTAATAATGATGTAATAGCAAGAGAAGTAAATATAGATGGAAACAAAAAAAGTGTAGGTGTAACAAATACAATTAATCTTAATAAAAACGTAGAAAATATAGACATGGGATTAATCAAGAATAGTATATTTGATTTATCATTAGAAAAATATGTAACGAAAGTTACAGTAAGCAACGCATCTGGAACAAAAGAATACAAATATAAAAAAGGAAAATTAGAAAAAGTTGAAATACCTTCTAAATACTTAAACAATAGTACTTTACAAATAGAATATAAAATAGTTGTAAAAAATGAAGGTGAAGTTGATGCTTACGTAAGTGAAGTAGTGGATTATTTACCAAATGGATTAACATTTGATAAGTCAATAAATAATCATTGGACTCATAATACAAAAGATACAATAGTAAGCAATGAATTAGCACATACAAAAATATCAGCAGGGGAAAGTAAAGAAATATATGTAACATTGATAAAAAAGATGACAGAAGATGAAACAGGAACTATTACAAATGCTGCTGAAATTAAAAAAGCTACATCAACAAATAATGTAAAAGACATAGACTCAACAGAAAATAATAAAAACAAAGAAGAAGATGATTATTCAGAAGCACAACTTATTGTATCTATAAAAACTGGTATAATAACATATACAATTGTAATTATAGCTATATTGGGAATATTAACATTAGTTAGTATCTTAATTAAGAAAAAGAAAATTAATATAAAAAAATTAATGATTTTTGTAACAATATTAATGTCAGCATTAGTAATAAACATGCCAAATACTAACCAAGCAAAAAATCTTACTACAAAAGATTTAAATGTAAAAGACTTTCTAAATAATGATATGGGTGGAAAAGTAACAATAAATAGTGGAAGTAGTAATTTTGCAACACATGAGTCAAGTCTAGATACTTATTTTAACAAAATGAAATTACATTGTGTTACACCAAATAAATCTATGTGTGGTACTGCTGAACATACATATGAAAGAGTTAGTGCAGAAATAACACAAATAGAAAAGCAACAAAAAATTGAAGTTGAAATTCCAATAATATCAGATGAGTCTAATTTATCAAAATTCAAATACATAGAAAAAGGAGATTCTACTTATATTGGACCATATCAAATAAGTAAAATTGAAGAAAGTTGTCTTAAAGATAAATTTGATGCTAATACTAGAGTACTATATATAAATAAAAAAGGAGCAATAAAAGCAGTATATGCAAAGCATTTATTTGATGAAAAAGGAAAAGTAATTGATAATGAGAAAGCAATCTTTAAGAATGGAAAAGAATTTTATATTAAAATTGATACAAAAAAAGATGATATAAAAGAAATTAAATCAGTAAGATTGGATTTACAACAATTAAATAAACAAATTAAATATAAAGTAACTGCTATAGTTAAAGAAACATGGCAATGTATGTATTCAAGCAAGGGAAGTCATAATGGTCATGGATGTTGCAATACAAAAGATGCACAAGTTTTAGAAAGAGTATATCGTGGTAAATCAGAAATTTTAGAGCCAGTTGGTTATGGATTAAATGTAGATTTAGAAGTACCAAAACCAAAAAATGAGGTAGCAAGCTTAAAGATTATAAAAAAGGATAAAGAACACCCATTATTTTCTAAGTCATTAAAAGGAGCAGAATTTACAATAGAATGTCCTGATGGAACTAAGAAAGAAAATGTAACAACTAAAGAAGATGGTACAGTAACAGTATCTAATCTAAAATTAGGAAAATATACAATTATTGAAACAAAAGCACCAGAAGGATATACAATAGATCCAGAAGATGTAAAACAAGAAGTTATATTAAAAGAGAAAAATCAAACAGTTGAAGTAAAATTCTATGATCCACCAAAACAACCAGATTTAGGAAGTTTACAAATAATAAAACTATCTAAAGAAAATGGAGATAAATTGAATGGAGCTAAATTTAGAGTAATTGGTGTATCTGGAACAGGAGCTGAAGGATATAAAAATGAAAATGTAGAAGTTGTAACAAATGGTACAGTACAATTAGACAACTTAAAACCAGGTCAGTATATTATTACAGAAACAGTTGCACCTAAAGGATATGAAATATCTGATCCAGCAACTCAAGTAGTAACAGTTGAAGAAGGAAAGAAAACACCAGTAACAGTAACATTTAAAGATAGTCCAATAAAAATTAATAGAGGACAATTGTCAGCATATAAATATGATGTAGATACAAATAAACCAATACCAGGAGTTACATTCCAATTATGGTATAAAAATGATTGGTATACTGATAATGGTTATGGTGGTAGTAAATATAATACAACAGGTTGGGTAAGACACAGTATAGCAGTATCTAATTATGATGGTTATGCTAGTTGGAATAACTTATCTGTAAGTGATTATGAGAATAGGGACTACTATTACTATAAAATAGAAGAGATAGCTTGTCCTGCACCATACGACATTAATGATCAAATATATCATTATGGTTCAATAGACATAGCTATAAATAAAAATGAAAATGTAAAAGTAATATCATCGTCAAATATTTCAGTATATGAAGATTTTGACCAAAAAATATCATTCCCAAATAAATTATATGGAAATATAAAATTATACAAAGTAGATGATATAAATCCAGCTAATGTTAAACCAATGTCAGGTGTTAAATTTAAAATATACTATTATGATGAAAGTCATAACAAACATTTTATTAGTTCATATACAGAAAGAACAAATTCAAAAACAGGAGCTATTGAACCTTCAATAGTTAATTATACAACTAACGAAAGTAGTGCAAAAGAATTTGTAACAGATGAAAAGGGTTATATTAACTTACGTAAAATTGAATGTTATAAAAAGTATTATGCAATAGAAACAGGATTAGTAAATAAAGAAGATGAAGATTTTTATAGATTACATAAAGGAGAAATAGAATTTGATTTACGAAATCCTAATGTAACAGTTGGATCATCATATGTAAAAGAAGTTCAAGTAACAAATCAACAAGCATATACAAAATTATCTGGTATAGTATGGGAAGATATACATGATACAAGTAAAAATACTTTACGTAATGATGTATATGATAAAGATGAAACACTAATAGAAGGTATAGAAGTAAGACTTGTATATGTAGGTTCAGGAGAAACAGTAAAAAATGAAGATGGAAAAGAATTTATAACATATACAGACAAAAATGGATTTTATGAGTTCAAGAAAGTTCTAAAAAGTGAATTAGAAAATTACAATGTAATATTTAAATATAATGGACTAAAATATGAAAATGTAAAACCACATCCTGAAAAAACAAATGGATCAAAGTCAGTAGATAAAGATAGAGATAAATTTAATGCTCAATATGCTATTATTGAAAATGGTGTTTCAAAGAAAGAAGATAATACTGAAACAAATAGTTTAAGTTATAAACGTGATTCTAAAGAGCATAAATCAACATTAGTGAAGCACTTAGGATATACTGCTGAAAGTGGAAAGGAATTTGTTACTCCAAAATCTGGAAGTGATGGAATAAGGATATATGCAGATACTTCAATAATTGAATTAAGAGACTATTTAAAGGTTCCAGAAGGAAAGAAATTTGAAGAAGTTAGAAACATAAATCTTGGTATTTATGAAAAAATGCAACCAGATTTAGCTCTAGTAAAAGATATACAAAATGTAAGACTTACTATAAATGGATATGAACATACTTATGATTATGCACAAAGATTTGCAAATGCAGGTGCATATAGTGAAGGATTTAATGTTGGTGTTAAATTTGGAAATGAATATGGTAAACAAAAATATACAAGACCAATTTATAAATCAGATTTTACATGGAAAAATCCTGATGATGAAAGTAGAGAATTAAAAGCATTTATAACATATAAAATACAAATAAAAAATGAATCTACAGAATTAAAAGCTAAAGTTAATAGTCTTGTTGATTATTATGATTCTAACTATGAGGAAATTGTAGGAATTGGTACAGAGTTAGATGAAAAAGGAAATATAAAAGTAGATAATATCAGTAAAGAAGAGATGAAATCTAGCAAAGACCAATATAAAAAGATAATAATTAATACAAAAGATGTAAATAAATTAATAAATCCTCAAGAAACACAAGACATATATGTACAATTTAAAATAAGTAGAGCAAAAGTTTTAGATTTAATAAATCAAAAAGAAGAAGGATTATTAGATAATATAGTTGAAATAAATTCTTACTCTATATTTGATACTTTTGGTGAACTTTATGCAGGTATAGATAAGGATTCTGAGCCAGGTAATATTGAACCAGAAAAGAAAGAGACATATGAAGATGATACAGATACTGCTCCAACATTACAATTACAAGTTGCTGATAATGCTAGACATCTTAATGGTAAAGTATTTTTAGATAAGACAGTTGATGGATTACAAACTGCTAAAATAAGAGAAGCAAATGGTTTAATTGATACAGATGATACAGGAATAGATGGAGTCAAAGTTAAACTTGTAGAAAAAAATACTGGTATGGAATATTTTATAGGAGAAAATAGATATACAGAAAGTGTATCAGGAACAGTAGAAAAATTTGACAAATATGAGACAAAAGTTGATTGGTCAGATGATGATAGTAAAACAACAAGTGGTGGTAACTTTGATATAGCAGGATTTATACCAGGAGATTATGTAGTTGTATACACATGGGGAGAACAATATGGTACTTATAAGGTTCAAGACTATAAAGGAACAATATACAATAAGCAAAGATATGACAATATTACAGATGGAACTAATTTAAAAGTTGAAAAATGGTATAGAGGAGATGGAATTGACTTAAATAATAAGGAAACAAGATATACAGATGCTATTGATGATTATAAGACTAGATTAGAAATTGATGATGAAATTAAAAATAGAACATTTACTTCAGATGAGAATATAACTAAAAATCGTACAATGGATTCAACTACACTTCCAATGAAAATTGGAGTTGAATATGAAGATGTATATTCAGCATCCACAGGAGATCAATACACATATGTAATTCCAAATATAGATTTTGGAATTGTAAAAAGAGCAATTCAACAAAATGAATTGAAGAAAAGAGTAAGTCATTTAAGAGTAACATTAGCAAATGGTGAAGTAGTATCAGATGTGGATGTTGAAAATGGAAACTTAAAAGGCGAAAAGAACCATGTAACATATATGGGACCAATTAACAGAGGAACAGTAAATTACAATCCAGGCTTTATAAAAGTTGAATTAGATGATGAGTTAATGCAAGGTGCATTACTTGAAGTAACATATGAATTTAAATATAATAATATTAGCGAGGTAGATGTAATTAATCCAAATTATTATAAATTTGGTTCTAGTGTTATGAATGAGGGAGCTTATAAATTATTTGATTATAAAAATAATGAAGTTGGAAAAGTTAAAGAAAGTGAAGTTGTTTATACAACACCAAATATAATTATTGATTACTTAGATAAGGATTGGGGTTATGAAGAAAGCAAAAATCAAGAATATGGATGGACTGCTATGACAAAAGAAGAATTAGAAAAAGATGGAATTCAATATTCTGCTGGTGGAACAACAGAAAAGGTAACAGTTAGCCCAGATGTATTTGGTGATACCTCAGATATTAATAATAAGATAATATTGTATACAACAAAATTGCACAATGAGAAGGTTTTACCTGGAACTGATAGAAATATTAAGCTTAATGTGTCAAAAACTTTAACTACTACTGATGAGATTTCATTAAATAATGAAACTGAAATTGTAAAGATTACTAAACCAGGTGGTTCTAAAATTACAACAATTACAGGAAGTTATATTCCAAGTGATAGTTCAACTCCTTTAGAATCAGATGAAGATAAATCAGAACAAGTTATTGTTACACCAAGTACTGGTGATAATCAAGATTATGTATTACCAATTTTAGTTGGAGTAACTATCTTAGCAATAATAGCAACTAGTGTTGTAATTATTAAAAAGAAATTAACTAAATAATTAAAAAAATGTCAAAAAGATTAGTCTTTTTGACATTTTTTAATACAATAGTATTGTATTAAAGCTACAATCGCTAGCACTTTGAGATTTTCTCCTTACAGTCGAAAACTCAAATCGGGCGAGAACAAATTAAAGAAAATCTTTGATTTTCTTATTTGTTCTATATATAATTTGCTAGTTGTGCCAACAAATTATTATATATACTGTATTATTTTACTTTTTTCGTAGTATTAAGAAATGTTCTATCACATTTAATGAAAATATTTTAAGTAATAGCTAATTTGAAAATGTCCATTTTCCATCACTTCCTTTTGTTGCTTTAACACTAGAAGGTAGAGAAACTACAGGACGTACACCAAGATTGTGTCCACTATAAGCATCAGCCTTGACATAACCACCATAGCCCACACGCCATACATCACCATTGCTATCTTCATAAGGTGAAGATAGCCAGATACCATTACAATTATTGTAAGTACCTGAGTGTGGTACATACAATGTATCTGTATTATCTATTGTTGGTTTATCCAAGTAATTCAAACTTGTATTATACTTTTTATTATAACTTTCCATAAATAATTCTACTGTTGGTGAGCCTGTTGCTATAGCTCCTGTTATTCCATTTACAAATACATTCCATTTTGTTGTATCTTTTAATCCCGTTACTAATTCATCTCTAGAATTTCCTATAACATCATACTCTCTACTAGTTATAATTCCACTTATTGTTGGTATTTTACCTACAGGCAAATAATCACTTGTTATTATATACACATACGTAGTATCTTTATGGAATACTTTCCAATCATTTACTCCATTTGCACTATAATTTACACTTTCTCCATAATTTGCAGTTGTTATTTTTGTTGCTGCCGTTGGCACCGCTTTCCATATTGCATATAATATTGTATTTCCTTCATCTGTATAGTTTGCTCCTTTTGCATATTGTGCACTTGTTGCATTTTTGTCTTTTGACCATCCTAAAAATTCGCTCTCTGTTTTTGTTGGTACTTGAGTAC
>CAQPRV010000012.1 GCA_948857205.1 uncultured Clostridia bacterium
AGGAATTAGAAACAGAACTATTTGAGTATGTTAATTGGTTTAATAATATTAGAATACATAGTTCTCTAAATTATTTAACACCAATTGAATATAAAAAAGTGTCCTTATAAAAATTGTACAAAAAAGTATTGACAATCCAAATATAACAAATTAGTATATAGAATTGCTTTTACTATATTAAAAAACAAAGAAGATTCAGAAGATATAATGCAAGCTGTCTTTTCAAAAATCTATACTCTATCAAAAGATAAACTACCTATTGATAATATTCCGACCTGGATATATTCAGTAACCAAAAATGAATCTATCTCTTTATTTAGAAAAAAGAAAAATACAGTAGATATAGATAGTGTATATGAAATAGCCGATACAGATAATGAAATAAATAATATTATTGATCAAGACAATTATAATAGATTAATTAGTAGATTAAATAATAAAGAAAAAGAAATTGTTTCATTAAAAGTATTAACGAATTTATCTTTTGATGAAATAGCAAAATTATTAAACGAACCTGCAGGAACAGTTAAATGGAGATATTATAAATCTATACATACAATAAAATTGTTATTAGGAAACTTAAGTATGTTTATAATAACATTTATAATTGGATTAAAGACTTTATTTAGTAAAAAAAGAAGTAATATTGCGAATCAACAGATGGCAAAAGATGAGGTAATAGAAGAAAATGAGGAGATTACGCAAGATGAAGAAAAAAAGTCGCTAGGTACAGAATCACAAGAAAGTTTAAAAGATGAATTAAGTAATAAAACAGAAGAAAATACAAAACAAGAAACTGTTATTCAAGAACAACCACAAACAGATGTTATAAATTATTATGGTATAGGATTTTTAGGGATTTCAGTAATATTTTTTATATTAACTATAACTTTTACAATTTTTTTTACAAAATACCAACTAAAAAGGAAGAAAAAAACGTCTAAATAATAGAAGGGTTAAAAATGGTGGTATTATGAAAAAAAGTCTAAAAATAATAATAGGAATAGTTGTTACAATAGTAATTTTATGGGGAATTATATTTTTAATAGATTATAATAGATGTTCCAATTTTAAGATACCTATATTTGTTATTAAAGAAACTGTAACAGATTCATCAGTATTAACAGAAACATATTATGGTCTAGGATATAGAGTAAAAGTAGAAAAGAATTTATCTGCTGAATATGGAGAGCAATTAATAAGAGTAGAAATGTATATGGTTGATAGATTTATTACAGGAGCAATTGCTGATCTAAATAATAATGACGTTGATATACAGAATGAAGAAATGAATGGTAGTTCTAGTAAGAGCTATTCATTTAGAGCAATAGTTGCAAGTTCAACAGCAAAAGCGATAGTAGTAAAACCTATTGAAGAAAAAGATATAAAAATCTTATCAGATAAAGTAAGTATAGGTTTAGGCGAAAACAATGATATGATTTACTTTGAAGGAGCTGAATTATTGATTACATATACTGGTGGAGTAATGGAGAGTTACCCTACACAAATAAAAGTTACAAAAATACAAACAGAAATAGATTATAAAACAAAAATAGAAGAATTACCCGAAGATTATAGTTTTATAAATGCTATAAGAGAGAATTGTGTAGTAAATGTTCATAATCAAACTATATACAATAAAGATGAATTAGATAGATTTATAGATAATGTAAATAATAATACACCAGATTTTATAAGATGTATAAGCTTTACAACAGAAGGTGGTATGCTTATAACTGATGTTAATTTTGAAGGAAATGAAAGCTATAGAGTTTGCTGTGATTGGACTAGAGATAAATATTCAAGCGTAGAAGATAGAACATATCATTATGCAAGATTTAAAAAGATAGATATAGAAGAATCAGAAGAAGGAACGTCAATATATTTACGAGAAGCAGTTGAAGGAACATTAAATGAAGTTATTGTTACAGGTTATAGAAAAAATACAAAAGTTATAAATAATTATGAATTTAATTATTTGTTAGATATTATTGAAAGTGAAAATAAAGAAAAACAAAAAATTACAGTAGCAGATTTAGATAAGAAATATAATTATGATATATATTATTATGGAATAGAAAAAGCAAAAGTTGATATAAATAATGAAAAAATAGATTTAGTAGAAGCATTAAAAATAGATAGAATAACAATGGAGCAGATAATAGAGCAAGCTGAAAAGGATAGTAAAGAAGGTGGAATAGGAAGTGATATGTATAAAGAAGGTGGAACAATGATATATTTCTATGATACGTATACAATTATAAAAAGTCATTCATTAGATGGAAATAGAGATGTATATATTGGAGTACCAGAAATGAGATTAAATGATGTAAGATAGAAATGGAGGAAGTGTTTAAATATGAAGAAGAAGGTTATTTTAATAATTATTATAATAGCACTAATATTATTAATTCCAATCCCAATGAAATTAAGAGATGGGGGAAGTATAGAATTTAAATCTATATTATATACAATAACAAAATACCATAAATTAGCTCCAATAGAGGAAAATACAGAAACAGTATATATTGATGGTATAGGAATTAAAATACTAGGAATGGAAATATATAATAATACGAATCAAAGCAACATTAAAGGAAAAAAGACGTTTAATACAGGAGAAATTACAACTACTTTAACATTAGAAGATGAAATACAAGATAATACAATTTGGTGTGGTACATTTCAATTGATATGGAATGACCTAAAAAATGATTTAGCAAAACAAGATATTATATTTACACCACAACTAAAAGTTGTAGACAACTTAAACAAAGAAACATTTACAACAAATGACTTATCTGATAAGTATTTTTATAAGAAAGTAGGAACACCATCACTTAAATTAAAAGAAGAAATTGAAAAAGGAATTAAAGATAAATTCAATGAAACAAGTGATATTTTAGATGATTTTGAATGGGAAAATAGAGATCCAAAAGATTATTTTCTATATGCAATGTTAAAAAAAGAATTTCAATTTGAAAAGGCTTTTGAAGAATTAGAAAAAGGAAAATTTGGAAAGTATGATAATGTAAGTTATTTTGGAATCAAGAAAAGTAGTGAAAGTGATGAATTAAGAAATCAAGTAGAAGTTTTATATTATAATTCAAAAGATAATTTTGCTATAAAATTAATAACAAAACAAGAAGATGAAGTTATACTATGCAAAAATCCAGAAGGAAAATCATTTAATGAAATATATAATAATATTACAAGTAAATCTAATAAATATAAAGGGGGAAAGAATATACAAGAAGGAGAATTACTAAAAATTCCTAATGTAAAAATGAATGAGAAAACAGAATTTACTGAAATACAAAACAAATCATTTTTGTTTGCAAATGAAGATAGTTATAGAATAGAAAAAGCTATACAGACAATACAATTTGAGTTAGATAGAACAGGAGGAAAGATAAAAAGTGAAGCAGGAATGATGGTAAATAAAGAATCAGCTATTATGATTGATGAAATTAGAGAATTTGCAATAGATGATACATTTGCGATATTCTTAATAGAAGAAGGAAAAGAAGTACCATATTTTGCAGGAAAGATAAGTGATATAACAAAATTCCAATAGAATAATAGAGAAAGTTACTGATAATTTAGTGATTTTCTCTTTTTTATAAATTTTTATAAAAATTATTGACAAAACTTATACCTAGTATTACAATGTAAATATACCTAGTATAACAATGTATAAAGGAGTGATATTTTTGAAGATAAGTAGAGAATTATTAAAAGGTAGCACAAATATGTTGGTTTTAAGTTTACTGGAAAATGAAAATATGTATGGCTATCAGATGATTAAAAAATTAAGTGAAAGATCTCAAAATGTTTTTGAATTACAAGAAGGAACATTATATCCAATATTACATAGCTTAGAAGAAAAAAATTATATTACATCATATTGGGATAATACAGGAGCAAAGAAGAGAAAGTATTATTCTATAACAAAGGAAGGCAAAAAGCACTTAAGAGAGAAAAAAGATGAATGGAGAACTTTTAGTAATGGTATTAACCAAGTTGTAGGAGGTGTTTTATTTGGATATTAAGAAATTTTTAAATATTGTATGTCAAGAAATAAAATATGAACCTGCAAAAGATGGGATTGCTGAAGAACTAAAACTACATATTCAAGAGATAAAAGAAGATTATATGAATAATGGTATGCAAGAACAAGAAGCAGAGGAAAAAGCTGTTTCGCAAATGGGAGTAGCAAAAGATATAGGAAAAAGTTTAAATAAAATTCATAGACCAAAACTTGATTGGAAATTATTGATATTGATTGTTCTATTAATGGGATTTGGAATAGTTGTATCAATATTAAAACAACCCACTATGAATGATAATTATATAGGTAGTACAATTATTTATATGGCAATTGGAGTTTTATTAGGTATAAGTATATATTTTTTTGATTACAAAAAATTGAAAAAATATTCTAATGTAATATATTTAATAGCTTCATTTATAATGATTTTTCCAATGATAACTAATTATCGTTTAATAAATGGTTTATTATATATAAGAATTTTTAATATCACTATTTTCCCTCCTACTATTGCTGTACCTTTATATTTAATGGCATTTATAGGTTTTATAACTAATTATGATAGAAATAGAGGTGTTAAAATAGTAGTTGGCAATAAAGAAATTTCAATAAATAAAGATTTGGTAAAAATATTAGTATTCAGCATTGTTTCATTATTATTAATAGAATATATCCCTTCTATTACAAATGCAGTAATATTAGGAGTTTTGTATTTTGTTATTGCTACTATAAAAATTGTGCAAGATAAAGAAAATTGTGTAAAAAAACTAATTAAATTATATATAATTCCTTTAATATTAATAAGTTTTATGGTATTCATACTACTTATAGAAAGTCCTTTTAGATTTGAAAGAATAATATCATCTTTCATTCCAGAATCAGATCCAGAAGGTTCTGGCTATATTGGAATGTTACAAAAAGAGATATTAGAAAATTCAAGATTAATAGGAGAAGCTAATACAGAAGTTATTTCAAGTAATGAATATATTATAAGTATGGAAAGCAATTATACTTTTATATATCTTTTAGGAAAGACAGGAATATTAGTAGCAGGAATATTGGTTTTAATCATAATATTAACTTCAATAAAATTGATTGTAAATGCTAAAAAGGTTAAAGAACAATATGGAAGGTATCTAATAATAGGGTTAAGTGCATTATATATTTTACAGTCCTTTGCAACTATACTGATGAACATAAATATGGGCGTTCAAACAAATGTTAATTTACCTTTTGTAACATATGGTGGGGTATATTTTATAGTAAATATTTTAAATATTGCAATTATACTTTCAATATATAGAAGAAAAGATATAAATGAGTATGATGATAAAATTAAGAAAAGAAAAATTACTTTTTTTAAAATTAAAGAAAACAATGACATAAATGAATATTAAAATGAGAAAAGGTTAGAGAAATCTAATCTTTTTTGCTTTTTAATATTTTTATTGAATAAATTAGAAATATATAGTATAATACTTTAAGGAGTGGTAGCAATGCTAAATATATTAGATAAAGATATAGATATACTTAAGTTAAATGAAGATACAGTAAACATATTAAAGAAAAATAAAATAATTAAAGTAAAACAATTAGCAAATAAATCTAAAACAAAGTTAAAAGATATAGGTCTTTTAGGTGATCAAATAACAGAAATTGAAGTTAAACTTCAGCTAGAAGGATTAGATTTAAAAGGAAATTATTAATAAAATTAAGGTTGATTAAAAGATACAAATTGAAATGATTTGTGTTTTTTTTGATACATATATATTACTAATAGGAGTATAAGCATTATAATGAGCATAAAGCAATTTTGACGTAAAGTAAAAGAATAAAATATTAAGGAGAAAGTTTATGGGAATAAGATATTTTGCTAAGTACAGAGTAACAGACAAGCTATCAAAATATGAGAAATAAAAAATCAAAAGATTAAGAAAAATATCAACATTAGAAAAACTTCCATTTAGTCAATGGTCAAAATGGGAATTAGTTGATTTAATAGAAGAATACAATATGTTTTATCTTCTATGTTGTAAGCTATATAAAAATGAAGCACCTTTAAGTATACCAGAATTTGTTTATTCGGGTAGATATGAAGCTGTATCATTATTTGAAGAATTAAAAAGTAATGAATAGTAGCGATTGCTATTCATTTTTTATTGACATAATTTTTTGCAAAAATATTGCAAAATCCTGCAGTATACTTTTTAAATCTTATGTGTTAAAGTATGTTTAAACCAAAAAAACCGAAAAAACTTATTTAATTTTAATTACAGCTCTAGCTTGTTCTCCAATATGGAGGTCAAAGAGTTAATGAATGAAAAGATAATTTTTACAGTAAAAGAAGTATCTGAAATACTACATTCTAGTCCTAATTATATTTATTCGCTAATAGAAAAAGGATATTTACCTGCTATAAAATTAGGCAGTATGAAAATTTTAAAATCTACCCTTGAAAGATTTTTAATTGAAAATGAAGGCAATGACTTGTCTGATATTAATAACATAAAAAAAATAAATATTATTTTAAATAATGGAGAAATGAAATAATGGGACAAGTTAATGTAAAGAAAAGGGGAAAGGTTTATCAATATCAGTTTGAGATTGCAAAAGTAAATGACAAAAGAAAATATATAAACAAATCTGGATTCAAAACGAAAGCCGAAGCAATTGAAGCAGGGAATAAAGCTTATACAGAATATCTTAATGCAGGTGTTCCGTTTAAAGAGTGTTCGATTTCTTATAGTGATTATTTAGATTATTGGATTGAACATTATTGTAAAACTAATTTAAAGTATAATACCATTGAAGCTTATAAAACACTTATTAAAAAGTATATAAAACCAAGTTTAGGTAAGTATAGAATGTCAACTATAACAAGCTTAACTTTAAATAATTTTATTATAGAGTTATGTAACAAGTATGATTTTTCAAGATCATATTTTGGAAATATTTTAAAAGTTGTAAAAGGTTCGTTTAGAGAAGCTTGTAATGTATATGGATTCTTAAAATATAATCCTGCTTTGACTTTAAGATTACCTAAAATGGATAAAGTAGAAGAAGAAGTAAAACATCTATATACACAAGATGAAATAGACAAGATATTGAATAGATTTATAAAAAATGATACTTTTACTTGTGCTTTTTTAACTTCTTGTTTTACAGGAATGAGAACAGGAGAAGTATGTGCTTTAACTTGGAATGATATTGATTTAAAAAATGGAATTATCTATGTAAAGCATAATGTTTATGATAAACCAAAAGACGAAAAAGGCAGATGGTATATTGGTGGGACTAAAACACCTACAGGAACAAGAGAAATTTATATTTGTCAAACTTTATTAAATGCTTTAAAAAATTTCAAGAAAAAACAAGCACATTTGAAATATCTTTATGGAAATAAATATAAATACTATCACTTAGAAGATGTAAAAAATGAATATGGTAAAGTTGTAGAACAAAGGATTGTAAGAAACGAAAATAATGTTTTAACATTTGATACAGTCAATCTTGTTTTTACAAAAGAAGACGGAACATATGTAGGAACAGACCTAACCAAATATCCTTTTAAAATAATTCACGAAGAATTAGGAATAGAGAAATGTAGATTTTATGATTTAAGAGGTAGTTATGCTACAAGAATTTTAACAAATGGAGTTGAAATTAGAGATGTAGCTGATATTTTAGGTCATAGAAATATAGAAACAACAGAAAATTATTATATTTCAAGCACAGAAGATTCAAGAAAGAGAGCAAATAGTGTTTTTGAAGAAATTACACATTCAAATATCATTAATGAAATAATACAGTATAAAGTATAAAGGGATTTTTTTATAAATTCCTTTATTTTTATTGACCGTTTTTTTTAAATAATATATAATAGTATTGGTACATAAAAAATTAATACAAATGAGTGTATCTTAACCGTTTATTAGTAAGATGAAATATTGCGAACAATGTTCACAATTTGTTCGCAGGAGATAAATAACGATAATAAAATAAATACTATAAATACTATATATAGTAAAGGTTACTTGTCCGTGTATGCCTTGAAATAACAATAATACGATAAATACTATATATACGGATAATATTGAAGGGGACAGAACATGTGGAAGTGGGAAGAAATATAAAAATTGTTGCGGAAAATAGGTTATTACAAGGGAATGCTGACAGGAGTAAAAACTAAAATGTCAGCATTTTGTCATCCTAAATTTTAAGTTGCTGACAGTTTTAAAAAGATAAATAGAATAAATCAACAAAAGCAGACAATTATTTGATAATGGTCTGCTTTTATGATATTATAGCAATAATAAAAATGATAAGGAGAAAATGTTATGAATTTTAGTAAAGGAATAAAAGAAAATCTAATGAGAATAGTAATGAAAGAAGTTGATGTGGCAATAAAAGAAGGAAATTCACCATTTGCAGCAATATTGATTGATAAACAAGGAAACATAATAGAAAAAGCTCATAATACTGCTAAGTCAATGTGTAATCCTGTTTTACACGCAGAAATAAACTTAATTTCAAAATCATGTAAAAAACTTGATACAAGAGATTTATCAAAATATTGTATAATGTCAAATGCTTGGAGTTGTAGTATGTGTATGTCAGCATGCATTAAGGCAAAAATAAAAAATTTTATATATGGAGCACCAAGTGAATCTAATATGAATCCTAATGTAACAATATTTGATATTAAAGAAAAATCTTTCACAGAAATAAATATTGAAACAGGAATATTAAAAGAAGAATGTCAATTGCAAATAGAAAATGCGAGAAAAATATAAAATAATTATGCAAATAAAGTAGCATATGTATTGTAAAAAGTATAAAAATTTGTTATTATATTAAAAATTAAAATAAAAAAAGAAGGTAATTTATTGCAATATATAACAAATTTAGATAGAAAAAAGTTAGGAGTATATGAAAATAAATTGATAACAGAAGAGGTAATTTTAACAGATGAGAGATTATACGAACATATACTTTTATACCATGAAGAAGAATATAAACAATTACGACCATATATAAAAAGCATAATTGAAAATCCAGATTATATAGTTGAAGATAATAGACACGAAGATACAATGATATATTTAAAGCAAATTGATGATGTGGGAAAGAATGGAAGGGTTGTTATAAAGTTAGCATTAGGACAAGATGAAGAACATAACAAAAATTCGATTATAACATTAATGAAGTTAAATAAAAGAACATGGAACCAAACGATAAGAAATAGAGGAAAAATCATTTGGAAAAAAGCTAGACAAAAATGAATAAAAGCTGTATAATAAAAGTACAATATAAGTAGGTTATTTGAAGTGGACAATAGTGCCATCCACACACCTTAAAAAGGTCATAAGAGATGCAGGGTTTGGCACACCTGCCAAATAGCCAACGGATAAAAGGGCTATGGAAACATAGTCCTAAAAATTTATTGTAGAATAAATAAAATCTCTAACAAGATAACATTGTCAGCAATTTGTCATTACTAGATAACTTTTAATAGAAGATAATAAAAGACAATAAATGTTAATAGATTTCAAATACTCTTTGTGCCAAGCGAAACTGTGGTTATAGTAAAAATTAATAAATGAAAATAAGTGGCAATAAGTTTTTTGCTTTTGAGAGCATGCTGAAAGTGGTAAAAAGTACAATTATAATAGTAACAAGATTGTAATTAATAGAATGGAGAAATAAAATGAAGAATGAAATTGTTTTTGTAACACATAATACTGGAAAAATAAAATCAGCTGAACGATATTTCAAAAATATAAAATTTACCACATTTAATTATGAATTAGATGAACCTAGAAGTGATGATATAAAAGAAATAGCAACTGCAAAAGTAAAACAAGCTTATGAAATAGTAAAAGGACCATGTATAGCATTAGATACGGATTTCAGAATTGATGAATTAAATGGTTTTCCAAGAGCATTTGTAAATTTTTCATTAGATACTATAGGAATACAAGGATTTTTAAAGTTAATGGAAAATAAAGAAAATAGAAAATGTGCATTTAATGAATGTTTAGCATATCATGATGGAAAAGAAATACATTATTTTTATGGAAAGCATCCACGGAAATTTATCATATAATATTCAGGGGTTAGATAGAGAAGAAAAATGGTCAGATTTATGGTATATTTTTAAACCTGAAGGCTTTAATAAAACATTGGCTGAAATGAATTCAGATGAAAGAGAAAATAGAAGAAAAGTTGATGGATCTATACAAGCAATGCAAGAATTTGCAAAGTGGTATGAAAAACAATAAATCTTCTACAAAAATCTTAAAAAAGTAAATAAAATTAGGTAAAATGAATCTAATAGTAATAGATATTAATATCTATTTACAGTGAAATCAGGTGAACCCTACCAATAAGTGGGAACTGTAAAATCAACAAGAAAATATAAAAAGATGGTAATGCATTGCAATATATAACAAAATATGAAAGGAATTTTATTATGAAAGAAAAAATTGATAATATACTAGAAAAATTTAAAGAATTTACTAAAAAGGATTGTTTTAGGATAGATATAATTGATGAAATACCAGAAATTTTTGATAATAAAATCGGTGGAAAACCATATTTACCAGTTGGAATAGAATATCCAAAGGATCAAGAAGGCAATTATATGCCATTATTATTACAAATCAATTTAAAAGATATTGAATTAGATGGATATCCAAAAGAAGGAATAATAGAAATTTTTACAGATGAGAATGTAGTTTATCCATGTCAATATGTTGTAAAATATTTTAAAGAAGGTTTAGAATATCAAAAAGAATTTCCTGAAATTAATACGTCACAATATATTTGTAAAGATTCATATAAAATTAAGCTTTCAAAAGACATGTCATATATGCCAATAAATGATTATAGATTTAAGGATACAATATGCAAAATTATTAATACAGACTATAATTTAAATTTAAAAAAGTTGAAAGAGGTAGATGATTTCTTTGGATGTGATAATTGGTATGAAAAATTTGAGGAAAATACAACATATCCACTTATTACAATTGGAGGCTATGCAAACTTTACACAAACCGATCCAAGAGATTATAGAGTTAAAGATAAAGAAGAATGTTTGTTTAAGTTAGATTCTTATTATAATAGCAAAAAATTTCATATAGGAGATATGGGAATATTGTTTGTATTGATTTCTCAAAAAGATATAAAAAATTATAATTTTGAGAATGCAATAGTGGACTGGGATTGTATGTAATTATTAAATAAAAGTAATATTATCAAAAAATAAGAAAACATATATAAAAAAGGTTAAGGAGGTTAGAAACTATTTTATGAAATTAGAAAATGAAATAACTGTTGAAATATTAGAAACAAAAGAAAATGTTATTAATTCGATTTCTAATAATGGTTTTAAATTATTAAATGAATATAATATAAATGATATTTATTTAGTAAAAAAAGAATTTGAAAATTGCCAAACATATAATGAACTTTTAAATAATTCTATACTAATAAGAGATATTTCAGAAAAGCCTAATCCTAGAAAACTTATAACATACAAACAAAAACAAATAGATAATAATGGTAATATTATAAATCAAATTAATGCTGATGTTGAGATTAATAATATAGATGATGCTTATAATATGCTTAAATTAATAGGTTATATAGATCTTATGAAAATTAGTGACCATATTAGTGTATATAAGAAAGACAATGGAGATGAGTTTGCTTTACAGTTTGTTAATAATAGAATATATATAGAAATAGAAGAAAAATGTGAACATACAGGCAAAAGATATCAATCTTTAGATTACATGAAAAGCATAATTAAAGATTTGAATTTACCAATAAAAGATGAAAATTATTATGCTAAAAAAGCAGAAGATATTTTAAATGATAAAAATATGTCAATAACTTTAGAAAATGTCCCAAAAATTTCTGAACATTAACGGAAAAAATATTTTCCGTTTTGCATATAATCTAAAGATTGATATCTTTTGCCTGTATGTTCACATTTTTCTTCTATTTCTATATATATTCTATTATTAACAAACTGTAAAG
>CAQPRV010000013.1 GCA_948857205.1 uncultured Clostridia bacterium
GCTCCCAAGAACCAGCCCTCCGACTCCATCCTGAGCACCTGGTGCACCTTCACCAAGAGCGGCGACGTGTACACCCTGAAAGAGGCGCATTTTATATGATTAGAATTTCTTAATATTTGTAAGGCAGCCGAGAATTTGAATAAATATTTTAGATATTATTCTTCCCTTTATTTAATTATCTGCCCTAAAAATCAAGATTTGTAAGGCTTAGGGAGCTTAGCTCAATATCTATTTACTGAACTGTAAAATTTTATCTTTCTACAAGTTCAACTTGTATAGCTTCTAATCTTAAGCATTGTCCTTCTGTACCAGCGACTTCACCATCAGACACCCAAGGACTCCAACCTTTATTTTGTATATAAGTTCTATATCTAACAGAATAATTAGGATTACTCAATTTAATTCTAATTCCTTCTAATCTCTTACCTTCTCCTTCTGTACCAGCAAAAGCTCCATTACTTCTCCAAGTTTGCCAACCATAATCTTGAACATGAACTTTATAGCTAACATCAGTATTAGGAATAACTGAATTATTCACACTAATTTTAATGCCTTCTAATCTAAAACTTCTATCTTGAGTTCCAATAACTTCTCCATCTTTTCCCCAGCCTGACCAGCCAATATTTTGAATATGAGAAGAATAAATAATTTTTGAAATAGAGGAAGGTTTAGCTTCTCCTAAATAATCTGTTCTTACAACTCTAACTTCTATTGCCTCTATTCTTAAACACTGACCTTCTGTTCCAGCAACTTCTCCATTATATTTCCAAGCTTGCCATCCTATATTTTGAATATGAACTCTATACATAACAGAATAATTTGGCAAACCTTCTAACTTTATTTTAATTCCTTCTATTCTTTTAGACTTTCCTTCTGTTCCAGCAATTTGACCATCTTGTACCCAAGACTGCCAGCCTATATCTTGAACATGAGCTTTATACTTAATATGTGCATTAGGCTTATCTGTTGGCAATATCAACCTTATTGCTTCTATTCTCTTTGATTTTCCAACTGTACCTACTGTCTCACCATCTTTTTTAAAGCTTTCCCAACCATAATCTTGTATATGACCTTTATATTGAACTGTTGCTATATTATATCTATTATCCATATAATTAACTCTTTTGGTAATCCAGTCTTTTAAGTAATTTAACTCTGCTTCATATGTATTTCCATTTGGTGTTGTTGAAGGATTCTCAGAAGTATTTCCTAATAAATTATTCCACCTAACAAAATTCATCTTAATTGATTTTGACATATTTTTTGTATTACTATTAATTTTATTAATTATATTGTGAAATTTAGGTCTTAATTGCTTTGTATAAGTAGCATTTACTAAATCTACAAATTGATTATATTGAAATAACTGTGTATACCATGTGTTTGTCTTATAATTTAAAATATAATCTGCGTTTGCATCTCCACCTTTATGCGCTGACTTATAGTATCCAAATGCTGCATCAAAGTCCCAAACTGGACCAGCATGTATTAAATCTTTATCACCATCTTTATAAAAAAAGGTACTTGAATAAAAGCCATCTGGATCCTCTGTTAATTCCATAACCAAATACAATTTTGCAAAAGACTCTACATCTATTACTTTTTTTATTTGTTCCCAAGATGCTTTGGTACTAAGTAAGGTTTCAAATTTGTTAATTGAACTTTCAAAACTCTCTAAGGCTACCTTTTGTGCTTCGTCTCCTAAATCCTTGTCATCTGCATATGAGCTTTTTAGAGCAAAAGTAGCTTGCGATTTTTGTGTTGTAAAATAAAAATCCTCTTGTTTTCCATATTCATTATCGATTTCTACTAATACACCCTTTTCATCTTTTAAATCTACTCTACTTGAACCACTTTCAACTTTGTCACATAATAAATAATTTCCTATAAATTCTCCATTTACATATAAATCTACAAAAGTAGAATTTGGAATATTAGTTAAACTTGCTTCTATACCTAAATCATATGCAATTTTATTTCTTAACAAAGTTCTATCTGCTTGATTTGCTATCAAAACCCATTTTTTAGACTTGCCATTTCCAATTCCTAGCAAATTTTGCTTTTTATTTAACTTTATTTGATATCCTCTTTTGTCCATCTTCCATGTGCTATTTCCTCTTCCTTTAAATTCAATAGTATCATCTAAAATATTATAACTATCATCCTTAGCTCCAACTATTTGCATCGTTGCTGGATATTTTACATCTTTAGTTCCTGCATGCACAGTTTTAAGTGATACATCATTTTTTAAATTGATACATAAACTAGGTAAGTCTGATTGCATTACTTTAATTGTATAATTTTTATTATCACTAGTTGTTATTTTTAAGGTATCATTTAATGAAAAGTCATTTGTTATTTTTTTGTTATTTATATCAATTGTTCCTGAAGATATTTGTTTTATATCTGTTCCATATTGATACATAATTTCTAAGGCTTTTATATCAACTATTTTAGGTAAAAATAAATAATAAATTCCTTTTGATAAATATGTTTCTATCTTATATCCATTTACATTAATATAAGCAGAAAAAGATATATCTTGTGATAAAGGAGTTTTTATTTCGTCTTCAATTTTTATTCCTTGTAATTGTTGGTTTTTATCTTCTTTTTCACTATTAAATGATTTTTTTTCTATATCTTCCTCTGCTTCTTCTTTACTATTTATTTGATTATTTTCTGTTTTATTAATTTCACCATCATTATTTATTTGACTGTTTTCTATATTATTAATTGTTTCCTTCTCTATTTTATCGTTTTGTTTCATATTGTCTATTTTTTCATCTTGATTTGTTATATTATCAACAGTATTTTCTTTTAAACTGTTGTCTACACTTTCTTGTTTTTCCAAGGAGTGGACTTCAGCCACTCCTTGATTATTATTTATATTATTAGAAATCGAAAATACTGTTGGAGTTGCTATCTTTAACAATAGAATAAATATAATTCCAATTGCTAAAATCTTTCTTTCCTTCATAAAAATTTCTTCCTTTCTAATATCTTCTATATCCTACATTCATATCTACTCTTCCATTAATTCCAGATACAGTTCCAGAACTTGTATATTGCCACATATCATAATTATATTTAAAATTTGTTGGCTTTGATGTACTTCCTGTATAATGTGCTAACCAAATTTGATATTGTGAAATTCGTGAAAATTCTAAGTTATTATAATACCATTCTCTACTAGCATACACCATTGGTATATATCCTTTTAAAGAAACTTGATTACAAAAACCTACTATTGCATTTGTTCTAGTCTTTTTGTCTAATAAATCAGCTCTACCAGGTTCTGAACCATTACCCCTTGCTCCTGAATCTTCTGTATCAATTATAATTGGATAATCAATTGAAATATTATTGGCTTTTAAAGTATTAATTGACCAATTTGCTTCTTCTTGTCCTTCTGCAAGATTAATTGCTTGTGAAAAGAAGTATACACCTACTTTAATTCCAGCAGCTTTAGCTCCTTTTATATTATCAAGAAATTTTGCATCTTGAACAATCTTTCCTGTTCTATAACCACGGTAACCTATTCTAACTATTGCAAAGTCAACACCTGATGCTTTAACTTTTTTCCAGTTAATATCTTTGTTCCATTCACTAACATCTATTCCCTTATATTGTCTTTTATATTTTGGAACTATTCTTATTTTTATTCCTTCAATTCTCTTACATTTTCCAACAGTTCCAGCAGTTTCTCCATCTATATACCATTGACTCCAACCATAATCTTGGATATGTACTTTATATTCTACTGTATAACTATCTAAACCTTGTAATTTAATTTGAAGTGCTTCAATTCTTTTACATTTACCTTGTGTTCCAGCTAATTGCCCATCAGCTGACCATCCTTGCCAACCAACATCTTGTACATGTGTTCTATATAATATTTTTGCAGTTTTTGGCACATCTTCTAATTGTATTTTTAAAGCTTCTACTCTTTTAGATAAACCTGATGTTCCAGACAAAAGCCCCTCTGGTACAGTTTGTTGCCAACCAATATCTTGTACATGTGATTGATATATTACTTCTGGTTCAACTTTTTCTTCACCTATTGGAACAATTCTAATTTGAATACCTTCTATTCCTTTACATTGACCTGTTGTTCCAGCAGTTTCTCCATTCTTTTTCCATTTTTGCCATCCATAGCCTTGTACATAAGCTCTGTATTCTACACTATATCCTGATAAATTTTCTACTTTTATTCTAATAGCTTCTATTTTTTTTGATCTACCTTCAGTACCTGCAAGTTGTCCATTAGCTCTCCAAACTTGCCAACCTATACTTTCTACATGTGCTTGATAAGTAATTTTACTATTTGCATTTGCTTCATTTAGGCTTATTTTTATACCTTCAATACTTCTAGATTGTCCAGTTGTTCCTGATAAATTCCATTCGTTAACTATATCTTGCCAACCTATACCTTGTACATGTGATTGATATAATAATTCTGGTTCTTTTAATACATCTGCTGATTTAGTTATTTTTACTTGAATTCCTTCAATTCTATAATTTTCTCCTGTTGTTCCAGCTATTTCACCATTCTTTTTCCATTTTTGCCATCCTCTTCCTTGTATGTAGGCTCTATATTCTACACTATATCCTGATAAATTAACTAAACGAATTCTAATAGCTTCAATTCTTTTTGATTGTCCTTCTGTCCCTGACAAAGCTCCATTTGCTTTCCATGATTGCCAACCAACATTTTGAACATGTGATTGATACTCAATTTTTGCATTTGCAGGTGCATTAACTAAACTAATATTTAAAGCTTCTATTCTATTTCCACTATTAGTTTGTCCTGAAGTAGCTCCATTTTCTACATAATTTTTCCATCCAATATTTTGTACATGAGTTCTATATCTTACACCTATAGTAGTTGTTTCTTTTAAACTAGTTGTTGCTGGCTCATTTTCTTTATTTTCTAATTCTAAACTGCTTTTTGTTGAATCCTTTGTTGTACTTGTAGTATTAATTTTATTTTGTGAATTTGTATTTGTTGTATTAGTCTTATTTGTAGCTTTATCTGTAGTATTGTTGTTGTTCTTATCTGTGTTTATTTGGTTTGATACTGTGTTATTTTTATTAGATATTGTATTGTCTTTTGTATTATTTACAGTATTAGATAAAGTATTTGTATTGCTAGTATTATTGGTCTTATTGCTGTTTGTATCATTTTTTATATTATTAATTATGTTATTATCTGTTTTATCTTTTGTAGCCTTTTGTATATCTGTATTTTCAACAGAATTTGTAGTTGTTTCATTTTTTGTATTGTCTTCAGTAGTTATACTACTTGCATTACTACTAAAAATAATAACCGAAAATATATTAAATAATAATATCATTAGTATAATACTTGATATGAATTTGCTTCTTTTCATTACTATCTCTCCTATCATAATTTTCTTAATTCACCTTTTATTTTATCTTCTTCTACATTTTCTGTCAATATATTTTCGTTAACTAATTATTGGAAATGCCATTGGGGACGGAGAATTTTGGCAATAATTTTTTTATTTATAATATCAAAAATAAAAATAATTATTGCCAAAATTCTCCGTCCCCAATGGCACAAAGTCTTATTTCTCAATATTAATTTTTTTATCTATAACATATTGTGGTCTGCCTTTTGACTCATCATAAATTCTGCCAATATATTCTGAGATAACCCATAAAGATAACAATTGTACACCAGCAAAAAAAGTAACTGCAACCATAATAGATGTCCATCCAGCAGATAAATTATTTAACTTAAATGCAAAAGAAACAAGTGCATATATCAAAATTGCAATAGAAATTATTATAGAAATAATTCCTAAAGCCCCAACCAATTTTATTGGCTTATTTGAAAAACTGATAATTCCATCAGATGCCAATTTAAGCATTTTCTTTAACGGATATTTTGTCTCTCCTGCAAATCTTTCTTGTCTTTCATATTCATAAGCATATTGCTTATAACCTACCCAACTGAATAAGCCTCTTAAAAATTTATTATGTTCTGGTAAACTATTTATTGTTTCAACTACTTTTCTATCAACTAATCTAAAATCTCCTGTATCTTTTGGAATTTCTACATCTGACAAGGCATTTAAGGTATTATAAAACATTTTAGCTGTTAATAATTTAAAAGCAGATTCACCTTTTCTAGTTTTTCTTTTTCCATATATTACTTCGTTTCCTTCTTCCCACTTTTGTAACATATCTGGTATTAATTCTGGTGGATCTTGAAGGTCTGCATCAATAATTACAATTGCATCTCCAGTTACTTCTTTTAGACCTGCTGTTACTGCTGCCTGATGACCAAAATTTCTAGAGAAAGATATTATTTTTACGTCTTTATCCTTTTCAGCTATTTCTTGTAAAATTTCAATAGTTTTGTCTTTACTTCCATCATTAATAAATATAATTTCATGTTTATAGTTTTCTAAGCTATTTAAAACTTCTTTTACTCTTTTATAACATTCTTTTGCAACTTTTTCTTCATAGTACATTGGTATTACAAGTGATACTTTATTTTTTTCCATTTTCTTTTCTACAATAAAATTATATTGTTGCTCCTTCCTTTTATTTTTTTAATTCACTTCATTTTGTAACATGTTTTTTCTAGTTTTTTTATATTTTATTCTATTTTTCAAAATAACTATATCTAGTATAATACCAATTAGGAATTTTTTCAATATATTTAAGGCAATATATTTGTGCATATAAGTATTAAAACAAACAAAAATATTTACTTTTTCTTCCTAAATATAACTAATTTACTCAATACATAATTCAAAACAATAACCATTATTTGAGTCACAATTTTAGCAATAACATCATTAATATTAAAAACTTTAACCATCAAGGCAAAAGTTCCTACATCACAACAAATTCCAGAAAAAACTCTTGATAAGAAAAAAGTAGTCATCTCAATTGCAATCTCTTTAAAACCAGACTTTTCACTTTCAAATACAAATATTTTATTAGTTATATATGCAAATAGCACAGATACAAACCAAGCAATACCATTACTTATAACTTCATCAACACTAAATAACTTTGTAGAAATAAAATAGCAAATAAAATTAACTAAAGTAGTTAAACCACCAAATATAACATAATTTACAAGCTCTTTATTTTTAGAATATAACTCTTTAATTTTCTCCATTGTTTTACAATTCCCTTCTCAAAAAAGTTAGGGTAAACTAATTCTCTTACATTCTTTACTAATATAGTATTTTTATAAAAAATTAGATATAAAATTTTTCTGTTTCAAATAAATTTTGACAACATTTCTAGTAAAAAATGTATTCAATTTAATCAATTCACAAATATTGTAAGAAAATTATTTTACCCTACAAAAAAGTTCTTAATTAATATTAGCTATTTAAATCCTTAATATATATCTTTTTATGAAATCAATTTACAAGCTCCAAACAAAACATACATTATAACTAAAATACTAATCATAATAAATACAAATATCTTTATAACTTTATTCTTCTTTTGATTATACATTAAAGCACATAATAAAGGTATTATTGGAAATAAATATCTACCCTGTGGTTGAAAATCATAAGTATAACACCTATATATATTTAATCCTAAAGTTAAAATTCCAGCTAAAAACACTAAAATTAAGGGTATAACTCTACCTCTATAAAAATCATCTCCTCTCTTTCGTTTTCGAACATTATTAACAATTAAATATAAACTTAAAATTAAATAACCTCCAAGTATTAAGTAATAAAAAATATGTGTTGCATATTTATTCATATAACCATAAACACCAATAAAAGAAAAAGCAGTCTTTTGGTAAAACTCTTTATTTTTTATAACATTTCCAATTGGCTTTCCTCTTTCACTCCACCTAAAATTGCCATTTGCAGTTCCATTTGTCCTTCCAGCTGGATATGGAGCAATAAACTCTTCATCAGCTCTTAACACTCTAACTTGTTCCATATTTTTTATTCTATCTAAACGATTTATTCCATAATCAATTCCTAATCTAATACCTAAAGCTAAAAATCCTATTAATAAAACTATACCTATTTTAATAAGCTTTTCCTTTTTAAAAACTGTTTTATTATTAATAATCAAATATAAAATTGCACTTATACCAGTAGCAATTAAATAATTAACTTTTGCTATTAATAGGAAATAAAATAATAGTCCCAATAATATTGCTTTTCCTACTATAGACATTTTCTTCGGTTCTTTAGAAATATCCATATTTAAATAGTTATTAAACCCACTATCCTTATAAAATAATTGATATATAAAAATTAAATTCAAAAAAACTGCCCATGCATCATTATTTATATATGAAAATATGTACCAAACTTGTGAAGTTAGCAAAAAAGGTATAAATAAATAACTTTCTTTTTTATATAATTTATAGCAATAAACTAAAATTATTGCTAATAAAATTAAGTTAAAAGATCTTGCTATTAATACTTTAACAATATCATTATTAATAATATTATTAAATAAACTTGTAAATTTACCAACCAAAAAATAATAACTATCTAATTCTGTCAATCTGCTTTCTCCATGCACAGAAAAAGAAGCCTTAATCTCGTCATCTGTAAATTTTGGTGGCATAATATGTTTTTGATAATATTTAACTGCTTCATAATGTACTTTTTCGTCAGGATGCGAATCTAGTTTTGTCTTACAACTAATTAATACACTTATAATAAATATAGCCATTAATAAAAATATAAAAATCATTTTAGATAACTTTTTCTTTATCATTTCTTTTCTTCTCCTTTTGTGTCATTGGGGACGGAGAATTTTGGCAATAATTGTTTTTCAGTTATTGTCAAATTTCTCCGTCCCCGATGGCAGCCAATGACATTCAATTTTGTCCATACTGGAATTACTAATAAAACAAATAATATAAATGTTATAAATAAATTAGACAAAGTTGCACCAAACATATTATATTTTTCTACTAAAATTCTAGGAATTATTAAAGCGAACACAGATGTTAAAAGATAAGCTATTGTTGCATTCTTTTGATTTCTCATGGTTGTTAATATATACAATAGTAAAACTGTTAGAGCATATATTCCTCCAGATAATACAAGCAAACATAAGTCTATTTTATATTGATTTAATTCTACTCCATAAATCAATCCCAAAATTTGTGTTCCAAACATAAAACATACTATTTCTACTAACATGGTTACAACTAGTATAATTCCTGATACTTTTATCATAATTTTGACCATTTCTTTGTATTTTTTTTCTTTCCATATATCACCCAATACTTTTAACAATGGCTTTATAATAAATATACTTGCTAGATTTATTGTAAAGGTTGGCAAATATATGATATTATAAAAAGTTTGCATTTCATAGGTACTTACTTCGTCTATTGCATATTTTACTGCATTTGTTATATATAAACTTAATATGGTTGATAAAAATACTGGGAAACATTCTTTTAACATTGATACTATTACTTCTTTTGTAAAAATCACTTTATCTGAGTTATATTTTTTTACTACTTTTATATCAAATAATAAAAATATCAATAAATTTGTTAAAAACATTACTGTACAAGAAATTATAATATTTTTAGTAATTATATCTGATATTAAGAACATTATAATTGATATTCCATTTCTAATTACAACTGATTTTGCTCCTAAATCTAATCTTCCCTTAACTTGAAATTCTCCTTGATAGGTTTCACTAAGGTTATCAATTATTCTAAATAATATTAATAAAATTGTTACTAATAGTTTTATTGTATCATATCCACTAATAAATACAAATGCAATTCCAATAGCTAACATAATTAATACAACTACTATTCTTAAGGCTACATATTCTCCAAATTTATACTTTCTCTCACTATCTGTAACTTGATATATTCTAATTCCATAATCTCCTATAGCATTAAGTATAACTGAGGTTGCAAACGCTATTGAAAACATCCCTGCTATATCTGTTCCATTTATTCTTGTACAAAATAATAGTAATACTGCATTTAACATTGATGCTACTAAACTTGCTATGCTATTCCATATAAATTCTGATTTTTTTACCATTTTTAATATTATTCCTTCCTAAAACTACAAATTCAGTTTGAAAAAAATTGATATTTGGCTAAACAAATTAAACTTTAAATCTATGGAAGATATATAGTGCATCTAGATTATATAACAATCAAAATTTTTCAAGATCAAATGCTAACCTTTCTTCTCTTTTTATTGCTAGTTAGCCTTAGTTCAATATTGCAATATTTTCATAATAAAGTAATATCTAAAGATTTTTAAAAATCTCTTAAAATTAATTTTAAAGATAAAGATTTTATTACGGCTGAATAATAACCCTCTCTTTAATAGATAAAAACTTTTTAAAGTTTTCCAATTAAAAAAATAAATCTTAACATTAATTCATCAATAGTCTTTTGTCTAAATCTTTTAGGATAAAAAAACTTCTTTATTGAATTTACAAAGCTATATCTCTTATTAGTAAACATACTAAGAAGCTTTTTGTCTTCTTCAGATAACTTGTTACCAAATAATTCTTCAAATTCGATTAACTCTTCTCTAACCTTTGAAAAATAATCATTTATAAAGAATTTCTTAATTCTCCAAATTTGAAAAGCCAAGAAGCCCTTTCCTCCTGGACTAACATTTTGCCCTGTTCTTCTATATTTTAAGGTTGAAACTTTATCATAAATAACCTCTCCCATAGAACTACAAATCATATAAGCTGTCCAATCATGTCCACAACTCTTTTGTATACCAGAATTGACCATTAAATCTCTTGTTGTTTTATTTATTACTGTATTAATTCCTAAGGTAATACAATCTACTATTGCATTTCGAAAAGATGGACCATATTTATGAGATTTAGAAGAAGCAATAAATTGCATGTTATCATCATAAAAATCATAATCAGCAAAATATAATAATGGAATTTTCTGATTTTTTTCCTTTAATTTTTTTACTGCTCTTTCTATTTTATCTTCAAACCATTCATCATCTTGATCACAAAAAGCATAATAATCTGCATCCTCACAAAAAGATAAACAATCAAAAAAGCTTTTAATAAAACCTACATTTTCTTTAGGATATAGCTTTATCTCTCCTCTATTTTCATATTCTTTTAAAATTTCTACTGTATTATCTTTTGACCCATCATCTCTAACATAAATTTCTATATTTTTGTATGTCTGGTTTAATATACTATCAAGCTGATTTTTTATGTATTTTTCTCCATTATATGTAGATAAAACTACTGCAACCTTTTTATCTTCCATTTTTAATCTTATTGCTTCCTCCTTTTACCATTTTATATCTATTTTTAATTTGTCTATCATAAAACGATAAAGTGTAATATACACCCCTGGCATATGCCATTTATATAATTTTGAAATTCCCCATAAGCCAGTATGTGTAAAACCTCTTTTTAATGAATATCTTAATTTTAAATAAGGTGACTTTCTCCAACTTGAAAAATTTTCGTCTAAATATTTAATAGTTTCTTTTAGCATTTCTTTTATATTTATAGTTTTATCATAAGATGCTCTATACATAACAGAAGTTCCTAAGTGTATAAAGGCCATTAAATCTAATATATATTTCATTTCTTCATATTTTTCTTCTTTAATATATAACTCTTTTAACTGTAGTAGATACTTTTTAAAATTGTCAACATCTTGACGATTTACACTATGTATTTGTGAATCATATCTCAAAAAATAATGATATAACACATCTGGAACAAAAGCTATTTTATTTATTTTTGTATAACTACTTGTTAAAAAAATCATATCATTGAAGCCTCTAAAGTTGAGAAATCTTAAGTCTTTTATTTTATCTAGCTTATAAATTTTATTCCATGGTGCTGGATTTATAAATAACATAAAATCATCTTTATTATCAATTTCTTTTACACAATTTCCAAAATTAGTCATGTTTGTAGATACTACTTTTCCTGTATCTAAATCTATTCTTTCAAAGCCACAAACTGCCATATCTGCATTATTTTGCTTTGCAGCATTATATAACTTTTCTGCCCAATTTGGTTCAACATAATCATCTGTATCAACAAAAGTGACATATTCTCCACTTGCTCTTTCTAGTCCATAATTTCTTGTTGTAAATTCTCCCCCATTTGGTTTATGATAGGCTTTTACTTTATTTGGATATTTCTTTTCGTATTCATCTATTATTTGTGGTGCAGAATCTGTTGAACCATCATCAACACATAGTATTTCTATTTCTTGTAAAGTTTGATTTACTAGGGCATCTAAACATCTTGGTAAATATTTTTCTAAGTTATATACTGCTACTACAATTGACAATTTATATTTACTCATTTTTTCTTATATCCTTTCCCAGATATTATATTAAGCACTTTACTATCTATTAAGCTGCATTTTTTTAATATCTCTAATTCTTTTTTTCTTTTAAAGCTATGTAATGATTTAAATCTTTAATTTTTTCGTTTAGTGATGATATTCTAATATTATCCACAAAAGTTTGTATTAATAAAAATCCTATAATTATTAAAAATACAAAATTTACTGGTGCCATAAAGCCTAACTTGTTTGATATCCATTCCACTGCCTTTGAAAAAACACTCATTATTATTAATACTATACTTCCAATCATCCATATTACTGAATTTTCTACTTTTAACTTTGCTTGCTTTATTTTTTTTATACATAGTAAAAAGGATATTATTGAACTTATTATTAATACTATTCTTAAGGTTAAAGTCATTTTTCTTCCTCCCTTTTATATTATTTTTTGATATCCAAATAGGTAATAAGAAGTTATTAATATTATTGATAAAATTATAAAAATAATTTTAGTTATTTCATCTTCTTTTTTATCAATCATTAAAAGACTTAAGATTGGTAAAATTGGTAATAAATATCTTCCCTGAGGTTGATAATCATAAGTATAGGAACGATATATACTTAGTATAAATAGAAATATTATTCCTATAATTGTAGCACTTCTTGTTGCTATTATATCTATTTTTTCTTCTGATTTGTTAATTCTAAATAATAAATATATTAATATTGATAAAATTAATATTTCTAAAAAAATATATAAATTATTTGGTAAATACACATTTAAACGACCATATAATCCAATAAACGATTCTATTGATATTTTATAAAAATCTTTATCAAATAAAACCTTTGATAGTGGGTATCCTCTATCTTTAAACTTAAAAGAACCATAGGTGTTTTCATTATAGGGTGGTCTAAATTGTTCTGTCGCTTTTGATATTCTTATTTCCTCCATATTAAATCTATCAAAATTATTAATACTAATATCTAAAACAATTCTACCTAAAAATAAGATTATTCCAAACAATAAAACTATAGAAATTTTCTTTATATTATCTTTTTTAAATATTTCTTTTCTATTTAAAACAAAATATGTAATAAATATAATACCTGTAGCTATAGTAAAATTTTCCTTACATATAAATAATAAACAGAGTAATGTTCCTAAAACTATTGGTACTATTGCATTTTTTGAGGTTTCTATCCATTTATTATATATACTTTTTTTGTAAAACAACTGATAAACTAAAATAAAGTTTAAGAATATTGCCCAAGCATCATTATTTATATAACAAAAAATATACCATACTTGTGAGCAGAATAAAAGTGGTAAAAATAATAAACTATCCTCTTTATATAATTTAAAAGCAATAATAAATAAAATTCCTAATAAAATTAAGTTAAAGGTTCTCATATTAAATACAACATTTTCTTTAGAAATAATATTTATAATATTACTATACTTTCCCACTAAAAAATAATATATATCTAAGCCGTGTTAATCTTGATTCTCCATGTACTGAATATGTATTTTCTATTTTTTTATCTATAAATTTAGGTGGCAAATTATAAGTTTGATAATATTCAACTGCCTTATAATGGATACTTTCATCTGGATGCTTACTTAATCCTGTTTTCATACTGATTAGTATAGATATAATAAAAATAAACATTAACAGAATAGCTATTAATAAGTTACCATTAAATATTTTTTTATACCAATTTTTTATTTTCTCCATTTTATTCTCCATTTTTATTTGCTTTTTCTTGCAATTGCTCGTATAAATAATATTGAAAAAAACATATTAATCATGTATTGTGCTGATTTTATTGGTTTTAAATAGCTTTCACCAAATTCTCTTTCTTTCATTTCAACTTGGACTTCTTTTATTTTCATTTTCTTTTTTAACATATATACTAAAGTATCTGGTTCTGGAGTTAATCCACTATTATTTACAAATTGCTCAATAGCTTTTTTATCATAGGCTCTCATTCCTGAAGTAGGATCTTTTATAGTTTTACCAGTAGTAATTTTTATAGCTAAGGTTAACAAAATACTTCCAAACATCCTCATACTTATAGGCTTCTTTTTGGTAACAAATCTTGATCCTATTGCAATATTACAAGTTTCGTCTTCAATTTCTTTTACTAAATCCTTTAAAAATTTAGCTTGATGTTGTCCATCTCCATCAAATTGAATTACTATTTCATATTTGTTTTGATATGCATATTTCATGCCAACTTGTATCCCACTTGTTAGACCATAATTGATTGGTAAGGATAATATGTTAAAATTATTCTTTTCACAGATTTCTTTTGTATTATCTTTTGAACAATCATTAATAATTAAATAGTCATAATTTGTTTGACTTGTTAAATCTTTAATGGTCTTTTCAATATTTAATGCTTCATTATAGGCTGGTACAATAATTAATACTTTTTTGCTCATAATTGCTCCTTTTTAATATGACAATTGCTTAAATTTAAATATTATTTTATTTTTAACTTTTAGTAATTTAGAATAGCGCGAGAAGGGTTATAATTCTTTATTTTTGAGTGACTCCGGGGTAACCGTTCAAAAATTCTTAGAAAAGTTTTTCAAAACTTTTCTATAGAATTTTTAGAATGGGGCAACGAAAATAATAAATAATTATAACCCTTTGGGAGCGAGTAGATATTTAAAATCAAAATAAAATAATATTTAAATTTTAAGCAAAGGTCATATTCTATAACGATGATTTTTTCCTCTGTCCCCAAAATCATCATTAATTAATTTCATAAATAAATTGATTTTTCTCTTTAACAATATATTTGTCTGATATATTAAATTCTTTTTTAATTTCTTCTGTTAATTCAGTATTAGTAAAATAATATTTTACATTTAAATCTTTTAAATTTTTATAAGTAAGTTCTGCCTCATATATATCTTGTCCAAGTAACCTAAATTCTGTTTTATCACTTAAAATTATATTTATATGTGCAAAACGATTATACACTTCATTATATTTTCCTTCTGGATCTACTATTTTTAGCCAATCAAAATTTGGATAAGTATTTACACCACTTATACATTTTACTCCATTTGCTATTAGATATTGGCCATTTAAGTTATGTCTTCCCAACCATATTGCATCTTTTTCTTCTTTTTTTATTTTTCTAATTTCTTTTGATATTTCTGTTTGATAGATTACTTTTGTCCCTGATACTATTGGATTAACTGCAATTCCAGCTATAATTGCTATTATACACATTGTATAACACCAAGCTTTTTTATTCCCTGTTATTAAGAAGTAAGTTATTAAATACATCATTATAGCTAATATCTCTAATTTTATTGGCGTAAAAACTTCTGAATATTGTGAAGATTTTGCTAAAGTTATTGATAATACTGAAACTATAACAGAGGTTATTAATGCTTGATTATTGGTTAAAGGCGATTTTTTTTCAAATTTTTTAAGTAACATTATTGATAAAATGGTTCCAATTAAGCCTGTAATTAAATTTGTCCTTTTTGTAGTAGAAAAATACATAAAAGTTACTTTTGCTATTATTTTACCTACTCCTACAAATTCCCAAAGCAAGAAAAATGCATATAAAATAATAAGTGCAAGCAATAATCCTTTATTTGCATCTTTATCTTTTTTATAATTTTTAATATATGCAATTATTAATATAGCAAGACCTATAAATGGAAATATATAAGAAGCTGGTTCACATGGATTTACTATTTTATCTGAATATGGCATAAACAAACATATAAAATATGAAATAAATTTATTAACAGTATAATCTCCTCCTGTTTCAAATCTACTTCCTGGATATACTGTTCCCATCATTACTTTTATATCTTGCCACGAAACTAATATAAATCTTGCTATTAATCCTAAAATAACTACAATTGTTCCACCCATTATTAAATAATCTGTTTTTTTAATCTCTTTTCTATGTTTAACAAAATCATTTATCATAAATATAGCCATTAAAAATGCAAAAGGTACTTGGAAGGCTGGATAAAGAGTAAAGGCAAATCCTGGAATCGTAATTATCATACCTAAGGCTATTAATAATTTTTTCCATAATTTCCATTCTAAATTTTCCATGTAATATCCAAAAAGAACAACAACCGCCAAACCTAAAATATATCCCTCTACTACTGCTGTACTTAACCACCACATCATTGTTGGTGCTAAAGCTAATATTATTGCACCAGCTATTGATAAAATTTTATCTTTTTTACTTAATTTTAATATTAACTCTAAAGATACCATTACTAGTGCTACAATCTTTAAGCACCACCAAAAGGAAAAACCATAGTCTGTTCCAAATAGTAAATATCCCCAGTTAAAAGGTTTTGCAATTGATGTAATATCCCATACTGGTGCTGCTGTCATAATCATATTACAATTCCCACCAGCAATATTTTCATTATATATATTTAGTCCTTCTTCCTTTTGAGCTTGTCCTAAATTTATCATTGAGGTTACAAGCCATTCATCTGAACGTATAGACCTTTCTCTCCCTAATATTGTACTTCTTGCTTCAGGCTCTCCTAGGAAAGCACACCACATATCTAAGGAAGAAAAATTTATTTTAAAAATAACCAAGATTACCAATATTATTAAGGCTATTGGATATCTAAATTTTATTATATTCTCTGTTATCTTTTTTATTATAGAACTATATTTATTTAAAATAAAATATAGAATACCTAATCCATATATTGAATATATTGTTCCAATTCTTATTATTGTAGCTTTATTAATCTCTATTTTGTTAAAAATTAATACCTCTATTATTATTGGAAGTATTAATAATATTAATATTCTTATAAACTTATTATTTAAAATTTGTTTCAATTTTTCTTTCATTATTAAAGTTCCTTTCGTGCCACTGGGGACGGAGATTTTTGACAATTTTTATTATTTATTTCAAAGTAGTACAAGAAAGGTTATTGTTATTTATTTTTGAGCTACTTTAAGATAATCCTTCAAAAATTCTAAAAGGTCTTAAAATTTTGTACTTTTTATACTAGGAAACTTTTATTTTAAAATATATCAATTTAACCTTTTTACTCCTTCTTCAATTCAATTAGAAAAATTATACCTAATCAATATTATCTATAATCTGATTACTTATATTTATTCTCTATATATATCCTAGTCTTTGATACAATTCATTGTCACTAATACCAACATATTGACCTATTTGTTGTCCTAATTTTTGATAAAAGTTCAAAGCTTTATTATGACTTGATTTAACATATACTTCTTTCACATTATTTTTAATTAGGTCTGGAAATATAATATTTTTAAGCCATTTTGTTCCGATTCCTCTATATTCCTTCAAAATGTGAAAACAAGTTAGTTGTACAGAATTATCTATCGTTTTATAAGAATAATTTTTAATTTTTTCTAAGAAACTTTCCATATAATTTTTTCCATTTATAATAAAGCAAATTCCTATTACTAAATTATCTTCTTCAAGATAATATATATCAATTTTTAAATCCTGTTTTTCTTTTAATTTCTGTTGTAAATCATTTATCATTTTTCTTGTATGTTTATATTCATCCCAATCATCATACATATTATTATCTAACTTTTCTTCTCCATACCTTATTACAGGATACATTAATTTATCATAATCTATACTCTCAAAATCACTTAATTGTTTAATACATATTTTTTTACTAACACTCTTTATATTCATTTACTATATCTCCCTATAAATACTTTAAAAATATAATTATTACTTTTTTCATATATTTGCATTTTCAAAAAAGCATTTCTTCCTTCAGCATCTTATATATTTTTATTTACAATTCCTATTATTAGGTTTATTCATAACACTATCCTTAATACTATATTTTTAATTTTTAACATCATTTAATGGAATCTTTTGTATACAACTATGGATAGATTTTGTAAATTTTCCATCTCCACTAGCAATAATTGCCAAAATTCTCCGTCCCTAGTGGCAATTTACCTTTTCTTGTTTTATATCATATTGATCTGAATCTAATTTTAAATTTATATTATAATATGGGTCGCCCATTTTTTTGTAATCTCCCCACTTTTCATAGAACAAATCAATTTCCCCCTGAAATCTCTTTTGTTTTTCTGGAGTATCCTCAGCACCTCTTGATTTTGATTCATAATGTATCAATTCTACAAATGGATTATATATAATCAATTTACCAGCTTTAATTATTTTTAAACAAAAGTCAATATCATTAAATGCAACTGCAAAATCTTCATTCATATAATCAACTTCTTCATAAACAGATCTTTTTGCCATCATACAAGCAGCAGTAACAGCACTTAAGTTTTGAATATGACTTTCTCTTGCAAAATAGCCATGTGCAGTTTTATACAAACCTTTAAATACATGTCCTGCAACACCATATACACCAATTATTGCACCAGCATGTTGTATTGTTTCATCTGGGTAATACATTTTTACTCCAACTGCTCCTACATCTTCTCTTTGAGCCATACCTAACATTTTTTCTAACCAATCTGGAGTTATTAATTCTGTATCATTATTTAACTGCACAATATATTCTCCATCTGTATTTTTAACTCCAAAATTAATTATTCTAGCATAATTATATCCTTTTTCTGGATAATATATAACTTTAACCTTATCTTGTTTTTCTACTTCTTTATAATAATCAAATATTGATTTTTCTGTACTATTGTTTTCAATAATTACAATTTCATAATTTTGATAAGTTGTCAATTTCAAAACTGAATCTACACAAGTTTTTAAGGTTTTTGCTTCATTATAATTAGGAATTAAGATAGTAACTTTAGGATTTCCTTTAACTTTATAGTCTATCTTATAAGTACCAAGAGTTACGCCGTGTGATACTTCTCCTTCTAGCCCAACTCTTTTTAAGTGATCTTGTAATACTGTTATTCCTGCTTCAAAGGCATATGGTTTTGCATTTCCTCCTGCTTGTGCAGTAGATAATTTATGAACTCTCCAATGATACAATACTTTTGGTATATGTTTTATATTTTTTGCAATTTCTGCCATTCTAATAATTATATCATAATCTTGTGCACCATCGTATTTACTTCTTTCTCCTCCTAATTTTTCCATTAAATCTTTTCTAAATACACTAAAATGACAAATATAGTTATTTGACCTTAAAGTATCAATTGCAAAATCTGGTTTAAAGTGTGGATCAAATCTTGGTTTATCTAGGGTTGTTATTTTGTCTTCATCTGTATAAATAAACTCAATTGTAGGCTCTTCATTAATTGCTTTAACTACTTCATATAAGCAATTTACAGGTAATAAATCATCATGATCTAAAAGTGCAATATAATCACCTGTTGCATTTTTTAGAGCTTCATTTGTATTTCCAGCAATTCCTAAATTTTTTCCTGTATAATTGTATTTAATTCTTTCATCTCTTTTACTAATTTCTTCTATTTCTTTATTTTTCTCTGGACTACCGTCCTCTAAGCAAAGTTCCCAATTAGAATAGGTTTGATCAATTAAGTATTGTACTAATTCCTCAAAAAAATTTATAGGTGTATTATACATTGGAACTAATATACTAATTTTAGGAGATAACTTAAATTTTGTTTTACGTTGTTGTTCAAGTTCTTCTTCAGTTGGATCATTAAATTGCATCCACACTTGATATGGTGTAATAGCTGTTCCATTTCTTACCTTGTTTGTTAAGGTTTTAAAAGTCTTTTTCCACCCATTATTTTTTATTGACTTAATAAACTTCTTTATATTTTTAGGACTAAATCCATGTATAAATAAGTTTATTCTTCTTAAAATTATTCGTGTTTTTCCACCTTCTGGAAAAAGTTTATCTCTTAATCTAACGCTCATTTTCTTCTTCCCTTCTCTAGTTAATTAATTTCTACTTATTTAGCTTTTACTTCCTAATTTTCCAAAATTTCTTAAAGGTTGTGTTATTTTCCAAGACTTTGATTCACATATTTCTTGTATTTGCTTTTTTAAGTCTTGAATCGCTTTATCTTTTTCAGCTATACTTTTATTTTTATCATTGAGCTCTATATTTAATAAATTAATATTATGTTGCATAGTTAATTTTTCTCTTTTTAATTCTAACAAAGTTTTTCCTTGAGTATTTAATTTCCAAATAGTCTCATCTCTTATTTCTTCTTGTAATTTATTATCTAATTCATCAAATAAGGTTATATGATCTTTTTTTATCCCCATTATTTCATATAACTCTTTATCTGCAATATATTTTTTAATCCTATCAAAATATTTTATTGCTCTATAAAAAATAAATTCGATAGGAATATTTTTTTCTTTCCATTCTTGATCATAAAAATAAAATTCCTTATTAATATAAAAACAATTTTGGAAGATTAAATCCCATAAGCCATCTTGTATCCAAGTCATATCTTGTATATTGTAATTATCATAAGCTATTTTATATTTATCAAATACATTTTTTTGTTCAGTTGATTTTTCTAACTTATCTAATAATTCTTGTTTCCATCTTTTTATTATTTGTATTGCTTCTTCCTTGTTATTATCTTTCATTAAACTTATTAATACTTTGTCTATGGTTAAACTTTCTGTATATTTACTTATTATTTGTTGATTTTTATAAGTATCAAGCGAATTTAAATTAGACTTTTTTAAAATTTCAAGATTTTCTTTAATATTCTCAAGATGCTCTTTTGCTTCTAAGTTTCCAGCATCTTTATAAACAAAATCTTTTTTCATAACTGTTTGAATTCTATATTTTTGCTTTCTCATATTAGAAAAAGCAATTAATCTTATTTCATTTTCTACATATTCTCCTTTGAATATCTCTAATAAAAAAGAATTAGCAAAAATCCTAAAGACATTTTCATCTTCTTCTAGTAATTGTTTATATACTTCATTTTGTTCACAAAGTTTTACTGTATCTTCCTCTTTATATACTATATTTCTTGATAAAGTATTTTTAGATAATTTTTTATCTTCTGTAAATATTACATTTGTTAATTTGTAATCTGTCATTGGATAATATATTTTAAAATTTGAATATCCAGCTTTGTTTATCTGTTCTTCTAACTGTCTTAAAGTATACAATTTTTTATCTACTAAGTTTGTTACATTTCCATCTTTTTCATTATATTTAGAAAAATACTGCATTCCTAATTTGTTATCTGTTGCTAAAAGAATTATTCCATCTGGTTTTAAATATTTTTTAACTTCTTCTAAAATTTCTTGTGGATTGTCTGATATATCTTCTATTCCAATTAAGGTTATATAATCAAATTTTTCTTCAATTTCATCTATATTAGAAATTATTTTTAAATTTTTCTTTGTTTTATTTCTATTTAATATTGCATCTCTTTTTTCTTTTGACGTTTCTATTGTAACAACTTTACTTAATTTTTCACATAATACTTGTGTTATTTCTCCAAAATTTGCTCCTATTTCTAACACAGATGAATTTTCTTTAAAGGGATACCACTTTATAATATTTTTTCTTATATCTGATAGAGCAAGTATAGTTTCTATTTTATTATCCTCTTTTATTATATTTTCATATTTTTGTTCTTCGCTATTTTTAAGGTATTCAATTATTTTAGCATCTTTAATACTAATTTCTTTTTCTTTTAATTTCAAAACTTATCCCCCCTATCTTTTATAACTTCTATTTATTGACTAATTAAAGCTTTAAAAATATTAACACTATCTAGTTTTTCCCAAGTACATTCTATTTTGTTATTATCATCTAAAAATCTTCTACCAAAATGTCCACCATTACAGGTATTTGTATAAACTGGATTTTTTAGTTGTAATTTATCAATTATCCCTTTAGGTGATAAATCGAATTTATGATAAATTGTATCAATAATTTTACTAACTTCTATTTCATTAGTATTTTTACAGTCTACATATATTGAAATTGGTTGTATAACTCCAATAGCATAAGATAGCTGAATTAAACACTCTTTTGCAATTCCAGATGCAACAATATTTTTTGCTAAATATCTTGCCATATATGCTGCTGACCTGTCAACTTTACTAGGATCTTTTCCTGAAAAAGCTCCTCCTCCATGTGGTGCATATCCTCCATAAGTATCAACTATAATCTTTCTACCTGTTAAACCTGCATCTCCTTCTGGTCCTCCAATTACAAATTTTCCAGTAGGATTTATTAAAATTTTGAAATCTGTGTTAAGATTATATTTTTTTGCAATTTTAGTCATTATATTATTTACAATATAATCCTTAAATTCCTTTTCATTATAATTTTCTGTATGTTGTATTGACATTAACATTGTATTAATTCTAGTTGTTTGTCCTTCTAAATATTCTAAAGTTACTTGTGATTTCATATCTGGCATAGCATCTTTAAATTCCCCTGTTTGACGCAATTTTGTTGCTAGTTTTACTAAGTCATGTGACATAGTTATTGCTAAAGGCATATATTCTGGTGTTTCGCTATTTGCATATCCAAACATAATTCCTTGGTCTCCTGCTCCACCTATATCCACACCTTGTGCAATATCTGGGGATTGTTTACTAAGTAAATTTAATACTTTTGGTATATAAGTATAACCTATCTTTTTTATAGTACTTTTAACTATTTGTTCTACGTCTATTTTTGCCTTTGTTGTAATTTCTCCTGCTAATATTACCTTATCATCTTTTGCCATTGTTTCACAAGCTACTCTTGAATTTTCATCTTGTTCTAAACATGCATCTAAAATACTATCTGATATCATATCACATACATGGTCAGGATGACCAATTGATACCGCTTCTGATGTAAATAAATTTTTTATTTTTTCCATTTTATTACTTCCTTTTATGCTTTGTTCTAAAATTTCTAATTGGTTCTGTTATTCTCCAAGATTTGGAGTTAACTATCCTTTGTAACTCTTCTGTTAGTACGTCTTTTTCTTTTTGTAAATTTTCGATTAATTCTTCTTTTTCAATTTGTTCAATTCCTAAAATTCTATCAAATTTCTTAGCATTTTCTTTATTAAATAAAACAGACTTATCAATAGGAATTGTAATACAGTAACCTTTTTTAAATAGCCAATTGTTTAAAATTTGTATCAACTTTTCATCATCTTTAAAGTCTAGGCTTGGTCTCATTTTGTTAAGTTTATTTTTATAATCTTCCGAAAAAGTTGGCTTATGCAAGATTGCATGATATAAAAGAGTATAAAAATATTCTTCCTCTGAAACTGTATAAAAACCTTTACTATTATAAATTCTATTCTCTAATAGGGCTTTTTCTAAATTATAATAATAATAGTTATCACCTATATATCTTAAATCAAAAAAGGCTATTTTATCTTCTACTTTTACTTTATAATGGATTCTGTATTCTTCTGGAAATACCTTTTCTGCATTTAATATATAAGCAGCATTTTCATAAGAATCACAAATAAGATCAATATCATTATGTTCATTAGTATATATTTCCTCTGGTAAGGTTTCGTAATTTCTAAGTACTGCGTAATCTATGCAATTATTTAAAACATAGAACATTTCTTTTACTGTTTTAAAGCCATCTGTTCCAATTAAATCTTGTTTTAAATTAACTATTGACTCTTCTTTTCCTTCCACTTCTTTTAAAAAGTCTTTTAAAGATTTTCCTAATAATAAGGTTAAGTCATGGTTTGTTTCTTTTTCTGAATTAGTAGCATGTACTTTATGACCACCCCCTGTTAGTTCTCTGTAGTAAGTCTTTTTATCAAACACGTTTATATTAACTGTTTGAATTCCTTTACTTAATGTATCTCTCTGTTCATATTTTGGATTTTCTACTTCTACTATTATTAACAAAAAGTCTCCATTACCACAATGTTGCTCTTTTCCTGAATTTTTTGGAAGGTTTGTTCCATAAAATCTTGATAAATTTTTTGAGAATATTTCTTTATTCCATGTAATATTATATTTTCCTATAATATTAAACGATTTTTTTATGTCTTCTAATATTTCTTTTTCTTTGTATCGTGCATTTTCCCATAAAATAAATAAATGTGTTTCTTTCATGTTTAATCTCCTTCCTTAAATTACAAATTTGATATTAAGCTAGGTAAAATTTATTAGACATATGAGAATACCTTGATTAAATTAAAATCGAATTAGCCTCTTCTCCAATGACCAACTTATACCTACTCATCTATTTTTGTTACATATGCTTCTGTATCTAAATTATAATATCCGACAAATCTTTTACTAGACATTACTTCAAATATTATTAAGTCATAATTTCTATTTAAAACAACAATTTCTCCATTAAAGTCATATCTACTACAACTTAAGGATAAGGTATATTTCCCTGGGGCTAATTGAAATCTTTGTTTAAATTCACAGATGTAAGTTTCACCTTTTTTGCAATTTCCTGTATAGTAATTTAAGAAGTTAGTGTTTGTTCCACAAATTTCCTTTCCATTAAAATCTTTTATTGTCATAGAAAAGGTAGGACATTCCACGTCTTCGTTGAATTTTGCTTTTAATTTTACTATTATTTCTTCTTGACTATCTATTATACTTGTTGGTTCTCCTTTTGTATTAAATATACCGAAATCTATAATTTCTGCTTCTCCATTACCATATTTTATAACATCTGGATTTATTGTAAAATATTTTTTCCATTCTACACCATCGTCATTTACACCTAAAATTGCATCTGATTTTTCTTCTTGTTCCTTTGACTTTTCTGAATCCAAATCTTGCTCTTTTAACATTCCAGTAATTAGTTTTTTATAGTTTTCTACTCCATCTTTTACTCCACCATCAAAGATCTTCTTTCCATCATTTAATATTATTGTTCTATTACAGTTGTTTAAAATATCATTTATACTATGTGTAACAAATATAATTGTTTTGTCTTTCTTTTTTAATTGTTCGAATTTTTTGAAACATTTTAATTGAAAAGCCATGTCTCCTACTGATAATACTTCATCTACAATTAATATGTCTGGATCTACATTTATTGCACATGCAAAGGCTAATCTTGCAAACATACCTGATGAATAGGTTTTTACTGGTTGATATATATGGTCTCCTATATCTGCAAATTTAATAATTTCTGGTTTTCTTTTTTCGATTTCTTCTCTTGTTAAGCCCATTACTTGTCCATGTTGATATATATTTTCTATTCCTGTTAAATCCATATTAAAGGCTGCACCTAACTCTAGTAAGGAACTTATTTTTCCGTTTATTTCCATTGTTCCACTACTTGGTGTTACAACTCCTGTAATCATTTTTAACAAAGTGGATTTACCTGCACCATTTTTTCCTAATATTCCTAATACTTCACCTTTACGTATTTCTAAAGAAAAATCATCTAAAGCTTTAAATACTTGATGTCTATTTAGGTTAGGAGCTAGTGTTTCAATTAATCTATCTTTTTTTCTAGCAAACATTTTATAGTTTTTACAAAGTTTATCAATTTTTACAACAATTTCTTTTTTGTTTTCTTGTTCTTCTTTTTCTTGTTTTGCTTCCAATTTGTCTCTCCTTTCAGTATTATCTTTTTCCTAATATTTTTAAAATTAAATGTCTTATTTTAAATATTCCTTTTCCTATAAAAGGCATATTCATAATTATAAAGTTTTCTATATAAAACATAAAGGTTTCAGTTTTATATAGTTCATGAAATACTTTCCAACCTTTGAAATTGAAGTTTTTCTTTTGCTCTAGCATTTTAAAATATTCTAAAGCTTTTTTATTTAGTTGTTGCAAGTTTTCAGGAAATTTTTCCTTATTTGCTACATAAGTTTGAAATACACCTAATTTTATTTCTAGAAAAAGTTTTCTTACTTGTTCTAATTTAGTAAATTTGTGTGATCTTCTTTCTGTTCCTATTTGATTATTTCCATGTTGTCTATATTTTATATAGGTTTCTGGTACATATGCTAATTTTCCATTAACTCCTGCCATTATCCCCATCCAATGGTCATGTGGAACATATTCAGAGTTGTTTGGAAAAGGTAACATTTTTGATATCATTTCTTTTTTACATAGTGTTGTACAACCTGTTACACTATTGTATAAATAATTTACTTTATAACTATTTATATATTTTTTTATTCTTCTATTTAATAACATGAAATCTCCAAAGGATGAATGTATTGTGTTTAAATTTTCATCAACTACTTCTAAGTCTCCAAATACTAAGTCTGCATCTTCTTCCTTTAATTTTTCATAGGTTCTTTCTATTTTTTCTGGTTGCCATACATCATCTTGGTCTGATAACATAAATAATGTGCTTTTTACTTGTTTTACTAAATATTCAAAATTTTTTATATAGCCCTGATTTTCTTTTTGATAGTGTACTTCTACTCTTTCATCTTCTTCATATTTTTTTAGTATTTCTCTTGTTCTGTCTTTTGAACAATCATCTGATATTATTATTTTTATGTTTTTATAGGTTTGGTTTAATATGCTATCTAGTTGTTCTTCTAGATATTTTTCGCCATTATAGGTGGCCATTAGTATGTCAATTTGTTCTTTCATCTTCATTCTTTTCCCTTTCTTAAGGTACTAATGTCTTTTTTATAGCTTTATAATACATCTGCAAAGTCTTTTTTGCTTTTTTTGAAAATATAATTTCCCCATATGAACATTATTATTGTTATTATCCAAAATACTATTGTATATATCCAGTTGTTTTCTGTTACTATATTGCTTGATATAAAGCAATCTCTAAAGCCTGTTACTAAATAGTTAAAGGGTAGACATTTCATTATTGCTAGTATTGTTGGATGATTTTCAAGCATTGATAAGTTCCATACTACTGGTGTGAACCAGAAGAATAGTTGCATCATTATTCCTAATAGTTGCGAAAAGTCTGGTACTAATGTTGTTAATGCTGATGTAAATCTTGTGAAGGCTATAAAGAATGCGTAGGCTGATATTATTATATATATTACTTGTATAAAGTTTGGTATGTAGTTGAATAGTATTCCTACTGCTATTGCTACTATGAATAGAAATAGTGCTACAAAACTACTTGCTATTATTGATATTATTGGTATTATATCTACTGGAAATACTACTTTTTTTACTAGATAACTGTAAGTTCTTATTGAACTGCTTGCATTTATTATTGTGTCGTTTATGCACTGCCACATTGCCATTCCAGGTAAAAACCATACTACATATGGATCACTTCCTGCACTTCCTGTTTTTAGTATATATTGGAATACTATTACATAGGTTATCATGAATACGAAGGGTTGTAAGAATCCCCATATGCTTCCTAGGCTTGTGTTTGCAAATCTATTTTTAAAGTCGTTTTTTCCTAATGAGAAGGCTAATTTTTTGTTTTTTATTAATATTTTTATAAATTCCATCTTTTTTGCTTTTCATCTCCTGTTTTTTATTACTTTTTTACATGTTATATTCTACCTTTTATTGCCTTTTTTGTCAATTCTTCTATGGTTTAAGTTTTGATATTTTTATTTCTATTTAAATTTAAAAAGTTATAATATATAATAAAATACAGTGATGCGTAGTTTGGAAGAACTATATTAATACAGATAAGCGAAATTAACTTTCATTTTTATATAATTTTACTAAACTAATTTATATGATTTGATTGTATTTTATATTTTAGTATCTAAAAAGTTATAAATATAGTAAAATTATATTCCTAGCATCTTTTAATAGTAAAATATTTGATTTTGTAACAATTATATTTTAATAATTTTAATTTTGTATTTATATATTCAAAAAAAATAGAAAGAGATTATAAACTTCTCTTTCCATTCTGACTATTATCTACTCTTCTTTAATCTTTAAATTTAAACATCAAAATATTCTCTAATTAATATTATTAATATTCCGATTTGAAAAAACCGGCATATAGCTAAAAACGCCAAATTAATGGCTATTAAAGGTTCTAATAAAAATATTAGAACTATTCCTTCAATCCGTTTTTGGGTAGATTTTTCTTTATCTACCCACTTTATGAATAAAGATTAAATTTCTCTATTCTATCTAATTCTCTCTTACATTAAAATTTTTAAGTATATTTACATGATATTTATTGTAAAAAATAATTAAAGTTATGTAATAATCTTTGAAAATATACCAAAAATTTGTAAACATTAACGGAAAAATATTTCCATTAAATTATAAAAGCATATACTCGTTCAGTATATGCTTCTATTATTTATCTAAAATTCAACTTTCTGTTGAATCCAACTATCAAGTTCATTAATATTAACTCTAACTTGTTCCATTGTATCTCTATCACGAATTGTAACTGTATCATCTTCAAGTGTATCAAAATCAACTGTAACACAATAAGGTGTACCTATCTCATCTTCTCTTCTATAACGTTTTCCAATAGAACCAGCCTCATCATAATCGCACATAAACTTCTTAGAAAGTTTATTATAAACTTCATTAGCTTTATCTGACAGTTTTTTAGAAAGTGGTAAAACTGCAACTTTATATGGAGCGATAGCTGGATGTAGATGTAAAACTGTTCTAGTATCACCTTCTGCAATTTCTTCTTCATCATAAGCATTACATAAAAATGCAAGTACTACTCTATCAGCACCTAATGAAGGTTCAATAACGTATGGAACATACTTTTCACTTGTTTCTGGATCTTGATATGATAAATCTTGTTTTGAATGATTTATATGTTGTGATAAATCATAATCTGTTCTGTCTGCAATTCCCCATAATTCTCCCCAACCAAAAGGAAAACTAAATTCTATATCAGTAGTTGCTTTACTGTAAAATACTAATTCCTCTGGTGAATGATCTCTTAATCTTATATTTTCTTCTTTTATTCCTAAATCTAATAGCCATTTTTTACAATAGTCTTTCCAATACTTATGCCATTCTAAATCTGTTCCTGGCTTACAAAAGAATTCTAATTCCATTTGCTCAAATTCACGTGTTCTAAAGGTAAAATTTCCTGGTGTTATTTCATTTCTAAAAGCTTTTCCAATTTGTGCTATTCCCATTGGCATTTTCTTTCTTGAAGTACGTAATACATTTTTAAAATCCACAAAAATTCCTTGTGCAGTCTCTGGTCTTAAATATATTTCTGATGTTGAATCTTCTGTTACGCCTTGGAAAGTTTTAAACATTAAATTAAATTTTCTAATATCTGTAAAGTTAGTTTTTCCACAAGTTAGACATGGAATTTTATTTTTAGAAATAAATTCAATCATATCTTTATCTTCCATTCCATCAGCTATCATATCTTTTCCTTGTTCATGTGCCCATTCTTCAATTAACTTATCTGCTCTATGTCTTGTTTTACATTCTTTACAATCAATAAGTGGATCTGAAAAACCACCTATATGACCAGATGCAACCCATGTTTCTGGATTCATTAATATTGCAGCATCCAATCCTACTATATCTTTTTGCTCTTGAATAAACTTTTTTCTCCAAGCATTTTTAACATTATTTTTTATTTCATTTCCTAATGGACCATAATCCCAAGTATTTGCTAGTCCCCCATAAATCTCAGAACCTGCATAAATGATTCCTCTATTTTTACATAATGCAACTAAAGTATCCATTGATTTTAACATAAAAATTCCTCCTCTTTTCTTTATATAACTAAATAAACTACATATTTTTTTACTTTGGCTGGAATAATTTAATTATTTCTTATTACTTTATACCAAAAGTTTATAATTAAAGTTATGATTTTTTCCTCAATCACAGATTGTAGCTTTTATATAATAGGAAAGTTATACTTTCCTATTGTATAAAAAAACTTCCGAACCTAGCTATATAAGCTAGGGACGAAAGTTAACTTTTCCGCGTTTCCACCCTAATTCTTAAAACCTCTTTTGTTTTAAGCACCTTAATTATTATTACTCCAAAGCTCCCCATACTTATTTATTATTGGAATTCCACCAGCACCAATTCTCTGTTTATAAATTTTTCAGTATTTTTTCTTCTTCATTGTAATTAATAGTTATTTAATTTCATATATTATATTATCTGTTATAAAAAAAGTCAATATTTTTAATAAAAGATATTGATAATTTTATTTTTTTGTGTTAATATATAAAATGTATTATTTATAGGGGTATAGTGTTAATGGTAGCACATCGGTCTCCAAAACCGCCTGTGAGGGTTCGAATCCTTCTACCCCTGCCACAAAATATCCCTAATATGAAACTTGTTAGGGAATTTTTTGATTATCTTTCATTATTATTAATTGTATCTAGTGTACATTTTAGCATAGGATTAAGTTCTCTTTCTTCTTTATTAGCTCTTTTTATTTTAAGTTTTATTATTTCTCTAATGCATTCATTTATTTCACTAATTTCATTAGATTCTATTTTTTTAAGTATATCATTTTTCTTACCTGGTTCAACATTATCTGCTATAAAAACAATCTTTTCTAAATCACTCATATTTTCGCTGCCAGCAACATGAGATGAAATTGCTACAGATATTGTATGAAACCTTTCAATATCATTTTTATTAAATTCTTGTTCAAAAAGTAAAGCACTAGCTTTGCCATGTAATGAAGTTATATTTTCAAACAATTCAAAGTCAAATAATTCTACTTTATTTCTAATACATAATTCTAATATTTCTCTTTTATTTAATGATTTTCCTATATCGTGGAGTAGTCCTGCAATGATAGCATCTTCTTTTGATACACCCCATTTTGTGGCTAATATCTTTCCTGTTTGTGCTACTCTTATAGAATGTTCAAATCTTTTTTCATTTGTCTTTTCCAAATATTTTCTTAAAACTAATAGTGCATTTTTTCTTGTTATATCTAGCATTATAGCATTCTCCTTTAGGATATATTTTCATATTTATTATAGTAGATTTTAATTGCATTGTCAATTTTATGTACCATTCCCCCTTTGACTTATGGTAAGTAAAGGTTATAATTCAGCAAATAGCTCTTGTCTTAAACTTCCTAAGCCCAAACAAATCTTGATTTTTGTTGCAGATAATTAAATAATGGGAAGTAAAATCTCTAAAATATTTATTCAAATTCTCGGTAGCCTTACAAATTTTCATAAATATTTTAGAGATTTTCTTCCCTTATATAAAATGAATTTCCACTAAAAAGTCAAGATTTGTAGGTCTTAGGTAGCGTAGATTAATACTTATTATAAAAAAAAATTAAGATTTACTAACTTAAAACTTATCTGTACATAGTACAAACTTTTACAAAAGTAACTAAAAAAATTAAAGAGGAGATGATCTACATAACTAATTTAATTAATAAAATTCTAATAATTATAATCATATTATCAATTCTAATATGTATTTTCTTTATTCCTATTATAAATTCAAATACCTATTCAACTTCTGGAAACTTAGATTCAGAGATTATAGATTTTAACCCAGATGGATTTGTTTGGCCTATTCCTGGCTATACTAGAATTAGCTCAAATTTTGGTAAACGTGTATCTCCAACAAGTGGTGCTTCATCTTCACATTCTGGTATTGATATTCCTGCTCCACCTGGTAGTAAATTTATTGCAGTTTCAGATGGTGAAATTACTTTTTGCCAATTTTTGGGTGCTGGTGGTTATACCATAACTCTTTCATTTGATAATTTTAAAGTTAGTTATTGTCATTGTGATCCTAACTTTATTGTCTCAGTTGGAGATAAAATTAAACAGGGACAAGTTATAGGATATGTAGGTCCTAAAAATGTTTACGGTGTTAAAGGTAATCAATATTTTGATAGTGAAGGCAAACCTACTAATCGGTGCCACAACAGGTCCTCATTTACATTTAGGTTTAAGAATTGATGGAAAATATGTTAATCCTTTAGATTTCTTTTAAAATTAATTAGTATAAAACAAAAGCGACATGATTAAAATATTTTGTCCTTTTAATTTACTTAGATGTCCCGTTTTTGTTCGCCCGCAAAAATTCTGGAAGAATTTTCTGTAGAATGTGTTTTTGTTGTATAGAAATTCCTATACAAGAACAAATAAGAAAATCAAAGATTTTCTTTAATTTGTTCTCGCCCAATTTGAGTTTTCGACTGTAAGGAGAAAATCTCAAAGGGCTAGCGATTGTAGCTTTTATACAATAGGGAAGTATGACTTTCCTATTGTATAAAAAATAGGATTACACTTTTTCGTAACCCTACTTCTATTTTACATGTCTTCGTCATCTTGTTTTTCGATTTCTTCTTCCTCTTCATCGTATTCTTCGTGACAACCATGACAACTATGGCAACTTCCATTACATGCGTCTTCATCTATGTCTCCTGTCCAATCTAGTTCAATTGTATTATTACATTCTGGACATTGTATTTCTGTCTTGTTTTCATCAATATCTAATATAAATTCATTGTTGCAATATGGACATACAATTTCAAAATCGAATCCTTCTTCAGAATAAATGTCTTTTTCTATATTGTCTATAACTTGTTGCATTTTTGCCATTCTTTCATTTAAGTCTTTTTGTGTATTTTCTAATTGTTCTAGTTTTTCTTCTTTATAGTCCATTGCATCATTCATTTGTTTTACAAAACCATCTATAAATGATGTAAATCTTTCTTTAATATATTCTAAGTCTTCTTTGTTTTTTATGTTTTTTTCTAAGTCATCTAAAAAACTCTTATATTCGTTTTTTAATAAAGCCATTTTGATACTCACCTTTCTTAAACTCTTTCCATATATTCGCATGTTCTTGTATCAATTTTTAATATATCTCCAATATTTACGAATAATGGTACTTGTACTTCTAATCCTGTTTCTAGTTTTGCTGGTTTTCCTGATGTTGTTGTTGTATTACCACTAAATCCAGGTTCAGTATATGTAACTTCTAATTCAACAAATGTAGGAGGTTCAACTGCAAATATATTTCCTTTAAATGAAAGTATAGTTACTTCCATATTTTCTTTTAAATATTTTAAGCAATCACCTAGTTGTTCTTCATTTAATGGAATTTGATCATATGTTTCATTATCCATGAAATAATATAACCCACCATCATTATATAGATATTGCATTATTTTTTTCTCTATTTCTGCCGCTGGAAATTTATCAGATGGATTAAATGTTTTTTCTAATGTTGCTCCTGATATTACATTTTTTAATTTTGTTCTTACAAATGCTGAGCCCTTTCCTGGTTTTACATGTTGAAATTCTACTACTCTATATACATTTCCTTCCATTTCAAAAGTTGTTCCATTTCTAAAATCTCCTGCTGAATATACTGATGCCATAATTATTCTCCTTTCAATTACTGGAACTGCTTTACTTATTACAGTTTCAGAATACATATTATATTTCTTTTCTATTTTTAAACTTTATTAATTTTACTATAAAAATCTGGAAAAATCAACCTTTTGATATTATTTTCATTTTTTTAATGTTTTATGTGTTATCTTTTACTAAAGTTGTTTTTTATATAATTTTTTATCTATATTATAATATAATTTTTCTCAGATTTTGTTAAACTTATACAACCAAATTTTGTAATTTGTACTGTATCTTCTATTCTTATTCCAAATTTCCCTGGAATGTAAATTCCTGGTTCATCTGTTACTACCATGTTCTCTTTAAGTACTGCTTCTGTTCTTCCATTAATATATGGTGACTCATGAATTTCCATTCCAACACCATGTCCTAATCCATGTATTAAATCATAACCTTTTAGTCTAAAATCATTTTCTACCATTTTAGCTAACATTCTTATACTTGTTCCATCTCTCATTTGTTGTATTATTTGATTCTGATTTTTTAGAACTATATCATATACTCTTTTTATTTCTTCTGGTATATTACCAACAAAAAATGTTCTAGTCATATCTGAACAATATCTGTTTACTTTACATCCCATATCTATAGTTATTATATCTTGCTCTTGTATCTTTCTTTCTGTTGGTATAGCATGTGGCATTGATGTGTTTTCTCCTGATGCTACTATTGTTTCAAATGATACCCCATATGATCTTGTTTTGTAATATTCATCTATTTCATTTGCTATTTGCTTTTCTGTCATTCCAACCTTAATATAATCTAATATGTATGAAAAACAATTATCTGTTATTTCACATGCCTTTTTTATATTACTTATTTCTTCTTCATCTTTAATCATTCTTTGTTTTTCAATTATATTTTCGGTCTCAACAAAATTGTTAATTTTATATTTTCTAATATATTCTTTGTAATTTGAGTATGTTACATAGTTTTCTTCAAATCCCACATTTTCACAATACATAAAAAAATTCTCATAGTCTTGTTGTGATATTCCTTTTATATCATAGACTATTATTTCATCATATAATGTTAATATGCTATGTATATGCTCTATATATCTTCCATCTGTAATAAATATGTTTTCTTTTCTTGTTAATAATAAAATTCCTTCTGCATCTATATTTGTTAAGTATTTTATATTTATTGGATTAGATATTATTAACCCCTGCAAATCAGATGTTGACATTTTATTTCTTAACCATTGTAATTTAGGATTCATATTAGATTTCTCCTCTTATTTTTTTATCCTTTATACATTCCTAGCGTAAATATTTGCATTAATACTGCTTTTATTTGCTCAAATGGTATGTACATACTTATATAAGTTGCAAGTGCAATAAATGGTCCGAAAGGTATATATTCATCTGTTCTTTTTCTTTTGGATACCAATAAAAATATACTTAATATTGCCCCAATTAAAAATGATACTAATGTAATTATAATAATATTTGAAAATCCGAAATATATTCCTAAAGCTCCCATTAATTTTACATCACCAAATCCCATTGCCTCTTTTCCATAAAAGAGTCCTCCTATTAATGTAATTAATAAGAATATTCCCCCTCCTACTAACATTCCTAGTAACATATTTATTGTGATTGCGACATTTGATAGTCCATATATAAATGCTAATATTATTCCTATTTCAAAAATTGTCAAGTTTAGTCTATTAGGTATTATTTGTAATTTATAATCTATTATGAATACTGATAATAACATTGGTGACAATATTAAAAATTTTATTAAATCTAGATTTCCAATTAATGTTTCTTTTATTCCATATACATATATTAATGTAATATATATTATTGATGTCACAAACATTAATATATAGTTTGGTTTAAAATTTACTTTGTATTCAGTTATTATATCTTTTGATATTACTTTTTTATATTCTGGTAATCTTTTATTAGCCCAATCAACTATTTGCCCAACAAATAATCCTACTATTGCTGCTAATATATAGTATAATATATGTACATCATTAAAATACATATTTTTTCTCCTTTTATCTCTTTATTTTTTAGATATGTTTTGTCTTTTGTATTTTACTTTTTATTTTATTTTCTAATGGTCTTTTCCATGCTGTATAGAAAAAGTCTTTTTCTTCAATTGGATCTACTAATATTGTAAACATATTACACCTATTTCCTCCAACTATATCTGTAAAAATTTGATCTCCTACTACCCCTATTTTATCAGCTTCTTCTTTGAGTTCTTTTTTAGTTTTTAAAAAGCCCATTTTTAAAGGCTTTTTTGCAAAGTTGATATATGGAATATTTAATTTTTTTGATACATTTTCTACTTTTTTCTTGTTATTTGAATTTGATAATATATAAAATTTTATACCTTGACCTCTTAGTTCTTTTACCCAATTTACTTTTTCTTCTGATAGGTTTTCGTTATAGTCTATTAATGTATTATCTATATCTAATATTAATGCTTTTAATTTTTTTTCTTTTAAAAATTGTATTGTTATTTCTTCGACTTTACTAAAATATGCCTTTGGATATAAGTTCATTTTTTCTCCTCACTTGTAAATTTACGTATATATTATCAATTCTGCTCATCTTTGTCAAGTTTAATGTTATTTCAAATTATTGCTACATACTAAACAATATTTATAAAATTATTTCTTTGCTTTCTTTTTGAATAATATTAGAATATAACATATTTATGAATCTTTTACTTTCTACTCTTTTATTAATATCATCATCAATTACATACTTCATATATACTCTTAAATCATATATGGTTTTTTCAATATTTTGTTTTCTCTGTATAGCTTCTTTTTGAATTTGTACATTCATTGATTGTATACCTTCATATGTTGGCATTCTTTGTTGCTTTAATACTTGGATTAGACTTTCAACTTTTTTAAAATATACTTTTATCTCAGGATTCTGACTCATTTTAGCTGAAATTATCTTTTCTTCCTTAATTCTTTTTAATATCGATGATACAATTATTGGACTCATTTCTAATTCTTTAGCAATTTCAATATTATTCTTTTTTTCATTATATAAATTTATTACTTTTTCATCATTACTTCTATCTATTTCTTTATCTCCTACTAACCCTAGAAATCTAAATTTTTGTATTTTTTGAGATAGAGTACTTAAATCTAATTTTGGTATTTTTTCACATATTAACTTATAATTATTTCCTTCATCATATAACTTCATAATTTGAATATCTTTATTGCTATAATTCTCTCTCTCTTCTAATCTACCATATTTTCTTAAAGTCCTCATTTTCTTTTCTATTGTTTGCACACTTCTACCAAATGCTTCTGCAATTTCTTCTTTATCTTTTCCTTCATTCAATAATATTAATATTTTTTCTTCTTCTTCAATTTTTTTAATTATTTGTTTTAATTTACTAATTCTTGTTTTTGTTATTGTTGAAATTTCCTCTACATTTTTTCCTTCTTTATATAATTTTCTTACTTTTTCTTCCTCTATGTCTTTTCCACCTTCACATATTCTTCCTTCTTGTTTTAGTTTTTTTATTATTATATATACCATACTTGTAGATTCGCCTATATCTTTTGAAAATTCCTCTGGAGTTTTTCCTTCACTATATAATTTAATTATATTATTTTCTAGTTCAATTTTTTTTATCTCTTGCATAACTGTATCAGGAATTTCTCCTATTTCTTTCTCTATTTCTTTTATTGTCATTCCATTTTTATATAATTTTATAATTTTTACTTCCTTTTCATTCTTTTGACGTTTTTTTTCTTTAAGTTGTTTATCTTTTATATCCTTTATCTCTTCTAATTCAGGTACTCTCTCTTTAATCTTACCTTTTATTTTCAGTTGATTCAAACTTTTATATATAATTTTAATATCATCTAGTAATTCTATTATTTGTTCTATCGTTTTCCCTTCATTATATAATTTCATTATTGTTTCTTTGTATATTCTTTGTAATATTTTAGATATAGTCTTACTAGATCTACCTACCTTTTTTCCTATCTCTTCCATTGTTTTTCCTTCTTTACGAAGTTGTAAAATTTCTTCATCATTAATTTCTGTTTCCTCTAATTGTTTGTCTTTTTTCAATCTTTTTATTATTAGAGATACATCTTTTTGCGTTTTTCCAATTATCTCTGCTATCTCTTTTTGAGTTTTTCTGTTATTATATAATTTAATTACTAAATCATCAATAAATTTTCCTCTTTGTATTACTCTTTCTTGATTTCTTAAATTATTTATTATATTAGATACTTTTTTTTGGGTTAATTTCATTTTTTCTGCTATTTCTCTTTGGCTATTTCCTTCTTGATATAGTTGTACAATTTTTTCTACATTTATATTTTCATCTTTCATTTCTTATCTTCTCCTTTTATGTAAATGATATCACTTATTATACTAAAATGTCAATTTTCACAAAAAAATTTTTTGATTTTTTTATTTCTTCTTAATTAATCTCCATCAGTTTAGAAAATTTCTTATTATTTTATTTTCAAGCAACTCTAAAATAACTAGTTTTGGTATTATAAGGATAGTTATAATACTAAAACTAGTTACCCTAAATCTAGTTAATAATAAATTATTATTTACAAAATCTATGTTTACCAATAGTTATAGTCATCGGTCTTGACCAAATCCATTTATTTGTTGCAGTAGCAGGATTAAAATAATAAATAGCATTATAAGTTGGATCCCAACCATTTAAAGCATCTTGAGCAGCTTTTCTAGCTGTACTATCTGGAGACAAGTTAATTTGCCCATCAGAAACTGCGTCAAAAGCTCCAGATTGATAAATTACACCAGCAATTGAATTAGGAAAAGAACTACTCTTAACCCTATTTAAAACAACAGCACCAACACCCACTTGACCTGTATATGGTTCACCCCTTGACTCACCATAGATAATACGTGCCAATAGATTTAAATCACTAGAATTACTAGAACTAGAGCCAGAATTACCTGATGAAGTTATTCCCATTGCTTTTAAAGTATTTGGTCCTGCAATCCCATCAGCAGTTAATCCATTTTTTCTTTGAAAATATTTTACAGCATTAACTGTTTGAGAACCATAAATTCCATCAATATTCCCTTTATAATATCCCCATCTTTTTAACTTAGTTTGTATCTGTGTAACCTCACTTCCACGAGAACCATATTTAGAAAGAGTCTCTACTGTATTATTTTTACAAAATATAAAAAGCAAAATAACACTTAAAAATATTAGACTAGATAAAATAATTATTCTTTTTTTATTTTTTAACATAATAAAACCACCTATTAATAAAAATACTTTATTATAAGTATTTTTATCAATAACTGGTTTTATTATACATTTTAATTAATTTATTTTTTATATTTACCAAACAAACGATATAATAAAAAATAAAACACCTTAACTTGAACAATATCTACAAAGAATGCTTTCTAATCCAATTTGTAAATCAATATTACCATTTTTATAATTATAATCTAAATTTCTTAATTCTTGTAATATATCTTTTAACTCTTTTTCTGAAAAACTTTTTGCTTGAATTTTGTATTTATTTACTAAAAAAATTTGATTTGCTTTTAATCCAATACTATTAGCAATATCTTTATTATAATTTATTGCTAATTTTGTAAAATATATTTTTTTAAAATGATTATATAATGTTATTAATATCTTTTGTATTGGTTCTTTTGAATATATTAAATTATTCAAAACTTTTAATGCTTTTGATATTTCCTTTTTTCCTAAATTATCTGTTAAATCAAATATTATACTTTCTATTTTTTTTATTGCTAATTTATCAATATCTTCTCTTTTTATTGTTCCGATTTTCTCCAGCATATTCTATTAATTTTCTAATCTCATTAATTAGTTCTTGCATATTAGTTCCGCAACATTCTATTAAATATTGTAAATCATTTTCTGATATTTGAACTTTATAACCATTACAAATTGACTTTAACCTTTTTATAATTTGAATTGGTTTTTGATACTGGAAATCACATACAGTACCTATTTTATCAATTAATTTGTATATTTCTTGTTTTGTATCAGCTTCTTCTTCTATGAATACTATTACATTATCTTGTTTTATATTATCTATATTTTCATTTAAATAATTTATTATTTTTTCTTTTAAATTATTAATTTCTATATTTTTTCTCTTTCCTTCTTTTTTGAATATACCTGTATTTCTTGCTATAATTAACTTTTTCTGATATCCAAATGCTGGTGTTTCTATATCTGAAATAATTTGATTAATATTTGTATCATCTATTAAAATAAAATTTATCCCTTTTATACATTCACCAAATAATTCTTTTATTTTTTTTAATGACATTTCAAGTAAAAATAATTCTTCTCCGTATAAAAGATACAAACTTTGTAAATTACCATTTTTTAGCTCTTTTTCTAAATTCTCAATTGTAACCATTTTTTTCTCCTAATTAAACTGTCTTTAATATTATTCTAAAAATCTCTGCTACGCTCCAACCTTGGGCATATGCACCTTTAGGTAATTGTGGTTTTACAGAATCATATAATTCAGCTATGCTTCCTATGCAACCATTTTCTTGCATTTCTTTTTTAAAAGTTCTCTTTGTTTTATCCACAAACTTATCTATTTTATTTTGTAGTTCACTCTTTACTGTTTTATCTTTTGTAACTCTTAATTGATTTTTTAATGTATTATAATATAGTCCTAAAAGCCAAGGCCATGTAATTCCCTGATGATAACTTGAATCCCTTTTAAAATTATCTCCATCATAAATATCAATATAATTTTCTTCATCTTTAGCTAAGGTTTTTAATCCATATGAATTTAATAACTTCTTTTCTACAGTTTTAATAATATTTTCCGCTTCTTCAGTGTCTAAATCAATTATTGGATAGGTTAAACTTAATGCAAATAATTGATTTGGTCTTACTTTAGAGTCTCCCAAAACATCATATAAACATTTCTTTTTAGTATTATAAAATCTATTTTTAAATTCTCCTTTACATTTTTTAGCTATTTGTCTAAATTTTCTCGCCTTATCTTTTTCATCAAACTTCAATGAAAAATCTTCCATTATTTTATTTGCATTATACCACATAGCATTTATCTCTACTGCTTTTCCATTTCTAGGAGTTATTGCTATTCCATTACATTTTGCATCCATCCAAGTATTTTGTGTATTCTCTGTTCCAGACACTAATAATCCATCTGAATCTAAATAAATATTATTATTATCCACATTAATTCCATTATAATAATTCTCTATTATTTTTTCTAAAGTATCATACATATTTTCTTTTATAAATTTATAATCGTTTGTATACTTAACAAATTTATAAATTGCTTCAAACAATAATAAGGATGCATCTGCACTATTATATAAAGGTCTATTATCATATCCCGAATATCCATTAGGTACTAATCCAAATTTAACATCTCTTGTCATTGTTAATAATACTTCTTTTGCAATTTCATACCTTTTAGTTATTAATAATAAGCCTTCAAAAGAAATTAAACTATCTCTGCCCCAATCTAAAAACCATGGAAATCCTGCCATTAAAGTATGTAATCTAAAAGCTGGTCTATATGCTACAAAATTATCTGTCGCAATCAAAAACTCTTTTATTATATTATCATTTTCAATTTCACTTTTTGTTTTATTCTCTTTTTTATTGTCTATTAATTGTGAATTGTCAAATATTTCTTGTAATCTTTGTACCTCCTTATTTATTAACTCTTTAGCATTTATCTCCTCTATGTTTTCTTCTAAAGAGCATACAAATGTAATTTCTTTTTCTTGATTTGCTGGTATTTCGACTTCATATACACCTGGAACACTATGGTTTTCTTCAGGATAAAAACCTCTTTTTTCTTCCTCTATATAAAACATATTATTGAATGTATTATTTTGATGTTCTACATATTTTCCTTCTGTTAAATGCATATATATTGGTGTTTGTGAATTACCATCTATAACTAATTTTACCTTACTTTTATTTATATATTGTTTTATATTAAAATAATGGTTTGTACTCATTGTATGAAAGTCTCTAAAATTAACAATTGGAGCTATTGTTAATTTTGCTTCATCTTTACCAGATTTTACCTTATAATAAACTGCTACAGTATTTTTTCCATATTCCATACATATAGCTTTTGTAATTTCTATATCTTCCACATTATATTTAAATATTGGAATATATTTTTTTTCAAATTCTACTTGATTTTTATATCCTTGTGAAATATATCCTTTGCAAATATTTGTGTATAAATCATGTTTCTTACATTTTATTTCTATACTTTCATCTATTTTTGAGAGTACTAAAAATCTTCTTGCTGGAGGTGTTAATGGTGCTATTAATAATCCATGATATTTTCTAGTATTAGCACCAATTATTGTTGATGAACTGAATCCTCCTATACCATTTGTTATTAGCCATTCCTTATCTAATGCATTTTGTAATGTTAACTTTTCTTTTGTAAATTTCATATTTCCCTCCATCATTTTAATATCTTTTTATTTTTAAATTTACATACTTCCATCTTTATAATTTTCAAATTTTCCTCTTGCATCTGCTTGCTTTATTGAAGCTATTCTATCACTATATTTATTTGTAAATTTACTTTTTTCTTTATCATTATCAAATCTTTTTCCTTTTTTCTCTTGCTTTATGTTTTTTTCCCTTCTTAACATATCTCTCTTTATTTTGTTTATTTTTTTATCTTGTCTTAATTTATTACTTAACATTACATATTGTGGGTCATTTTGCTTATCTTGATATTTTAAATCATCACATACTAACTCAATAATAGCTGATGCAACTAGATTAGGGTCATGACGTATTAAATCTTTTTGCACCATTGATAAATTTCTTTGTAAAAATTTTATTCCTTTTACTTTATTTAAATCTTGATCAACTAAGTCTTGTCCCTCTAGATTATATCTTCTAATAAATTCTGGAATAATTTCTCCTGTATCATATACACAATAATCTACTATTCCTTTTCCACAATGGTCTATAATTGCATTTAAATGATCTGATACACTATAATTATCTGTTTGACCTTGCTCAGTCATAATATTACTTACATATATTTTAATTGCTGAACTTTCTTTTATTGCTTTTGCAACTCCATTTACTAATAAATTTGGTATTACATTTGTATATAAACTTCCTGGACCTATTACAATACAATCTGCCTTTTTTATAGCTTCAAGTACTCCTGGTGCTGGTCTACAATTTGCTGGATCTAGTAATATTCTATTTATTTTTGTTATCTTTTCAGATACTATTTCTGGAATTTTTGCTTTTTCTTTTACTATATATCCATTCGCAAGTTCTGCTAAAATCTTCATCTCATCTAATGTTACTGGTAAAACTTTTCCAACCATATTTAATACTTCACTACTTTTTGTTATTGAATCTTCAAAGTTTCCATGGATTTCTTTCATTGCTGAAAAGAATATGTCAGAAAAATTTATTCCTTCTAATCTTCCTTTTTTAAATTCATAATCAAATAATCTCTTTATTTCTTCTTTTTTAGTAGATAATGATATTATACTTTCCTTTACATCACCTAATGGTAATAATTCTAACTCTTTTCTTGAATCTGTTGCTTTTTCACCATAGTCAGATATTGTTACTATTGCAGTTACATTACTTGTGTAGTTTTTTAATCCTGTTAAAACCGTATTTAGCCCTGTTCCTCCTCCGATTACAACTATATTAGGTCCTTCATTATATACAGTTTTATTAAATATTAATGAATTAACATTAACATTTTTTCTATTTTCCATTCTTTTATCTGTTGATTCTATTAATACTTCTAATGTTCTTTTGTTTAAAAATATTAACCCTGTAATAATAGAAATAAATCCTATTACAAATATTGCTATTACTTTTGCTACTTCTTCAAATGAGATTTCTTTCATTACTAATATTTCTGCTAATCCATAACATGCTAAAATTATTCCTAATAATATTAATAACATCCATCTTTTCATTTTATTACTTGATTTAAACCAATGTAAAAATCCTTTCATCTATCTTTCTTCCTTTCGTAAACTAAAATATAAATAATAATTTGTTTTATTATTTAATAATTTCTATTTCTAGCTCTATATCTTTATTAAACTTAATCTTTATTTCCTTTTTGATATGTTCTGTTAATTTCAATACATCTTCTGCTGTTGCTTCACCAGTGTTTATTATAAATCCACAATGTTTTGTTGACACTTTTGCCCCTCCTATTTCATATCCTTTTAATCCTGCGTCATCTATCAATTTTGCAGTGATAAAATCTTCTCCTCTTTTAAAAGTACTACCAGCACTTGGATATTCTATAGGTTGTTTTTCTATTCTATATTGTTTATAAGCATCCATCTTGCCTTTTATTTCTTCTTTTTTTCCTTTTTTTAATACAAGTGTTATTTCTGTTATTATATATTTTTTATTTTTAAATTTACTTGTTCTATATCCAAACTCTAATTGTTCTTGTAAAAATTCATATTTATTGCATTCATAATCTATACATTTTACTGTTTTTACTATATCTTTAATCTCTTTTCCATGTGCACCTGCATTCATAAAAATAGCTCCACCAACTGTTCCTGGTATACCTGATAATTCTTCGAATCCTTCTATTTCTTCTTTTAATAAGATATGTGCAAGTTTACTCATTTTTGTGCCTGATCCAACTACAATTTCTATATTATCTTTTTTTCTTTCTATTTTTATATTTTCTATTCTATTTAATATTACTATTCCTCTAATTCCTTTGTCCGTTACTAATATGTTACTTCCATTTCCTATTATTGTTGTTTCTATTTTTTCTTTATTAGCAAATTCTAATAATTCTTTTAATTCTTCTTCATTTGTTATTTTTATTAGGCTTTCTGCTATTCCTCCTATTTTAAATGTTGTATATTTTTTCATTGGCTCATCAAAAATAATATTGTTTTTATCTATTTTAATATTAGATTCTAAAATTAATTTTTTTAGTTCCAATGTTTCACTTCCTTTTTTATTTTATTATATTTTTTATATTTTATATAATACTTCTTTTATAAAAGTTTATATCACTATATCATATAATTTTAAAAAAATCTACATTAAATTATGTATATACTAGATTTACTTATATATTTTTTATATTCCTTCATATGTATAAAAAAATGACTCCAATATAGGAGGCATTTTTTTATTATATCTTATTTTCATTTCTAACTATATATTACTATATTGTGTTGAGATTATATATAACTAAAAAATCTCAAGCTTATTTGCCATAGTAATATTAGCTGATATAGGGATTTCTATATCCATACTCTCATTGCTTAACAATGGTTCTATTACTATTTGAAATTCCATTTCAACATTACCTGAAAATTTTAACGTTACTTCTTGTTGATTTTCTTTATTTTCTTGTGTTATATTTGTTACTTTACTTTTAAAAATAGTCTCTTTCTTTTTTGAGTCATATACTAAAGATATATCACTAAATTTTAGACCATTTGTTTCTTTATTATTTATTACATCTTCTCTTTTATTATTTATTGTTCCATCTTGATTTAGTTCTATTCCTTCATTGTCTCTTCTTTCATATTCAGCAGTTTTTAAATTATCATATTCATCTATTATTGGTTCTAATTCTTTTTCTTTATCTCTAATACTTTTTAATTCATTTTTTTGCTCTGTACTACATCTAAGGTTTATAAATTCTTCTATTTTAGATATATATTCATCAGAAATTTTTCTCTTTTCATCTTTATTTCCATTTTGTACTGCTTCTGTCATTCTTCTTTGATAGTCTCTTAACTCATTTCTTTCATCCTCTGAAAATTCAATTTCAATATAATTTTGAATTAGATTTTCTTCTTGTTCTTCTAGCTTTCTATATTCTTGTAGTTTGCCATAATAGTATTCTTCATTTTCAATTCCACCAATCATACCTTCTTCTATTTCTTCTAGTGGTTCTTTATTTTTACTATTGTTATCAATTATTTTGTAAATTAAAATACCTATTAAAACTATTATAAAAATTAAAATTATTGTTATTATTATTTTTTTATTTTTCACATTACCCTCCTATAATAGTATAACTTTAAAATTTTTTATACTATATTATACTTTTTACTTTTGCTCTTTTATCTTACAATTAATTATTTTTACATTTATATACTACCATATTAAATATTTTTTATCAATATTTTTTAATATTTAAATTTCTACTTTTTGTATTAAATATAATAAACCATTAAATTTAAAATTATCAAAATTGTGAATATTAATATAAATTATTCATATTATTTTTTAAAAATCATATATATTAAAAAATGAGGTGTAATAATGATTTTAAAGCAAAATTTTTATGCAATAAAACTAAAAAGAAATATTTTGCCAATTATTTTTTTATTATTTACAATTGGTTTATTACTTTTCTCCAATAGCAACTTACCAGCTGTAAAATCTGGTCTTACACTATGGGCAACTTCTGTTATTCCTTCATTATTTCCTTTTTTTGTAGCAACAGAATTATTAATGCATACAAATATTGTAAATATATTGGGTAAATTTTTAAATAAATTTATGAAACCTATTTTTAATATTCGTGGAGAAGGGGCATTTGCATTTGTAATGGGTTTAATAAGTGGTTATCCAATTGGAGCTAAAATTGCTATTAATTTTAGAAATAATAATATATGTACTAAAGAAGAATGTGAAAGACTTTTGAGCTTTACTAATAATTCTGGTCCACTATTTATTATTGGAACTGTGGGAATTTTAATGTTTAAAAATTCTACTATTGGATTATTACTATTTATAACACATTTATTAGCATGTGTTACAGTAGGTTTTATTTTTAGATTTTGGAAAAAAAACATACATAATACACTTAATACTAAAAATGTAAATCCTAATTATACTAAAAAATATGTAAAAATATCTAATTTAGGAGAAATTTTGGCCGAAAGTATCAATAGTAGTATTTCAACTCTTTTGTTAATAGGTGGATTTGTTGTCTTGTTTTCTAGTATTATTTCTATTTGCAAATCTAGTGGTATTTTAAATTTTATAGAATATTTCTTTACACCATTTTTTAATTTGGCTAATCTTGACACTAGTTTTATAAAACCTCTATTTACTGGTTTTTTGGAGATAACAAATGGTATTAATGTAATATCAAGTATTGCTTGTAAGAAACTTTCGATTAACATTATCCTTTGTGCATTTTTATTAGGTTTTGGAGGAATCTCTGTGCTTTTACAGGTTTTTAGTATTACTTCTAAAAGTGATTTATCTATTAAACCATATATTTATGGTAAGTTATTACAAGGTATACTTTCAAGTTTTTATACATATATTTTTATAAATGTTTTTCCATTTTTTAATTTTGATATATAAAGGAGATTTTTATGGATAGAGAATTAAATTATCAACCACCATTTATGGATTATAATTTTCCTCCAAATGGTATGGATATGAATGAATTATATAAAGATCCAATGTTTAATCCTATTATGCAATATGAGCAGGCTTATAGTTATTATCGTTATTTGTGTATGCAAATGGATTATAAAATAAAGTGTAAAGAATATGAAAAAATGTGTAACTCTTCACATTCTAACATTGAAAGAAATAGAAAAGTAGAATAATAAATGTTCTAAAAATTTTCAAAAATATTATTTTAAATAAAGGAAATCCATTACAAATTCAAATTGTATATTTATTTAAATTTAATTAAGAATGATTAAAAACTCTCTGGGATCAAATTTAAATTAATATATAATATAAATTTTTAATGAATTTCCTTATTTAGAATAAAGAACATATAAGAAAATCAAAAATTTTATTTTCAAAAGATATAATGGATTTATAATATTAACTATTGTTTCTCATTAACTATATTAAGAACAATATAATTTGCTAATCCATTTTCATCATAGTCTATTTTTATATTGTAAACTTTATCTGAATTCTTTTCTAAGAACTCTATAAGTTGTTTTACTACATCATCATTAGAATTACTCTTCAATTTTACTAATTTAATCTTTAATTCTGTATCAGATATAATATCTATTTTATTAATATTTCCTTTTATCGCATTTATTGCAGTAATAATGTCTTTTCCTTTTAAGTTTTCTCCTTGTAAAATGTCAAACTGAGAATTATATCTATCTCTTTCAGCATCAGTCACACCAATAGGCTGAATCTCTTGAATATCTCTTTTTATACCTAGAACCTTTAATATACTTACAAAATCCTCTCTCTCATTATTCACAAAAGTAGTGTCAATTTTTTGATTAAGTGCTATTTTTATTCTATTTACCAATTCTTTAGTTGCTTCCTTATCTAAATCATTTATTTTTATTGCGTTATTATTATTTATTTTTGGCAAGTCTATTAATTTATCTGTTAGATTAATTTTTTGTTCAATATCTGTTTCAATTTTATTTGTCCCATACTCATATTTCATAACAAAGTTGTTTTTTATATTTTCTTCATTAACTGATGTTGTTTTTGAAATATTAAAATCTTTTATTTTTCCATCAATATTTTCATTCATATTAAACTCTATAGAATTTTCATTACAATTTAAAGTATATATTTTAGTTTCAACAGTATCAATTTTTTGAATTTTATATTGCATATAATTATTTTGTAGAAAATCTAAATATATTTCATATTCTAAATATTTAATTTTTGTTCTAACTGTTTGCTTATTATGTGTATATACAACTATTTGAGTTTCTTCTTGACCAATATTAGTTTTATTAATTTTTTGAATAGTTTTATCTATATTTTTAATAAAGTCTTCCTTTAAATTAATTTTTTCATTCCAATTTAAAATTAAATTATATGAACTCAATATTTTATTTATATTATCTAATTTTGAAAGAATTATATCATCTTGTTTTAATCCTTCTAAGAATTTCAAATAAATATTATTTATTTCTTCTTTAGTTAAAGTCAATGTATATGCTATTGTTTTTAATTCTTGTTCATTAACTGTAATCATCTCATTTTTTTTCTTTGTAACTTTTCCTATTTGAAATTGTGATTCTAAAAGTTTTCTATATTTATCATACAATACACTTTTTTCTTCATCTGAAAATTTCATAATTTCATTTAATTCTTCTAAATCTTGCATACTATCAGGAAAATTTACATCTTGTCCTTCATCTGAATTTAAATCTTGATATATATCTTTTAAATTATAATTATCTACTAATATATATTGATAAAATAAGTCTGAAAATTTAATTCCATAAGTATTATTATCTCTAACAAATTCAAATTTCATTTTTTCTTTATTTTTTCCATCTAATATCTTAATGTTTTGGAAGTTGTATTTGGCTTGTTTATCAACCTTTCCTTCTAATGATAAAGTATATTCATTAATAGCATTTTTTGTATTTTCTGAACTAGTTCCTGCATTTTTTGTATAATTTATTTTTATGTCAGTTTTACTAGTATATTTTTTATCTTCTAAAAGATTCACTTTAAATTTATCACTTATATTGTTTATGTTATCAGCATTTTGCATCATATATTTTACTAATAATGTTCTACTTGATTTAAATGTATCTGTTTTTGTGTACAATACATATATAATTATTACACATATTAATAAAACTAGGGTTATCGCTGCACATATTATAGCTATTCTTTTTTTTCTAGGCATTTGTATTCCTCCTACTATTTTTTTATTTTCATCTTTTGTTTAACTGCTTCATATACAATTATTCCTGTAGATACTGAAGCATTTAATGATGTTACTTTTCCGTTCATTGGAATTTTAACTAAAAAGTCACAATTTTTTCTAACTTTATCACTTATTCCGTTTCCTTCATTTCCAATTACAATTCCAATTGCTCCTTTTAAATCCTGATTATAATAAAATTTTTCTGCATTTATATCTGTTCCACATATCCATAAACCCTCTTTTTTAAGCTTTTCAATTGCATCAGATATATTTGTTACTCTTGCAATTTTCATATGTTCAACTGCTCCACATGATACCTTATTAACTGTACTATTTACTGATGCTGCTCTTCTCTTTGGAATTATAATTCCATGTACTCCTGCTGTTTCAGCAGTTCTTATTATTGAGCCTAAATTATGGGGATCTTCTATACCATCTAATATTAAAACAAAGGGATCTTCTTGCTTTTTATTTGCTTCTTCAATTATGTCTTCTATTTCACAATATTCAAACGGTGGTACAATTGCAATTACACCTTGGTAATTTTCTGTTTGTGCTATTTGATCCATTTGTCTTTTGTCTTTTTCAATAAGCATAACTTTTCTTTCTTTTGCAATTGCAATTATTTTATTTATTGAACCATGTTTTTCTCCTCTTGTTATAAAAATTTTATTTATATCTTTTCCACTTTCTAACAATTCTAAAATCGAATTTCTACCTTCCACTTGGTCATCATAGATTTTTTCTTCCTTAATTTTAAAATCCTGAACTTTTGTGTTTTTATTATAAGCTTGTTTTTTATAATCTTTTCCCATTTTACACCCTTTCTATTTTTATGATTCATCATCTAATTTTAATATGCTTAAAAATGCTTCTTGTGGTATTTCTACATTTCCTATTTCACGCATTTTCTTTTTTCCTCTTTTTTGCTTTTCCAATAACTTTTTCTTTCTTGTTATATCTCCACCATAACATTTTGCTAATACGTCTTTTCTCATAGCTGATATTGTTTCTCTAGCTATTATTTGTCCACCTATTGCTGCTTGAATTGGTATTTTAAATAGTTTTCTTGGTATTACTGTTTTTAATTTTTCTACCATTTTTTTGCCTCTATCATAGGCTCCATCTTTGTGAACAATAAAGCTTAAAGCATCAACTATTTCTCCATTTATATATATATCTAATTTTACTAAATTTGACTTTCTATAGTCTTTCATCTCGTAATCTAAGGATGCATAACCTTTTGTTTTAGATTTTAAATTATCAAAGAAGTCATATATTATTTCGTTTAATGGCATTTCATAAACTAAAGTTACTCTATTTTCGTCAAGATATTTCATATCTATATATATTCCTCGTCTTCTTTGACATAGTTCCATAATATTTCCAACATATTCTTTTGGTGTTAATATATTTGCAGTTACAAAGGGTTCTTCAATATAAGAGATTTCTTGTGGTTTTGGTAAGTCTTCTGGATTATATAATTCATACATTTCTCCATCAGTTTTATATACTTTATAAATAACAGATGGTGCTGTTGTTATTAGTCCTAAATCAAATTCTCTATCTAATCTCTCTTCTATTATTTCTAAATGCAATAAACCTAAAAATCCACATCTAAATCCAAATCCTAAGGCTGCGGAAGTTTCTTGTTCATATTCTAGGGCAGCATCATTTAGTTTTAACTTTTCCAAAGCTTCTTTTAACTCTTCATATTGACTTCCATCAATTGGATATAATCCACAATATACCATTGGCGTAACTCTTTTATATCCTTTTAGGGGCTCTGTTGCAGGATTATTAGTTAAAGTAATTGTGTCTCCTACATGTATATCTGACAAACTTTTCATACTTGCTGCTATATATCCTACTTCTCCTGCTTTTATCTCTTCTGTTGGCATATAGGAACCTGGAAGAAAATATCCTACTTCTACAACTGTATAGCTTTTGTTGGTTGCCATTAGTTTTATTTCATCTCCAATTTTAACACTACCATCTACTACTCTTACATAAGCTAAAGCACCCTTATAATTGTCATAATAGGAATCAAAGATCAGACATTTAGTTTTTGCATTTTCATTACCTTTAGGTGCTGGTAAATCTGTTACTATTCTTTCTAATACTTGTTCTACATTTAACCCTGACTTTGCAGATATACAAGGACTATCTTCTGCTGGTATTCCTATAATATCTTCTATCTCTTTTTTTACTTCATCAACTCTACTGTTTGGTAAATCAATCTTATTTAGTACTGGTAAAATTTCCAAATTTGTATCAATTGCTAAATATACATTTGCAAGTGTTTGTGCTTCTACTCCTTGACTAGAATCAACAACTAAAATTGCTCCATCACAAGCTGCTAAACTTCTTGAAACTTCATAATTAAAATCTACATGTCCTGGTGTATCAATTAGATTGAAAGTATATTCCTGTCCATCTTTTGCTTTATATATCATTCTTACTGCTTGTGATTTTATTGTTATTCCTCTTTCTTTCTCTATATCCATATTATCTAGTACTTGGCTTTCCATTTCTCTTTTAGATAATACTCCTGTCATTTCAATTAATCTATCAGCTAATGTAGACTTTCCATGGTCTATATGTGCTATTATACTAAAATTTCTAATATGTTTTTGTCTATCCTCCATTATTCCCCCATCTCTTTTTAAGTTTATTTATGTGTTATTTTATCATATTAATTTCAAAAGCTCAATGGGGACGGAGGAAAAAATCATTACTATTAAGAAATTTAAATTTTACAGTATTTTTTTTATAAATTAGTCTTCTTAATTTTAATTTTTTCATTTTAATAACTATGTTTTTCCTTCGTCCTCAAAATCTTGATTAGTATATTCCTTGATATAAATTGTATATATTTGTATATCCCATTTGCCATAATATTCTTTGAGCTTTTTTGCTCCTTATTCCTGTACTACAATAAACAATAATTAATTGTTTTTTATCTGGTATTATTTTTAATACTTTACATTTTATTTCATATTCTGGAATCAGAACACTATTTTCTAAATGTCCTTCTTCATATTCTTGTGGACTTCTAACATCTACTAATATTGCACCTTTTTGAACCATTTGTTGTAACTGATCCATATTTACATCATATCTATCCATACATCTACAAGATTTTCTTTGTAATATACATCTTAATTTATTTAACATTAGTATTCCTCCTAATTTGTGCATATATTATTATAATATGAAAAATCGTTTATTATGTTATCTTTCTTGTTTTATGTTATCTTTTTTTATTTTTTCTTACTTTTTGTAAACTATCCACATTGCATGTGGATATTGTGGATAACTTTGTGAACAACTTATTTTACTAACTTCAAGTTCACAATTTGTTCACAATTTTCATAATATTTTTTATTTTATACATTTTTTACCTATTTTTTTAAGTGTTTATGTGTACTTATTTTTCTCAAAAAAATTATACAATAGGAAAATATTACTTTCCTATTGTATAAAAAAATAGATTATTGTAACTATTTCTAATATAGTTATAAAAGGAAATCCTATTATAAAATTTAGTTTTTGTGTTTTATGTCTAAAGGTATACATTCCTATTGTTGTTCCTATTCCGCCACCCAAAGCTGTTATTATAAATAAAGTCTTTTCTGGTATCCTCCATTTTCCTTTTTTAGCTTTATATTTGTCTAACCACATTATAAAAAATCCTATAATATTTATTACTATGAAATATATTATTATGTTTTTTATTGAAAAGATTTGATTGATTTTTATTGAATTATCTATCATAGTTTTCTCTCTTTCTATTTTGATATTTTTTGTATTATTTTATTGCATTTTTCAATAACTGTATTTTCATCTATTTTTTTAATTTCTTTATTTTCCATTACTATTTTTCCATTAATCATTGCCATTTCAACCTCTGAACCTTTTACATTATATACGATTTCTGCAAAAACATTATTTATAGGTTGTGTTAATATTCCATCTAAATTAATCATAATAATATCTGCTATTTTTCCTTCTTCTATACTACCAATTATTTTGTCTAAGCTTAAGGCTCTTGCACCATTAATTGTTGCCATTTTTAATACTTCATAGGCTGGCAAATCTTCTGGACTTTCGTTAATTCCTTTTTGTAATAAGGCTGTGAATTTCATGGTTTCAAACATATCTAAGTTACTTCCACTTCCCTGTCCATCTGTTCCTAAGGATACACATATATTGTTTTCTAACATTTCTTTTATTTTTGCTACACCACATCCTAATTTTAAGTTACTTATTGGACAATGTGATACATATGAATTTGTCTTCTTTAATTCTTTTATATCTTGATTATCTAATTTTACACTATGTGCTAAAATATTATGTGTTTTATTGAAATCTCTTTTAATGACTTCTATAGGACTTTTTACGTTATATTCTCTTTTAATATCTTGTCTTTCTTGTTCATTCTCACAAAAGTGCATATGAATTGGCAATTTATTTTCTTCTGCATATTTAATACATTTTTTTACATAGTTTTCATTACTTGTATATAATCCATGTATACCAACATTAAAACTAATTGTATCTTGTTTATATTTTTTTATTAAATCATCCAGTTCTTTTATTCTTTGTTCATCTTTTTCCTCATATCCCATTAAAGTTCTAGTAGTTTGTAACCTAATTCCTGCTTTTAGAGCTGCTTCTATAATTTTTTCTGTCATAAAATACATGTCATTTACTGTTGTAGTTCCTGTTTTTATCATTTCTATACATGATAATAGTGTTGCATAATAGATATCTTCTTCTTGTAATTTTTCTTCTCTTGGCCAAATCTCTTCTTTTAACCAAGCTTGTGTTTTATAACCATCTACTGTTTCTCTAAATATGCTCATACTTATATGTGAATGTGTGTTTATAAAACCTGGCATAATTATTTTATTTGTTGCATTAATTGTTTTATCTACTTTTTCCTCTATATCTCTTTGTATTTTTAATATCTTTTTATCTTCAATTAATATATCAATATTTTCTTCAAGTTTTTCCCTTTTCTCTTCCATTGATATTAAATTGCAATTTTTAATTAATATTTTCATTTTATTAAACCTCTCTTTTAAAGAACAAAATTTAATTAATATCATTTTTTACCTTAATGAAAAAAGTTATCTATTTTTTTTCATTATTTTTTTAATTTTAACCAAATAAACTCATTTGATTACTTTGACTCATACCTTTTAAACATCCATACTTTTTTAAAACATCTGTTACAGAATTTCCAACTTTTGATCGAATTTTTAGGTCATCAATAGACATAAACTTTCCTTCTTCACGTGCATTTTCAATTCCTACTGCAGCAACTGTTCCAAGACCTGGAATACTATTTAAAGGTGGACGAATAGCTCCATCTTCCACTAAAAATTTTGTAGAATGAGATTTGTATAAGTCCATTGGTAAAAATTCAAAACCTCTTTCATACATTTCTAAAACTAGTTCTAAAATTGCATACATATTTTTATCTTTTGTAGTAGCATTATTTCCCTGTAAGTCAATTTCTTTCATCTTATTTTTTACCTTTTCTTTACCAAAAATCATACAATCACTATCAAATTCATCTGCTCTAATAGAAAAATAAGATGCATAATATGCCAAAGGCTCATGTACTTTAAACCATGCTATTCTAAAGGCATTTGTAACATATGCTGCTGCATGGGCTTTTGGGAACATGTATTTTATTTTTTCACAAGATTTTATATACCAATCTGGTACATCATGCTCTTTCATTAAAGCTTTATATTCTTCCCATTTTGCTGGATCTTTTAAAGCTTTACCTTTACGTACTGTTTCCATTATTTTAAAAGCTGGATTTGGTGGCAATCCCATTTTTATTAAATAAATCATTATATCATCACGACAACATATTGCATCTTGAAGTGTTACTGTTCCCGCTTCTATTAAACTTTGTGCATTTCCAAGCCACACATCTGTACCATGAGATAATCCGTGATATTCTAATTAATTCGTCAAAAGTTTTAGGCTTTGTATCAACCAACATTCCTCTTACAAATTTTGTTCCGAATTCAGGTACACCAAAACTTCCCACCTCTGAATGAATTTGCTCTTTTGTTACTCCTAAGGCATCTGTTGAGCTAAAAATTGACATTGTTTCTTTATCGTCTAAGGGTACTTTTGTTGGATCTTTTCCAGTAATATCTTGTAACATACGAATCATAGTTGGATCGTCATGTCCTAAAATGTCTAACTTTAATAGGTTTTGATCTATTGAGTGATAGTCAAAATGAGTTGTTACAATGTCTGAATTAGGATCATCTGCTGGATGTTGTACTGGACAAAATTCGTAAATTTCTCTACCTTTAGGCACTACTATAATTCCTCCTGGATGCTGACCTGTGGTTCTTTTTATTCCTGTACATCCAGTTGATATTCTTAGTGTTTCTGCTTTATTTATTGGTATATTTCTTTCTTCATAATACTTTTTTACATATCCAAAAGCTGTTTTGTCAGCTATTGTTCCAATTGTTCCAGCTTTAAAGGTAGTTCCCTTTCCAAAAATAACTTCTGTATATTTATGTGCTTTTGCTTGATATTCTCCTGAAAAGTTTAAGTCAATATCTGGTTCTTTATCTCCATTGAAACCTAAGAAAGTTTCAAAGGGAATATCCATTCCATCTTTATCTAAACTATGTCCACATTTTGGACATTCTTTGTCTGGCAAATCAAAGCCATTTTTATATCCATAATCTGTAAAGTCTGAAAATTTGCAATTTGGACATCTATAATGTGCTGGCAAAGAATTTACTTCTGTTATTCCTGTCATGTTTGCAACAAAAGATGAACCAACAGACCCTCTCGAACCTACTATGTAACCATCTTCGTTTGATTTCCATACTAGTTTTTGGGCTATTATATACATTACGGAAAAGCCATTTTTTATTATTGAATCTAATTCTTTGTCAAGTCTTGTTTGTACAATTTCTGGCAATGGGTCACCATATAATTCATGTGCTTTAGAGTATGCAATATCTTTTATAGTTTGTTCACAACCTGGAATGTGTGGTGGACATTTTTCTGGTGAAATTGGACTAATTCTATCACACATATCTGATATTTTATTTGTATTTGTTACTACTACTTCATAGGCTTTTTCTTTTCCTAAATACTCAAATTCTTTAAGCATTTCTTCTGTTGTTCTTAAATATAGTGGTGCTTGATTATCTGCATCTTGATACCCCTGTCCTGCTTCTAATATTCTTCTATATATTTCATCTTGTGGATCCATAAAATGTACATCACAAGTTGCAACTACTGGTTTGTTTAGTTTTTCTCCAAGTTCTACTATTTTTCTATTTATGTCTTGTAAGGCTTCTTCGTCTTTTACTATTTCATTTCTTATTAAGAATTCATTATTTCCTATTGGCTGAATTTCTAAATAATCATAAAAGTTTGCAATTTCTTCTATTTCATCATCTGTTTTTCCGTAATTCAATTGCTTGATATAATTCTCCTGCTTCACAAGCACTTCCTAATATTAAGCCTTCTCTATATTTTTCTAATAAACTTTTTAAAATACGAGGTCTACGATAAAAGTAGTCTAAATGTGAATATGATACTAATTTATATAAATTTCGTAAACCTATATAATTTTTTGCTAGTATTATTGCATGATATGTTTTTAGTTTTTTATAAGCTTCTTTTTTTGCTTCTTCTGTACTACTAACTTTATCTATATCTTCTATCTTTTTTGCACCTTTTTCTTTTAACATGCCCATCATTACTCTAAATACTTTTACAGTTGTATCTACATCATCTAAAGCTCGATGTGCTACTTCAACTTTTATTCCTAAGTTTTCTGCTATTTTTCCTAATTTATATTTTTTATAATCAGGAAATAAGTCTTTTGCTAAACTTAAAGTGTCTAAATAGGTGTAGTCGAATTCGTATCCAAGATTTTTTGCATTTTGCTTTAAAAATCCTATGTCAAATGGTGCATTATGCGCAACTAAAACAGAGTCTTGAATAAAGTCTAAAATTTTTGGAAATACTTTGTCTATGGTTTCTGCATCTGCAACCATTTCGTCTGTTATATTTGTTACTTCAGATACTCTTTGTGGGATATGTTTTTCTGGATTTACAAAACAACTAAATTCTTCTAAAACTTCTCCATTTTTTACTTTCATTATTCCTACTTCTGTTATTTTTTCTGTAGTAGCTGAAAATCCTGTTGTTTCTAAGTCTAATACACAATATGTAGTATCTATATCTTGTCCTTTTGCATTTGTTACTATTGCGTTTTTGTCAGGTGCCAAATAGGCTTCTACTCCATAGATTATCTTCATGTCTGTGTTGTCATATCCTAGTAATTTATGTGCTTCTGGAAAGGCTTGTACTACTCCATGGTCTGTAATTGCTATTGATTTCATTCCCCATTTCATTGCTCTTTTTATTAAGTCTGTTGCTGATGTCATTGCATCCATTTGACTCATTTGTGTATGCATATGTAATTCTACTCTTTTTACTTCACTATTATCTTGTCTTGTTTCCTTTTTTATTGCTTCTGTTTCTATTATTGTATTTGCCATTACTGTTAATTCATTCGAAAATGTATCCATCTGTACTGTTCCAGCTAGTTTAATCCCCTTTGATTTTTGAATTCTTTTCATTGTTTTTTTAGCTTTATCTTTTTCTAAAAAAGTTTTACATGTAATAGTACTAGTCCCATCATATAAATCAAAACTAAATAGTGTTTTTCCTGATTTTAGAGTTCTATCTTCTGAATATATTACTTCTCCTTGTAATGCAATTTTTCCATCGTCTACTCCTAAGTCAACTACTTTTACTATTTCTTCTGTTATGTTTTGCGATGTTCCTAATATTAATGGTGTATCTTCTTCTTCCTCCTCTGTTAGTAATTCTGGAACTTCTGCATTTGTCTCTATTATAATATTTGCAATTACTGTTACATCTCCTGCATATGTGTCTAATCCCGCTTTTCCTGTTATTTTAATTGCTTTTGCATTTTTTAATTTTTCTGTCATTTCTTGTCCTTCTGCTAAATCTTTTGCAAATGATTTACAAGTTATTGTTCCTGTTCCATCATATAAGTCAAATATTATCATTCCTTTTCCTGATTTTGTTTCTCTTACTTCACAGTTTACAATTCTTCCCTCTAGTGTTACTTTTCCATCATCTGAAGTAATTTCTTTTATCTTTTTATTATTTTCTTTTGCTTTTGATGGTTTTCCTATTATGTATTGTTTAATTTCAGTTTCTTCATGCATTTCTATTGGTATGTTGCTTTCTTCTCCTTCTTGTGGTATGTATCCTTCTATATCTATTGGTGGTCTATAATCAACATCTTTATATTCTGGTACTTCGTTTCCAGTTTCTTTTATTAGTTGCTTGTTTTCTTCTTCTATTTTTGATATTATTTGTTCTTCTTCTTTTTTTAGGTTTTCTTTTATTTCTTGTATTTGTTCTTTTGTAACTTGTTCTTCTAATTCTATTTTATATTCTTTTCCATATAAGTTTTTCAGTACTTTTGCTAGTTCTTTGTCTGTTTTTTTAGCTTTTAGGAATTCTGCTCCTTTTATGTGCATTTTTATTAGTATTTCTTTTTCTTTTTCTTCTATGTCACTTTTTAGTAATAACATTGGTTTTGTCAGTGGATATTTGTGTGACATATATGCTATTATATTTTTCCATTCATCTTTTATTTGCTTTTTTTCTACATCTTCGTGATATTCTATGCTTATGTCTATGTTTTCAAATTTGAATCTTTCTTTTAAAAATCTTTCGAAATACCATATTTCTTTTATTTCTATCCATTCGTCAAAATATATTATTACTTGTAATGTATTAGTTTTTTTTACTACATTTAAAGTTTTTATTTCTGCATATTGTATATTTGTACTTGTTTTATAATCACTAAATATTTCTACTACTTTTTTTGATTTCATCCTTTTTTCTCCTTTTGCTGATTAAATTTTACCACATTTAGATTTATTAAAAAAGCGAACATATTATTTTTTATAAAAATGATGTAACTATTGCAAAAGAACAAATAAGAAATTTTTCAAATCTTTTTTTAGTTTATTCTCACCCAATTTGAGTTTTCGATTATAAGAAAAAAATCACAAAATGCTAATTATTATAGCGTCCATATTATAGAAAAAACTTACTTTAATACTATATATTATTAAAGTAAGTTTTTTGTTAATTTATGATACTCTTTCATTTTGAATACTCTTTTTATTTTCTTCTGCATTTCTAATTGCTAAATTATGATCTATTGCTATACTATTATATATCTCTTTAAAATTTTTTGTAACTTTTTTAGAGCTTGTTTTATTTCTATAATTATTCATTTTGTAAAACAATTTTTCTCTCTGATATTGATTATAGAATCTTATATTTTCTTCATATCTTTTTATTCCTTTTATAATTCTGTAATTTGTTATTTTTTTCTTTTTCTTTTCTATGTTTCCTTTAAATAAATTAATAAGTTGTTCTTTTAAATTTTCTAATGTTCTTTTTTCATCTTTTTTTGATTCTACTATTTCTATTGTACTGTTATTTTCTTCCTTTGGAAAATTTATATTATTTGCATTATTTTCTTTTGAATAACTTGATTTTTGAATATTTTCATTTTCTCTTGTTCCTACATAATCTGGTTTTTTTGAATTTATTTTTTCTTCTATTTTATATATTTTTCCTAATTGATAAACTATAGCATTATTTTTTTCTTTTATTCTTGTTTTCTTTCTCAATTTTTCATTATCAGTTTTATTAATTTCTTTTATTCTATTTTCTATTTCTTTGCTTTTTTGTTCTTTGTGTCGTTTATTTTCTATTTCTTTTAATTTTTCACTTATTTCTTTTTGATTTTTTTGCTTTTCTTCTTCTAGTTTATCTTTTATAATTTGTTGTTTTCTCTTTTCTATATCTTCTTTTGTTTTATTTTTACTCTCTTGTACTGCTTGTATAAGAGCTTCATTTTCTAAATTTTTTCTATTTAATATACTTTGCATTAATTGTTGTTGTTTTAATTTTTCTATTTCTTCATTTCTAGTTTCTTTATTCTCAAATTTACTCATGAAATTCCCCTTTTATAAAAAATATTACATATACTAATATTTTAACATACATTCCAATATTTTTCAAATTCTTTATGGCAATCACTTAAATTTCTAATTATTTATTTGTTAGTATTTAATTAAGAATAGCGCGAGAAGAATTTTTGAGTGACTTCAGGGTAACCATTCCAAAATTTTTAGAAAAGTTAGAAAACTTTTCTATAGAATAATTACTAATATTTTATTTAAAATCTCTGTGAATTAGTATTTCCTGTTGTACTCTTTGTACAATATAATTGTTTTCCAATTGTATGTCTACATTTCCAACTTGTAGGATTATTATTAGATTTATCAAAGATATTGTGCCCACATTGTGGACAACACATTATATATACCCTAAATTCTTTACCAGACCAATCATTAACATTTGGATTAGGATCAACATAGTAATCCATTCCCTCTATTCCACC
>CAQPRV010000014.1 GCA_948857205.1 uncultured Clostridia bacterium
CATATAATTCTACTATCATTTGTTTAAAATCTTCATCATACTTTTTTGTTGCCATTTTTGACACACTCCTTTCAGTTTAGTATACATAATTTATTATACACTCTCTCATAAAATGTGTCCATATATCTATTCTAACACCAATCATTATTTGTATCAATTGCAAGACAAACAGAATATTGATTATACTCCTCATTTTTTAAAAATAATAATTTATATCTATAACTAATATTATTTTCAAATTCTTTTTTTAAGAGTTCAAAAAATTTTTCAGCATAAAACTTTATATTCTGTTTTATCATATTTCTTTTTCCTCACTTTTTTCTAACATTTTATTCATTTTTTCTTTGTAGTTATCTATATCTTCTAAGCTTATCCATTCTGGTTTTTCATTTTCTGAAAAAGAATTATAAATATTTTTCATTTCTTCTATATGTTTATCTATATCTTCATAATAAAGATGACCTAAAAATCCATTTCCATTGCCTATAAAGTAATCACAATCAGCTCTTAATCTATCTAACATCATATAATTATATTGGTTAGCTTTTTTTCTTTCATAATTAGGATCATCTTTTGGATTATTAACTAATTCATATTTTTCTAAATTTTCAACTTTGCATATAGGTTCTCCATACTCTTTTGTGCAGTACATTAAACATACTTCGCCTACATTTTGATTTCCATTTTCACAATATAAATTTTCATTTTCATCTTCATAATAGTAATTGTCATTTTCTTCATATTTATATATTAATTTTATTTTTTCATTTAAGTATTCTTCTATATTGCTATATTTATTTTTTATACTAGCATTTTCATTAAAATCGTTTACTATATGTAAAAGTGCTTCTTTTATATCTGTATATCTTCTACTCCAAGTTTCATTTGTACCAACCTTTCTTCCTTCCAATGCAAATATAAAAGGAGAATATATATCTTCATCTCTTATCAAAGTAAGATTCCAAATATTTTGATTACTATTTTTATATAAAAAATCTTCTCTTTCTCCTACATTAAATAATCCTTCTTTATTTATTAATTTATTTATAAGTTCAATATTTAATATTTTTTCTTCCATTTATTCCTCCAACTCTTCTTCATACTTATTATAGTCATAATTGCTCTCTAACCATTCTTCTATCGTACCTGATTTTGATGGTGTAATAGGATTAAAGTCAACAACTATTCCATTTATTTTTAATCCATTTGTTTCATCATTTAAGCTATTAAATAGACTATCTTCACTATAATTATCGTTGTTATATTCAATTAAAACATCTAAGTCAGAACGCTTTTTGGCTGTTCCTTTATTTCTTGATCCTATTATTTGAAAATCAACAACATCAGTATTTATATCATTTTCTTCTAAAAAAGATTTCAAAAAACCACCAATTATTTCATAAATTTCTTCTTCTAAAAAACCTTTTATAATATCTCCCTTAGACTCAAATCTTTTATCATTTCTAATTTGTCTTATAACATTTTTTTGATATTCAATTTCATTTTCTTCTGTATTATCACTTTTTTTTTCATAATCTGCATTATCTCTACATACTTGAATATAATTATCCAATGTTATTTTCTCATTTTTATAATATAATAATGCTTTATCTATTAAATCTCTTTTTGATATAAACTCTACTTTTTTTGCTATTTTTAATTTATCATTTTTCTCTGATACAAAGGCATATATAGGTCTATTTAATTTGTATTTTTCATAATCATTATCAACAGAACTTGCTAATGCAATATCTATAATTTTTTGTTCAATAGTTTTTATCTTTACAGAAAAATAAATTTCATTTGTTTCTTCTATTTGGTTATAAATAGGTATTTCTGTAATATTTCCGTATACTTCCATAAGATTGTTCTCTCTTTCTTTATATTACTGCTTCTAGCTCATTTTCATCTTTTTGCTTTGTTTGTGTATTTTCAAAAGCTCTAACTCTTTCGTAATTATCCATCAATCTATTACAACTTTTACTCGCATTACTACATACTTTGTATAATTCATTAGGATCATTTTTAAGAACCTGAATCCACGAATTAAAATAATTTATATGGTCTTGCCTTGTAAAATCTATATCCTTATCTAATTCTGCTTCCAAAAATACACAAGAAAGTTCTGCAGTCAATTCTTCAATTGCATATTTTTCTGTTCCAAAACGATTCTTAATATCTCTATTTAATCTTTCTTCATTGCCTGTAGAGTGCGACATTTCGTGAAGCAATGTTCCTAAAAAAGCTTCATCTGACTTAAAAAATTTTCTAGGTGGTAAAGTTATTTTATCGTCAAACGGACTATAAAAAGCCTTTTCTTGAAATTTTTCTTCGATAGGACATTCTGATGAAACAATAAAACTATCTGCCATCTCTAATACATTACTTTGTTCTTCTTTTTTAGGTTCTATATATGGTGGAATACCTTCAATTTGACTAGCATTATATAAATAAAAATAGTTTATTATAGGTCTTGATAATTCCACCATTTTATATTTATCTTTTCCGTTTTCGTCCTTTTCTACTTCTCCTGTTTCCTCATCTATTACTTTCTCCATTTTCTGCCATATCCATTTTTCACAAAATACTCCTTTTGTACCTGATTTAACCCTATATCCCATTTCATTAGCTTTTTTTAGTGTCAACCATCTTGGATCTTCATATCCATTTTCTATTGCTTCAAAACTTAAATTCAATCTATTAATTCCCTGATATTGTGTTCCTGTAACAGCATTTCGAGGTAAAAAAGCATTTCTATTCCACGCCCATTCTGAAAATATATATCCTTTTTCCATATTTGAAATTAATTTATCAACTATTTTCTTTCTATTCTCTTCCACAATCTCTTTTGCTGATTTCTTATTAGTTTTCTTTTTTTCTTTTGTTTTAGTAGTAGCCATAATATTTCTCCTTTGTAAATTAATTTTCTAAAGTTTTTTCTTCTGTAATTTCTGAATATATTTCGCTTAATTTCCTGTATAAGTCTATATTTTCAAGTATATCGCCTTCATCTGATATTCCAACTAATTCATCACTAGATAATTCCTTTATTTTATCTACTCTTATTTTTAATTCGTTTATGTACTCAATATCTTCCTGTTTAACTGGAACATTATTATTACTCTCTTTGTTTATCAAATCTATTTCTAAATTTAACCTATATTCTTGGAATTTTAATATTTCCTTCTGGATTCCTATAAAAATGCTGTTTCCTTTATAATAAATTTCTTTAATATCTGCATATCCAAAAGTATTTGTTTTTGCATTATAAATAAATTCCTGTTTTTGATTATTTATTTTCTCTAACTTATTAAACAATTGCTTTATGCTATCTTTTGTTATAATATCCATTTGTTTTTACTCCTCATATATTACTTAAATAAAAATTTAATATTTTAAATTCTTGTTTAAATAATATAAAGGCTAGAATAGTTGTTTTAACTAAACTAGCCTATTCTTGATTATTCTCCAGTTCGTGGAAGTTTTTTAATTGTTAGTTCTTTCTTATATGTTTTAGTAGTCCAATCTGAATCATCTTTTACATTTACATCTAAATATGTTCCATATAAATGAACATTGTTAGTCCATACATCATCTGGCTTAATATCTGAATTTACTTTTGTAAATATAAATGGTGTAGTATTTGCTTTAAAGTATTCTGGCACAGTTCCAAATTCCATTTTGAAACTTGTTATCACTTCATTTTCTTTTAATTCAATAGTTGAAAAATCAATGAAATTATTTACAGTTGAATCTAAATTTTCCTTTATTAAAATCCACTCTTCTGATAGATTTGTTTTATAATACACATCAAATTCAACTTTATCTGTATAAATTCCAGTAAATAGTTTAGTCAATTTAACCTTTTCATAAGGTAAATCATCAACAAATGTAAAGTTATCTAGTGGTACATTAGATAAACTTTCTACAGCGTCAAAATCATATCTAATCTCATCATTAGGTTGTGCTTCTACTATTCCTGATTTTTCTACATTTACTTCTACTTCGACAGGATTATCTTTAAATTCAAAATATACTTCTTTACCATTTTCTTTAACAGTAAAATAATATATAGATGAATCAATCAAATAATATGTTGGAGATTCAATTTCAAAAATTCTATAATTACCTGCTCCAAGCATTAGTTTTTCTTCTAAATGTCCTTCTGCTGTTGTTGTTAAATCTGCAACAAATTCATCTGTATCAACATTCTCAACTCTATATACTGCATTTGGTAAAAATGTATTTTCCTTTTCTCCTGTAATTTTATTGTCTTTTGCAGGAGTTTTTGAAACATCTACAAATTCAGCAGGTTCTACATCATTTGTTATATCTATTGTTACTTTTTGTCCGTTTTCTGTAATTTCAAATATATCTGGTTTATCATTCATTATGTAATATTCTGGTGCTTCTACTTCCCATAAGTAATAAGTTCCAACATCTAATTGAATATCTTTTGAAAATTTACCATTTTTATCGGTTTCTAGTTCTAATAACACATTATCATCTTTATCTCTTAACTCGAATTTTACTCCTTCAAGTGGTGTATTTGGCTCATCATTGGTCCAATAATTCTTTTGTAATGCTGTTTTATTAATATTCATAAATCTGATGTTAGAATAGATATATAGACACAAAATTTTACGAATCAATGAAAAGATGATATAATGTTATGTAAATGAAAAAGGAGTGTCTAAAAATGAAAACATATACAGAGGAATTTAAAAAAACAATTGTAGAATTATATGA
>CAQPRV010000015.1 GCA_948857205.1 uncultured Clostridia bacterium
AAGAATAAGAGATAAAGTTTAAAAACTCCATAGAAAGTCCGCAGTTTGTGCAATTAAACTAAACGATGTAAGTTTTATCTGCCAAGAGCTTCTAGTGGAGTTTTTTTCTTAAACTTACATCGTTTAATTTCTTATTCATTTGAAAGTGAGATTAAAAATATGAAAGAGTTAGTAGATTTTGTGGTTTTAATAATAATATATTTTTTGAAATTTTATAAGAAATGGAAAGAAAAAGGTAGAGATGTACTGTTTGTAAATACTTTAATGTATATATACTTATCTTTTGTATTGTATTTTACTTTAATGCCTATAATAACATCTTTACCATTTATATTTAATCACCCATACGATTCAATAAATTTAGTTCCATTTATTGATGTTTTAAATGGCAGAGGTGACTTCGTTAGACAAGTAGGATTAAATGTGATAATGACAATTCCTTTTGGCTTTTTAATGCCTTTAGTAAAAAAAGAAAATGCTAGACTATTAAAAGTTGTTTTTTATACCTTCTTATTAAGTCTAGGAATAGAATTATTACAGCCTTTAATAAATGGTTTTAGGTCAGCAGATATAACGGATTTAATAACTAATGTCGTAGGTGGAAGTATTGGATATATTATGTATTTAATATTCAAACCATTAACAACTAAAATATTAAATTATATAGGTCATAGATAATTACAAATTACATGTTTGTAGTTACTTAAAATAATAGTAAGTTATCATTGAGATGAAATAGTAATGTGAAAGTGAGATGAAATTATGAATAATGAAGTAACCAAAGTTATTGAAAAATTTAAAGAAGTAAAAAATATATTAAAAGATTTTTCTAATAAAGATGAAGCGATAGAATACCTTGTTAATGAAACAAAACTATCAAAAGAAGACTGTTCTACTGCATACGATATTATTATGAAAATTGAATCTATCGAGGAGGAATAATATTATGACTGAAAAAGAAAAAATGTTAGCAGGAGAATTATATGATGCTAACTATAATGAAAATCTAATAAAAGAAAGATATTTGGCAAAAGATAAATGTTATGATTATAACCAATTAAGACCATCAAACAATGAAGAAAAAGAAAATATTATAAAAGAAATTTTTGGAAAGACGGGAAATGTCTTTACTATTGAACAACCTTTTATGTGTGATTATGGATACAATATAGAAATTGGAGAAAACTTTTATGCTAATCATAACTTAATTATATTGGATGGAAATAAAGTTCAATTTGGAGATAATGTTTTTATTGCACCAAATTGTAGCTTTTATACAGCAGGGCATCCACTAGATGCAGAAAGAAGAAATAAAGGATTAGAATATGCAAAACCAATAAAAGTAGGAAATAATGTATGGATTGGTGGAAATGTTATTGTACTTCCAGGGGTAACTATTGGAGATAATACTATAATAGGTGCAGGAAGTGTTGTAAATAAAGATATACCATCAAATGTTGTAGCAGTCGGAAATCCTTGTAAAGTAATAAAACAATTATAATAAAAACTTACAATAAATCGCTAGGAATGGAGGGATAAAAAATGAACTTTAAAGAATATGGAGATAACAGTAAAGATACAATAATGCTATTACATGGTGGTGGTCTTTCTTGGTGGAATTATAGAGAAGAAGCAGAAAAATTAAAAAATAGTTATCATATTATTCTTCCAATATTAGATGGTCATTCGGAAAGCGATAGAAATTTTACAAGTATAGAAGATAATGCACAAGAAATTGTAGAGTATATAATTAATAATTATAATGGTCATATTCGTTTAATAGGAGGATTATCTTTAGGAGGACAAATTCTTTTAGAAATTTTATCAAAAAAAGAAGATATTTGTGATTATGCTATTGTTGAAAGTGCATTAGCAATTCCTATGAAAGCAACATATAAAATGATTAGACCAGCTTTTTCTATGAGTTATGGGCTAATATCGAAAAAATGGTTTTCACAAATGCAATTTAAGTCTTTAAAAATAAGAGAAGATTTATTTAATGAATATTATAGAGATACTTGTAAAATTAGTAAGGAAGATATGATTGCTTTTATGGAAGCAAACTCAAAATATGAAATTAAAGATTCTTTATCAAGTACAAAAGCAAAAGTTTTAGTAGTTGTAGGAGATAAAGAAAGACCAATAATGAAAAAATCAGCGAGTATAATTCATCAAAAGATAAATGGAAGTAGAATTGAAATATTACCTAATTATTATCATGGAGATTTTAGCATAAATAATCCACAACAATATGTTAAAGCAATTAACGAGCTTATTGCTAATAGAAACTTGAAAAGCAAATCATTTTATAATACTGAAACAAAATCTGAAAATGAACAAATAGAATTAGAAGAAAGAAATAGAACAGATACAAAGTTTTTAGATGAAAGATAAATTACAAGTTATAAAGATGAGATCTAATAATGTTAATTAATTGATTTAGGAATAAAAAAGCAAAAAAAGGAGATAACTAGAAAATTAGTAAAAACTAATTCTCTGGTTATTTTTTTGTAGATGTTTATAAAAATTTTAAAAAATTTTTCAATAATTACCGGTTTTTGAGTTTTAAGTGACATATACCTAATAGAGAGAAAGAGTAATAAATTTTTTCTAAATTAATAAACTTAAATATCAAAAATACAAAAGGAAGGTAATTTAAAAAATGCAAGAAAAGCTTATTGAATATCTCAAAAAAAAAGAAAATCCATATCAAATAAAAGTTGGAAATATGGTTGTAAATATAGAATATTCTAAAAATTATAAAAAATTTAATGAATGTATACTAAATATTTTAAAACAAAAGATAGGAAAGTAAAATTGCTTTGCAATTTTGCATACTGAAACTATAACAGATAAATCTTAACAGTTTCAGCAGATTGGGCTGATTTTCTAATTTGGACACGTTATACTATATAGAGAAGGGAGGGAAGAAACAATAATGGCTGGAAGAAAATCAAAATATTCTTCAGAAAATTCAAATATAAAAGGAACAAAAATATGGTCAGTGGCAGTATATATAAGACTTTCACAAGAAGATAGTGACAACGGAGAAGACAAGCAAGAAAGTAACAGTATAACAAGCCAAAAGGCATTATTAAATGAATTTATTGAAGAACATGATGATTTGATTGTTTATGATACTTATGTGGATGATGGTTATACAGGAACAGATTTTAATAGACCAGGATTTCAGAGTTTATTAGAAGATATGAGAAAAGGAAATATAAATTGTGTACTAGTTAAAGATTTATCAAGACTTGGAAGAAACTACATAGAAGTTGGTAATTACATAGAGCAGATATTTCCATTATTTAATATAAGATTTATTGCCATAAACGATAGTGTAGATAGCTTTAAAAATCCTACAAGCACAAATACAATATTAGTACCATTTAAGAACTTAATAAATGATGAATACTGTAGAGATACATCAATAAAAATTAGGTCAGCTTTAAATGGAAGAAAAAGAAAAGGAGAATTTGTAGGAGCATTTCCATCATATGGGTATATAAAAGATCCAGAAGATAATCATAAGTTAATCATTGATAAAGAGTCAGCCGAAATTGTAAGAAAGATTTTTGAATGGAAAGTAAATGAGGGATTAGGGAATTTATCTATTTGTCATAGATTAAATGATATGGGAGTTTTAAATCCAACAGGCTATAAAAAGAAAAGGCTAAATCAAAATTATAATAATTCTCAAATAATGCAAGAAGATTATTCATGGTGTCCATCAACAGTTAGAAACATATTAAAAAATGATATTTACATAGGAAATGTTACACAAGGTAAAAGAAGAGTAAAAAGTTATAAAGTTCATAAGGTCGAACAAGTACCAGAAGATGAATGGATTACAGTAGAAAATATGCATGAGCCTATTATAGAAAGAGAGTTATTTAATAAAGCACAAGGTATGAGAAAAGTCGATACTAGAGTACAAGATAGTGGAAACTTAAGTATGTGGGCAGGTATTTTAAAGTGTGTAGATTGTGGTAGGGCAATGCATAAAAAATATTGTAAAAATAGAAGTGGGATAGTTTATGAGTATTACATATGTGGAACATATAGAAAGAAATCAAATAAGTTATGCACAAAACATACTCTAAAAGTGGAAGAATTAGAAAATGCAGTATTAGAATCTATTAAATTACATATAGAATTACTTGTTGATACTGAAAAATTATTAGAACAAATTAATAAATCAAACACTAAAAAATTAGCAAATGAGAATATGGAAAATATAAAACAAGCAAAAGAAAAAGAGATAGAAAAATTAAATAATTTGAAAAGATGTTTATATGAGGACTGGAAAAACGATTATATAACAAAAGATGAGTATTTAGAGTATAAACAAAAATATGAACAAGACATTGAAAAAATAAAAGAAATAATGGCGAATTTAGATAAACAAAAAGAAAAGCAAGAAGAAATTATAAATGGAAACAGCTTATGGATAGAAAACTTTAAAGCACATAAGAATATAACGGAATTAGATAGAGATATTATAACAGAGTTGATTGATTACATAGAGGTACATGAAAATAAAAAAATTACTATTCATTTTAAGTTTATGGATGAATTAGATAAAATATTAGAATACATAGAAAATGAAAATAAAGCAAGTATCTTTGAAAGAGTAAAAAAGGCATAAAACTAAAGCTACAAACAATGCTAAAATTAACTTTAACTTTGTGTAGCGACAAAATACACCAAGGAGGTGGTGTTGCAGCACCTGTTGGAGGGCAAGTATTTAGTGAAGTATTACCATATTTAGAAGTAAATCAAGGGAATACGGAAGAAATAGAAAAAATAGAAGAAATACAAGCACCAGATTTATTAGGCAAAACAATAGAAGAAGCACAAAAGATAGTTAAAGAAAGAGGACTAGAGTTAGTAATTGAAAATGAAACAGAAAAACTAGATAAAAAGCAAGCAATTGTAAAAAAACAAATTCCCAATACAGGAATAACTATAAAAAAAGGTAGCAAGATTTATATTACATATGAATAAAATTTTAGTATACTAAACTTTGTTTAGCTTATATAGTAGATAATTTGGAACCTAAAATCTAAAAGTAAAAAAATATTTTTTAGGTTCGATATTATCTACTTAAAAAAATAAAAATAAAGCAAAAAACTTACGGACACTCAAAAGATACAATTTTATACAAAAAAGAAATAAACGTGTAATATAGAGGTTATATAAAAGAAATATAAAACAAAAAACAGTAAGAAAATGTTGGAAGCTAAGGAAAACTCAGGTCAAAAAATTCATATGAGTTAGAAAAAGTACTTGAGAATTAAGTAAATAAGTGGTATAATATTAAAGAATATCAGAAAAAATGTAAAAATAGATAAAGAAGGGGGAGGAATATGAAAAAAACATTATTTTATGTAATTGCAATTATTATATTATTATTAACAACAAGTGCAATAGCAACAAGCAAATCAGATATAGTAAAAGCAAATCTAACTAGTTCAGAAGAGGAACTAAAAGCTGGACAAGAAGTAGTAATAACACTAAAATTTGATAATTATAATGAGGATACAAAAGGAATAAATTGTTTTTATGCAGTACTAGAATATGACGAACAAATATTCGAAAAAGTAGTGCAAGCAAATTTTGAAACACAAAATAATTGGGAAGAGCTAAAATATAATCAAGAAACAGGAGAACTTGTAGTAATAAAAAAAGCAGGAACCAATAAAGAAGAAGAAATAGCACAAATAACTTTAAAAGTAAAAGAAGAAGTAGAACCGAAAAAAACAGATGTAATATTGAGTAGTATAACAACATCAGAGGGAAAAGAAGATTTAACAATAGAAAATGCAAAAGTACAAATAGATATAATAAAAGAACAAGAAACAAATCCAAATCTAATAACATCAGTTAAATATAAAATAGGAGAAAAATATATTACAAGAATAGTACCAGTAACAACAGTAGAAGAATTCAAAAAGAATGTAACAACAGATGAAGAGCTTGTATTTACAGATGAGTTAGGAAATCAAATAGAAGAAAAAGGAATAATAAAAACAGGAACAAAACTAAAAGTAGGAAATAAGAAAGAATATACACTTATAGTAATAGGAGACATAGATAAAGACGGAAGTATGAGTATAAATGACTTAGCACAAATAAAATTACATTTAATAGAAATAAAACTACTAACAGGATTGGAATTAAAATCAGCAGATATAGATGATGACAATAATGTAACAATAAATGACCTAGCACAAATAAAACTGATATTAATAGACCTATTAGAACTAGAAAAATAAAAGGAGGAAAGAGGACGTACAATGGAACAAATTATAAAAAATAAGATATTAAAAAACACATTATTTATAAAAATAAGTATTTGTATATCAATATTTTTAGTAATGTTCTTAGGGGTAATATATGCAGCAAATTATACATCAAAAGGTGAATTAAATGATGATGGAAAGGTAAATTATGCAGATGTAAGCTTATTAGAATTACATTTAATCCATTCAAAATCTCTACCAGAAGAAAAATTAAAAAATGCAGATATGAATAGTGATGGAGAAATAACTGTAACAGATTTAAATCTTTTAATCAAGAAAATAGAAAAAGGCTTAGAATATGAAGTAGAAATAAGAGAAATAGAAGCAAACAATTATTATCCAAATAAAAATGAAGAGATAACATTAAATTTTGATATTGATGTAAGTTATAATACAGAAGTTAAAACAATTACTATAAATGGAGAAGAATATGAAGTAATAAGAAATGAACTAAATCAAAATTTATATGAAGTTAAATTAAATGTAGGAAATACAAGTGGCGTAAAAGAATATAGAATAGAAAAATTAACACTTATAAATGGAGAAGAATTTATAATTAACGAAATAGTTAAAATAGATGTATTAAAAACACAACCTCAAATTGAAAATTGGAAATTAACAGAAAATATAGAAAATTCAGAATTAAATATATCATTTGATTTAGTAGATTTTGATGAAACAGTAAAATCAGGAACATATATAATTACTGAAAAGAAAGAAACCGTTGAAAGCATAGAAGCAACAGATTATGTACAACAAGGTAATATAGCAGTTGGTAATAACAATATAAATGTAAAAGTAGAAAAAGATAAAAAATATCAAATTTTAATAGAAGCACAATATAACCTGGATACAGACACTTTAGAACAAGAAGTAGATAATTCAGGAAGACTTAAAAAAGAACAAGAGTTAATTCTTAAAGAAGATTATAAATTTCAATTATCTAATATAGAAACATATAGAGGTATAGATGATGAAGAAGAAATCTCACAAGAATTCAATTTAGAAGAACATATAAAAGTTAAATTTGACAGTACAAATGAAACAGAATACATACCAGAATCAGCAGTTATAAATGGAAAGACATATGAACTAACAGGAGACAATAATACCTATGAAACTTTTATAGATGGATTTAACAGTACAGGTAATCAAAAAATAACTATAGAAAAGGTTATTTTAGATAATGGAAAAGAATTTGAAGTAAATCAAGAAACACAGGTAAGAATAATAAAAAATGCACCAACTGTTGCAAGATTCAGAAGTCATGAGAATTCTGAAGAAAAGAATATTAATATGCTTATTTTTATAAAAGATAATAATAAAGCAATAACTAATTTAACTGCAAAATTACTTGATGAAGAAAATAATGAAATTACATCTAAAAATCTAACAGAATATTTAAGAGATGAAAATTTAAGTGATAGTCAAGAAGAGGAATTAAAAAATACATATTATATAAACACTAATATAGATTTAGGAGATGCAGAATTACCAAGTAAATATAAAATAAGATTGACTGCAAGTTATTGTTTACTTGAAAACGATGAAAAATATACATATACAAATGAGACTTTATTAGAAAATGAGGGTTCAGCTAATCCAATTGTCAATATAAAAGAAGTACAAGTATCTAACAAATACCCAGAAAAAGGAGATAATGTTACCTTAACATATCAAATAGAGACAAATAAGAAAGATACTGAAATTACACATATTATGGTAAATAATATAAAATGCATAGCAACAAAGCATATAGACGAGGAAGAAAATGTAACATATTCTGTAACTCTAAATTCAGGAGAAAAAGCGGGTATAGTAGATTTAAATACAACAGATATTATATTTGAAGGAAATACATCAGTTAGTGTAACAAACCAAGTAAAAATAGATGTTTTAAAAGAAAAACCTACAAGTGAAGCATTTTCACAAAAAGATGATATAGAAAAAAGAACTGTAACATTAACTGCAAACATAGTAGACCCAGATAAAGCATTCATAAGTGGAAAAGCAGAACTTGTAAGAAATAGTGATAAAGAAATAGTAGCAACTAAATCATTTGATGCTGAACATATTACTTTTGAAATAAATAATATTGAAATAGGAACACAATATACATTAATTGCAAAAATGACTTATGATAGAGATACTAATGAAATAGAAGAAGAAACAAATCAAAACTATGTAGAAGACGAAATATTCAGACAAAGACCAATTCAATTAATTGCAGATTATGAACTAAAAATAGAGAATATTAAAACATATAATGGAGAAAAAGAAACAAAATATTTTGAAAAAGGTCAAGAAGTAACTGTAAGTTTTGATAGTAATAATACAACAGAATTCTATCCAGTTTCTGCAATTATAAATGGAAAACAATATGAATTAGAAAAAGTAGAACAAAACTATAAAACAAAAATACCAGTAGTTTCTACATTTGGTCCAAAAACAATAACAATTGAAAAATTAATTTTAAATAATACAAAAGAAATTGAATTAACAGAAAATAACGAAACACGAGTAGGAATATTAAAATTAAGACCAACTATTACAGATTTTGGATATAGTGAAAATGCAGATAATGGAAATATTGATGTATCATTTAAAGTAAATGACACAGAAGAAGCAATAACAGGTGGAACTATAAAAGTAATAGATGAAAATGGAGTTAAAATAAAAGAAGAAGAATTAACACGTAGTTCAAATGGAATTAGCTTTGAAAAAGGAGCTAATGAAGAATTTGAAATAGTAATACTTGCAGATTATGATTTAGATACGAATCAGATTACAACTGGAGATAATGAATATGAAAATCAACAATTACTTAAAGAAGGAATTAATATAAGTACAGAGCGTTTGATTGAATTAAAAGATATAATAACAATAAATCTATATTCAAAAGAAGACCCAATAGCAGAAGTTAGTAGTATAACAGAAGAAGAATTGTCTACTTTAGATAATTATTTAGTAAAAGTTATACAAAAAGAAATGCCTGTATTCTATGCTAAAATAAAGAGCTATGAAATAACAGAAGATGGAAATTTAGATTTTATTTTAGACTATGATAATGTAATTCAATATGAAAATGGCAAAAAACAAAATAAACTAAAAGTTAGATATGGTAAAGTAAATAATGGAGTTGCTGAAAATAAAAGTATAGAAGCTTTAATAGCAGAAATTGAAGCAAATCCAGATGGAGACTTTACACTAACACAAGATTATGATGTATCATATTTAAAAACAACAAATAATTCACTTATTACAGGTGAGTTTAGAGGTACATTAAATGGAAATGGACACAGAATATATAATTTAAGTAAACCATTATTTGATACATTAGAAAGTGCAACAATTCAAAATATTCAATTAGAAAAAGTAAATTTAATGGAAGCAACAAGTAGAGGAAGTATAGCAAATATTGCTACAAATACTACTATAAAAAATGTACACATTAAAAACTTAAATATAACAACAAAAGTAAATCAAGTAGGTGGAATTGTTGGTGATTTAAATTCAGGAAATATTGAAGAATGTAGTATAAGAAATTATAATTTAAATACATCTGGTCATATCAGAGTAGCAGGAATTGCTGGTGCAATGACAGGAGGAACAATTAAAAACTGTTATGTACAAGGTGAAGTACATTCAACTCAATCTAAAGATGGTAATGGAATAGGTGGTATTTTAGGTCACGCATTAGAAAACACACCAGTTACTATTGAAAATTGCATTACAAAAATAAATTATGTATGGAATGGTGGAGGACCTAGACTTAATGGTGCCATAATAGGATTAGGAAATGGTACAGTTGCAACTTTAAAAAATAATGTAAGTTTATCAACTGGTACAGGTGTTTATAAGGTACATGGTGGTAATATTAATGCAAATGCTTCTACTAACAACTATGAGCTAGAAGAATCTGAATTAATATCTAATGCTTCAGGAGAAAGAGTAAAGAAAGTTTCTAAAAATAATATAACAAAAGAATTCTTTAAAGATAGTGCAAAATTTGATGAAAGTATATGGAATTTAGATAATGTATCTTATGACAATATACCAACATTAAAAGGAAACAAACAACAAGAAGATGAAACAGAAAACAATGAAGAAAAAATAGATGCAAATTTATATATTCCAGAATATAATAGAATAAAAGATACACCAGGATTTAATACAAATAAATTAATAGCATATAATAATATACAAAAATTAATGCCATATTATGATGCAAAATATGTAGTATTAGATAGTGTTAGTATATCAAATACAGATACATTAAATACAAAAACTATAAAACATATACTACCATTTGCAGACAATAAACTTGTAACATATTTAACATCAAAAGCATATAACGGAATAACAAGTATAAAAGTTGTATTCACTGATTATACTGTAGAACAATATGAAGTAAACTTTGAAAAACTTATGGGAAATATTGCAATATATAAAATACCAGAATTAAATCTAAGTTATGCGTTTGGAAATTATATTATAAATGAAGACTCAGAAGTTGTAAAAAAACTAGCTGATTATATAAAATCATTAGATTATAACACAGTATTAGAGCCACTTACTGTAGCAGCAGATAGCAGATTATATAGAGATAATTATAATAATGTAATTAAAAATATGGCAGAAGAAATGGCACTTCAAATTTTACAAAATGATGAAAGCAGTATACTTATGTTAAACAATGAGATACTAAACAAAAAAATAGAAAAAGAACTAATTGGAACTGAAAAAATAAATAAAATCATTTATGCATATAATTACTATCAACGTTGGTATGGATTTGAAATAGGTGGTGCAAAAGTATCAGATATTATACTATTTGAAGGTAAAATGTATTCAAATCCAATGACATTTTATAATGTAGTAAATGAAGTATTTGTAGGAAATCTAAATCCAGGAAATACAGATAATTTCTATAGCAATTGTCTAAAAAAATATACAGGAAGTTCAACTGTTGGCTATTTCCTAAATTATATAATATCTAATATTGGTGGATATGAAGATGTAAATGACTGGTTTACTGAGTATTTTGGTGCTAGAAATATACTAGCTGAAGTTTCAGTAGATCATCTACCTGAAATAGGGTATCGTGGTTGGTATCAACTTACCAAAAATGCAAGAATGATACTTCCAGTTATTACTTTACCAAATGATTGTGCTTATATGATTTCTGGACCTGCTCATTTACAATTTGGACCTTCACAATTATATCATAAAGATCCTCAGACTGAAGCTGGAAGAACAGAAGTTAAAAACAAAGTAAATAATCATGTTAAACTTGTAAAAAGCCATTTTTCTACTTTAGCAGATTCATTTGACTATAAAAAATGGAATAACTACTGTATTATGGTCTATGATTGTACAAAAATAATTACAGGTTATAAAAATACTTATTTCCCTGGTACAAATATTGTAATATCAACAGGTCCAGTTTATACACAAGGAAAAGTTGGTCTAGAATATCCATTCTTTAAGAATTTTAGTGAAGTTTTAGGACTATGGCAACCAGGTGGTAGCTCAGCTGGTGTAGGTAATACTGCTGGATTCTTATGGTTCCAAGCAAGACCAGGACTTACTAATTTTGATACTTGGACACACGAATTTGAACACGCTTTATATGATAAAATAATGTTATATCAACGTGGTGCTAGAGTGCAACTTGAAACACTTACAGAAGGTAATGTTCAACAATATGCTAATTGGAGTGAAAACAATCTTACTCAAGATGTTGGACCATATTACTTTAATACATCTTTCTATTTGAATAAAGAAGGTAATGCGACTCAAAATCTAACTCCTGAGAGAATTAATACAAGGGAAAAATTAGAAAATTATTATAAAGGACAACAAAATGCACTAGATTTACTAGATTATATTGAAGGAAAAGCATTTATTAGATTAACACCAGAACAACAAGCAAAGATTGCTACAAGAATGAATATATCTGCTGGTTGGTCTTCTTGGGGAGGAATCACAGCACAACAGGCAACAAATATGAATTTAACATCATTAGAAGCTTTATATGATAATAGAATTATGCTAAGACCAAATAATGCTTGGGGAGTAAGTGTAAGAGGATTAGCTGTAATTAATGGAATTGGTAGCAACGATTATGGATTTGAATCTGTATGGGTAAACCGTTGGTTTATAGGACATTTAGATGGTGGATATGCTGATGCGTTCTCTACTAAACGTAATTTCTTTGAAATGCTAGGTTATGCAGGAGTTGATGGATATGTTACTTATGGTAGTAGAGCATCTGCTAATGACTTAGATGCGATTAAGAAAATTACTAAAATGGTAACTGGTACTGAAATGGATTGGAAACAATACAAAATGAGTAGATATGCAACAGTTGAAGAAAATATTAATGATAATAAATATATAGATGTTCAATACATGATAGACAGATTTACTGAAGCATTAATAAATGATGCTAATAATGGAGATAGAAATATATCTCAAAGAACAAATCTTAGAAAGATATATTATCATTACTTAAAGAGTGCTACAAATGACTTTGTGGCTGACCCACTTGGAACAGATGTTGAAGTAACACATATACAAACAGCAGAAGAATTAGTAGAGAAAATTAATAATAAACCTTATGGCTACTATGTACTAGATAATGACATTGATTTCTCAGAAATGACTACAAATGTAACTCAAACATTTATGGGTAGATTAGATGGTAATGGACATAAAATAATTGGTAATAAAATACCTATATTTAATAAAATTAGATATGGATATGTTGGAAACTTAACATTAGAAAACACAGATATTCCAAGAACTAATACTACTTCTGGAGCTTTAGCTAATAAACTAGAATCTAGTACTGCAGAAAAAATAAATGCTACAGGATTAAAAATGTTCTTTGGTGCTAGAAATGATTTAGCTTTAATTGGTGGAGCTATTAGTAATGTAATTACTAGAGACTGTACTGTAGAACGTTTAGTTACAAAGATTTCAAACAAAAATGAATTTGTAGAAAAATTAAGTGCTGAACCAGGTGGATTATTTGAATTAACAGGTGATATAGATTTTACTGGACATACAGCTACAACAAGTGCTATTGTAACAGGAATATTTACAGGTAAAATACAAGGTAATGGATATACAATTTCAAATTTAACAAATTTAAGCTTATTTGAAAACTTTAGAGGAACAGTAGAAAACTTAAATATTAGAAACTTTAACAATACAAGTACTGGTAGAGGAAATGGAGACTTTGTTACAGCATTTGCTCAAGAAACTTTTACAGCAACATTTAGAAATATGAGATTTGAAAATATTACTTTATCAGGAAGAAATAATGTTGCAGTAGTAACTGGAATGGATGGAAGAGATAATGCAAACTCTGTATTTGAAAATATATCTGTTAAAAATGCTAATGTAACAGGAACAGGTGTATATGTATCTACTTTTGCTGGTAGAAAATATGGAGGAAAAATGAAAGACATCTATGTACAAGGAACCTTAAATGTAACTAGCACAGAAAATGGTGGATTAGTAGGTTCTATGCAACAGGGAGGAACAATTGAAAATATTATTACAGATGTTGATATTACAAAAACAAGTAATTCATATACAAATGTTGCTAATAGTATATTTAATGCTTCATTAATAGGAAATATATATAATACACCAAGCATAAAAAATAGTATTTCCTTTGGAAATATGACAGGATATACAGACACTAGTGGAAATAACTTAGTTCCATATAAATTTGTAGGAGCATTAGAGGCACAAGTAAAAGCATGTTTAAGTAAATGCTATGAAGTAACTGAAGAAATTGGAGCAAGTCGTGTTAATGCTAATACAGTGGGACACTTAGACACCATTTCAAGACAAAACTTAAATAAAGAGTTTTATAAAAACTTAGGATTTGACGAAACAATTTGGAATTTAGATAATATGAATACAAAGGGATATCCAGAATTAAAATAATTTAATAAAAAATAAGAAAAATCTATGATTTTTCTTATTTTTTAAATTATAATAATGAAAAAGAAGATAAAAATATATAGTAATAAAAAAATTTATAGAGAATTACAAAAAAAAATTTTAGAATGTTATATGCAAATATGTAGTTTTAAAAATAAATCATAAATGGGAAAATTTTAATTAAATTGAAATATAAATTTAACGCTTATATATTAAATTTACATAATTTTAAAAATGTTTACAAAACTGTAAAAATATGCTACAATAAAATAGATTTAATATAAAAAAGTGAAAAGGAGCATTTTATGGATAATGTTAAAAGAAACAAAATAAAAAAAGTATCAATAAGAGTTATTTTATTATTAGTGATTTTAATATGTTCACAATATATACTTACAGGAGTATATATAGGAAAAGAAATAACAGGCTCAATTAAGAAGCGGAATGCTAGCAACTTATGCTAAAAGTGAAGATGAAGAAAATAGTAGTAAGGAAGAAGTTGACCCAAACGAAGGGCAATACATAAGATTAACTGATACAGAAAAATTACCAATTAAAAAATCTAATGTAGGTTATTATGGTTCAGTAAAAATAAATCAAGATTATAATGGAAACAAACTTTCAGTTAAGAGAGAAGGTTCATATTATACGTTTGACTATGGACTGTTTGCACATGCAAATGCAAACATATATTATGATGTAAGAGAATATAGTGAAAAATATCATTATTTAACAACATATATTGGACTTAATAAAACATCAACATCAGGTAATGGTGTAAAGGTATGGATATATACATCAAATAATGATACATTTTTTGAATCTGGAAGTCAAAATTGGACACTACAAAATGCAGAAACAGATACTGACAGAGTAATTATGCCAGGACAAGATGCAATATTTGAAAAAGTAGATATAACAGGAGCAAAATATATAAGAATACAAGTATATGATAATGGATCTAACGCAGCAGACCATGCAGTATTTATTAATCCAATGATTATTACAGATGAATATCAAGAAGAAGTTAATCAATTTCCAGATATATCTGTATATGATCAAAGAATAAAAGATTATGCAAATAAAGATTTATTAGACCCTAACTACGAATTATTAGTATTACAAAGAAAATTCATAAGTAGTGTAGGTAACTATGCTTTAAAAAGATTTACAGACGAAGCACCAGAAAATCAAGCAACAATAGATTGGTTGATGAATGATGTAACAAATCTACGCTATTATATATTAGGAGGGACTCCTAATGGTGGATACTATAATTCATTAAAAGTACTTACAAGATTATTAAAAGAATATAAAAATGACTTTAATGAAACAGAAGAGATATCAGAGGCAGGTAAAGCTATATTAACACAAAAATATCCTAATCAGCTTGCAACAAAGGGAGAACTTTATAAGAAAATGGCAATAACAATTTCTTTAACACACTCTGCACAAGTTGCACTATGGATGCAACCAAGTGCTAAAGAAAACCAATCAGATGCAGTAGATCGTTATGCAATTTATAAAAAAATGTATAATGATGGAAAATTCAAAGCAACTGACAAGGTAAATATTACACCTTGGTTTGAAACATACAATATAGAAGAAATGCGTTATATTATGCAAACTATGATTGATGATGAGTCAGTAGTATGGCTTAATGAATATACTCAACAAAAAATAAATGCAGCACCAAATAATGCATGGGGACTTTTAACACCACATTCATATATGGCTTATGTATGGCCAGACTATGGAAATTCAATTTACTATGCTGAGGAAAATAAAGAATATTTTAATGAATTATTTGCAGTTGGAGATAAAAAATTATACGATTATGGAATAACAAGAGGGACATCAGATTACAAACTATACAAACTATGGATGAACTTTAGAAATAAATTTGGTACAGGAGCAGTTTGTGGAGGTATATCAAAAACAGGTCATTGTATTCGTGGTGTACACGCAATACCATCAGCAGTTATTGGTCAACCAGGACATGCAGCAATAATATACTATAATAGAAATGCTAGTGGGCAAGGATACTGGGGAATAGATAATGATGTATCTGGATGGACACAATCAGAAAAAGGAGAAAGACTACTTATTGGCTGGGGAAATGATAGAAGCTATGTAAAAGGATACAATGTACCATACATTGCATTAGCACAAGAAGCACTAAACGATTATAATAATTTTGTAAAAGCTGAAGAATTAGTAATGACAGTAGATGTATACAAAGATGATAAAACAAAACAAGAACAAATATATAGAGAAGCTATAAAAGCACAATCAATTAACTTAGACGCTTGGGCAGGACTAGTAAAATTATATCTTTCAAGTGATAAAACAGAAGAACAATATTATAATCTAGCAAAGGAAATGATGGAAGCTCTTAAATGTTTCCCATTCACACTATATAATTTAGCAGAGACAATTAAAACTAAATTTACTACAGATGTTTATCAATTTAAATATACAGTACTACTAACACGAATACTAACAGAAGGTAAAGATTATCAAGGAACAGAAGTATTACAACCAAGTTTAACTAGATTATTAGCATCATCTTTATTAGGAACACTAGATACAAAATTAGCAGACTTCTCTTTTGATGGAGTAGACGCTGGAAAAATAAAATTAGGAAGTAGATTTGAAGGAAGTACAGTACGTTGGGATTACAGTCTAGATGGTAAAAATACATGGAACGAATTATTTACAGGTGAAAATGGAGGAAAGCACGAAGTACAATTATCATCAGAACAAATAGCAAGTATTACATCAAAAAATGATATATATGTACATATTGTAGGTGTAAACTACAATGAAGAAAACTTATACAAAATAGACATACTAGAATCAGCAGGGCTTCCAAGCACACTATATGCTAACGATAAAGAAAATAGGATGATAGCAGTTGATTTAAGTACACAGTGGCGTTATACAGAAACAGATCCATGGACATCATATAGTCAAGCATCACCAGACTTAACAGGAAACAAAACTGTACAACTAAGACAAGGTGCAACAGGCACAAGATTAGCAAGTAATGCATCAAATATATATACATTTACAGAAAATAATGATCCTGATACAAGAAAATATATACCAGTTTCACATTTAAGCATACATTCTGTTTCAACAGAAGCTATAAACAATGGTGGTGCAGCTAGAAATGCAATTGATGCAAACTACAATACAAGATACCATTCAGCATGGAATGGTACAGACACAAATCGTTTTATGGTAGTTAAACTAGATAAACCAGTTTATTTATCAGCAGTAGAATTTGTACCAGCAGGTGGTGGTAATGGAAGAATTAATGATGGTACAATTTATGGAAGTATGGATGGTGAAAATTGGGAAGTTCTAACTAGCCGTACAGGGATAACATATGCTAATCAAGCAAATACAAATGAATTAGCAGAAAGATATACACAAAGTTTTGATATATCAGCACCAAAAGAAGTACAATATGTAAAAATAGTCGCAGATAGAACAAATGGAAATTGGTTTGCAGCAAGAGCCTTTAATTTTTATGAAGATATAACTAAAAATCCAGCTCCAACAGCAAGTATAGCATATAGTACTACTGAAAAAACAAATGAGCCAGTAATAGCAAGACTTACAAACGCAAGTACAAAAATAACAATAACAAATAATGATGGAAAAGACACATATGTATTTACTGAAAATGGAGAATTTATCTTTGAGTTTGAAGATGAAAAAGGGAATAAAGGAAAAGCAACTGCAAAAGTAGATTGGATTGACAAAAAAGAGCCAACAGCTGATGTAAAATATAAACTAAGTGATGATAAAAAACTAATGGCAGTATTAGATAATATTAGTGAAGATGTTTACTTACTAGATAGAAATAATAAAAAGACAAATTATGTAGAGGTTGAAAATGGAAAAGTAGTAAATATATCATACTTAGATGAAGAAGGTAATGTATATAAAATTGCTGAATTAGACGAAAATGGGGTTACTAAAAAAATAACCTATTCAAATACAACAGGAAAACTAGACGAAGTCAAATACTATGTAACATCATTTGAAAATGGAAACGTAACAGAAAGATTAGCTTTTAATAATGAAGGAAATAGTGTATCACTAACTAATGATCAATTAGAAGAACTTAAGAAATTAGAAGAAATCAGATCTAATCCATTAGAATTTTACCTAGAGAAAAATCAAGAATATGAATTTAGACTTCTTGATGCAGCTAATAACATTGCATATAAAAATATTAAAGTGGATTATATAGATAATGATACTAAAATTATAGCAAGTGATATGACTTATAGTACAACAGTATTAACAAATCAAGATGTTACTGCTACTATAAACACATATATAGTTGATGAACATGGTAAAAATAGTAGTGTTAAAATCTTAAATAACAATGGAAGTAACAAATATACTTTTACAGAAAATGGAGATTTTTCATTTGAATATGCAGAGTATGAAGAAGATAAAGAAAATGAAGAAGAGAATGAAGAAAGTTTAGATAAAGAAGTAAAAAGTCATATAGCAAAAGTAGATTGGATTGACAAAGTAGCTCCAAAAGCGGAAATTAAATATAGCACAAGAGAAAATGCAGAAAAAATAGTAGCGACTTTAGTAAATGAAAGTGAAGAGATTACAATTATTAATAATGGTAATAGTAGAGAATATACATTTACTGAAAATGGAGAATATATCTTTGAATTCCAAGATAAAGCAGGTAATATAGGTAAAGCAATAGCAAAAGTTGACTGGTTAGAAAATGAAGAACCAACACCAACAAGAATTAAAGGAGATACTGATGGTGATGGAGATATTACAATAAATGACCTTGCACAAATAAAACTACACTTAATAGAAACTAGGTTATTAGATGGAATTGATAAAATAGCAGCAGATATAGATGAGGATGGAAAAGTTACAATTAATGATTTAGCACAAATCAAGCGTATTATATTAGAAATTAAATAACAATATTTTTATAACCATATTTTAAGATATTCAATATATCAAAATATGGTTATTTTATATTAATATATTATAATATTAAACTCTTCTTTTGTTACATTAGAAAAGAAAGCATAACAAACAAATCGCATAAGCTATTAAGTAGACACACAACAGAATACACAGACGAAGAAATATTCTGAAATAAAAGGAAAACATCAAACAAACACAACAAAGAATACCATACACTGAAGCAAATAGATGCAAAATATTATGGATATAAAACAAAATGAATATATTAAAAGAATAATATATTAATTTATTGCACATCCTTTACAATTATAGAAGAGTATAAACAAAAAAACTGGTAAATTATTGACCAATTTACAAAAATATGCTATACTACATGCGTTATGTAAATGTTTTATCTAATTAAAAGAAAAGGAGAGGAGAATTAATTTATGAAATTAAAAAGAATTATTGCAGGGATATTATTAAGTGTAATATTTATAGCACAAATTAGTATAATTCCCTTTAACAATTTTGTATATGCAGAAGACGCAGAAGGTCCAAATGCTTCAAAATTCCACTATCAACAATTAAATGATGTTGCAAAAAATGTATACAATGGAATTTATGATATGTATGTTCAAGGAATTTTAAAAACAGGAACAAATACCTTTGATCTTGCAAAAGATGACAAATATGTTACACAAGATCAACTTGAAAATTACATGAAAGGAGATACAGAGTTAAAAAATGCAATGAATGCAGCAAGATATGCATTTTATGCAGACTATCCTGAAGTTTTCTACATGAATTTTCAAAAGCTTTTTCTAAGAGTAACAAAAGACTCTGAAAATAGATATCATGCAAATATCGGTTCAGGAAGTCTAAAAAATTATTATATAGATGGTTTTACAAACCAAGAGCAAGTAGAGGAAGCAATAATAGAATTTAACAATAGAGTAAATGAAATTGTTGAAAATACAAAAAATCTAAAAGTAGAAGAAGGAAAAAATCTTAAAGTAGAACAAATAAAATACGTACATAACGAAATTATTTATAATACATCTTATAGACTAGAAAGTGACTGTACAGAAGGAAATGAAGGATTTTTAGGAACACCTTATGGTTCTCTAGTAAAAAAACAAGCAGTATGTGAAGGATATGCAAGAGCATTAAAAACTATATTAGATAAAGTAGGAATTAACTGTATACTTGTACAAGGAACACATCAAAATGAAGGTTCAGCAGCAATGCCACACATGTGGAACTATGTTCAAATAGAAAAAGAAAGTAATGCTAGAACAAGAGCAGTAGAAAAAGTATGGTATGCAGTAGATGCTACAATAGACGATCCATTTACACGTACACATGTAATAGATGACAAAGATATATTACCAGGTGAAGATATAGTAGAAGGCTTCGAAAATACAAGATATTGTATTGTTGGAGCAGAATCTATGAGAAAAGAACATTTAGCTATTGAAGAAGTAGAAGTAGCAGGAAATTATAAATTTAAATATCCTGAATTATGTAATGAAGATTATGGTTCAGAAAAAATTTTAAGTAAAGAAGGATTATCTGTACAATATAAAGAAAATGGAACAGAAACAGAAGAATATAAATGTGGTGATTATATTGTAAGCTATAATGGAAAAGGATATATTGAAGCAGCAAAAGAAGGAAAATACATAATGATGAAAACTCATTATTATAGACCAGGAGATAAAGAATGGGATATAAGCAAATGGGCATATTTTGTACCAGATGTTTATGCAGGAGGCTTTAAAGACAATGGAGACCATATTTATATCAATATACCTAATTCAGAATATGTTGAATTTGCTGTAACAACTCTAGCGCCTGGAGATTATGTAAGCGATCCAAAATATTTAGCATATCAAGGTGATGAATCTGACTTTGTAGTACAAACAGGAAAATTATATAATCCAAGTGGAACCTATAAAGGTAAACCATATATAAAAACACAAACTCCAGCAGCAACATCAAGTCTTGCAGTAGGACCTACATATCATATAGATGTTACATATACAGATGATTTAGTATTAGCAGAAGGAGCAACAGAAGCTGGATATAAAATGGACTCTACAGGAGCAACAGGTGCAGAAAAATCAGAAATAACAAATTTTGTTTTTGATGGAAAAAATAGAATAACTTTTGATTTAAAATTTAGTAAAATGTATGCAGATGATGGTGCAAGTTATCATATATATATTACAGGATTAGTTGGTAAAAATAGTGGAAAAGCGCCAATGGAGATAAGCTATGGTGCAATAAACCCTATTTTATGTAACTTCCGTATGAATGCAGCAAAAAATTGGGAAGTGTTTGCAAGACCAACACTTATTGAAAATGAAGATTTATCTATGAATGGTTGGGAAACAAGCGATGGAGAACCAGTATCAGAAAAATTAAAGAGTAGAATTGCACTTGTAACAACTAAAACAACAAAAACAGAAAAAGAAGCAATGACAAATTTAATGGAAAATCAATTACAAAATCAAGAACTAGTAACAAGTGAAACCTATAATATATCATTAAATGTATGTAAAAAATATGTTGTAAAAACTGGACATAGATTAAGATTATCAGTTGGTTTTCCAGCAGGATATGGACCAGAAGACGCAGGAGTAACTTTTAAAGCATATCACTTTATGAGAAATGACGCAGGAGAAGTAACAGGAGTTGAAGAAATTCCATGTGTAGTAACACCTTATGGTTTAGTTATAACATGTAATTCTTTTAGTCCATTTGCAATTGCAGTAGTAGAAAATGATGGAACAGAAGTACAAAAAAATAAATCAGTAGTAGTATCAACTTCAGAGGGTGGAAATATTAGTGGAGCAAATAGAGAAGAAGGAAACATTATTACACTTGCAGAAGGTGAATCAAAAGATATCACTGTTCAAGCAGACGAAGGATACGAAATAGAAAAAGTAACTATTTGTGGACAAGCAATAGATATGAATACAAAATCAAGTAAAGAAGCAATTGATTTAACAATAGGTTATGATGATATTAAAGATGGAAACTGTATTGTTAGTGCAAGCTTTGTTGCAAAAGAAGTAATTGCAAGCGAAGAAGCAAGAGGAGAAGTAGTAGCTGAACCAATAGTTACACCAGTAATAGCTACAATACCAATTGAAAAAATAGCTAATTTAAATGGAAAATTAGAATTAAATCCAACAGTAGAAGAAACAGAAGGAATACTAACTTACCAATGGTATAAAGATGGTGTAAAATTAGAAGGAAAGAAAAATAAAATTTTAACAATAGAAAATCTTACAGAAGCAGATGCAGGAAAATATATGGTAAAAGTTACAACAACAATAGGAGGAGAAAGCAAAGAAACACAAAGTAATGAATGCACAGTATCTATTACAGGACTTGAAATTTCTATTGAATCAACTGATAAAACAGTAGACTTAAAGAAATTAAAACCAGGAAACGAATTTGAAGTAGATTTTAATATTAAAAAGTTAACTAATCTTGAAAGAGGCATAATATCATTAATGGGACAACTAGAATATGATACTAATCTATTAGAAAAAATTAGTGTTACTGGAAAAAACGGATGGAAGTTAGACAACAAATCTTTTAATGAAAAGAACTTTAAATTTATAACAGACAAAGATGAAGAAGCTACAGAAGTAGGAACAATGTTTACAATTAGATTTAAAGTAAAGGATACAGTAGATACTTCAGTAGAAACAGGAATTAAAATTAAAAACCTTGCAGCAAGTGGTGGATATGGAGTAATAACAGCAAGTGATGCTAATTTAGAAATTGGTGTTGAAATATCAGAAGAACCACCAGTTGTTGAGAAAATTACATCAGATGTTTATACTATTGATGACAAAGATAAAGACATTTCAAAGATAACATGTGGTACAACAGTAGCACAATTTAAAAAGAATGTAACAACAACAGTTCCTAAAGTAGTATTTTTAGATAAAGAAGGAAATACTTTAGGTGAAGATAGTGTTCTTGCAACTGGAATGAAAGTTAAAGTTGGTGAAACTTTAGAATATACTTTAGTAGTTGCTGGAGATATTGATGGAACTGGAGAAATTACTGTTAATGATTTAGCAAAAATAAAATTACATTTAATTGAATATGAACTATTAACAGGAATTCAATTAAAAGCAGCAGATGTAGATAAAGATACTGAGGTTTCAGTAAATGATGCAGCTCTAATTAAATTAGTATTAATTGGATTAGCAGAAGCAAAATAATATATATAAATCAATATATAGTAGATTTAGATAAAAAATAACTAGAAATTAGAAAAAAAGCTAATTATCTAGTTATTTTTTATACAATAGGAAAGTTATAATCGATAGACCTTTGAGATTTTCTCCTTGTAGTTAAAAACTCAAATTGGGCGAGAACAAATTAAAGAAAATCTTTGATTTTCTTATTTTTTCTATTCTAGAAAAATAGAAAATTTTGATTGAAATACCATATTTATATGATATAATATTATGTGAAAAAATGCATATATTTAAGGAAAGGAAAAATATGGAGAGGAAAGACTTAAGAAAAAGAATTATTCCAAAAATCATTAGAGATGAGTCTGGAAATATTAAAAATGATGAATCTGGTACAAAGGATTTAATATACATAGATAGTTATAATGAGCAATATGATGGAAAAAAAACGGATATGGAGAGAAGAGTATCTGCTACTGACTATGCTCAAATGAATAATGCTTATATATATGATAATTTAAAAACTTATACTGGTAAGCAAACTACTTTAGTATTGCTTCGCAATGCCTATGATAGTCTTACTGCATGTTGTATAGATGGTGATGGAGAGTTTTTTAGAGGAGTTTCTGGTTTTAGACAGATAGCCTTGTGTCCATCTTTGCATTATCAATTTCCATTTGGTAGCTCTAAACAAAGTGAGTTACAATTTCAGAATAATCAAAAAAAAGAAGATATAAGCGAAGAATATGATATAAGAGAAGTAAAAGATATAAAAGGGGAAACAATATATCACACTTTGCAAATAGGTGAATATCCAAAAACAAAAGCAGATGAAAATTTAAGTCAGACTTTAGAATTAGTATATCATGGTGGAAAAATAAAAGAAGATATTTTATGTACTGGTAGATGGTATTCATGCAATGGGCAAAAAGAAGAAAATAAAGACTATGCAGGAAAACATAGTCCAGAATTTGAGTACAAAGGTAATAGATATGTTCGTATTATATCACGTCCAAATGATGGAGGGAACAAATATACAGATGGAACAGTGGCTGGAAAAGATGGAACAGTAAGATGGGTAAAAGTAGAGCCAATTTCTTTTAAAATAATAAATTGGGATGAAATGCCTAAAAACATCAATCCAAAAGGAAATGAAAAAGCAGAATATTTTGATTTAAGAGCAGAAGAAGCAATTATTTCGAATCTTCCATTTCATTCAAATAGTGTAAGTTGGAAAGACAATCCTATTCGTGGTTTTTTAAATGGAATAGATATTAGAAAAATATCTTTAATGGATAATATAGAATATAATTCAAGTAGAGAAGGAAATTTTACAGGAGAAGAGAACTTTTTAAATGAGGCCTTTAATTTATCAAGACAACCAAAGATAGAATATACAATACCAGATAGTGAAACAGAAATACCAGATGATGCTTTTAATGGTTGTATAACCTTAAAAAAATTAATAATACATAAGGGTATTAAAGCTATTGGGAAAAGAGCTTTTGAAGGACTTGCTTTTAAATATGCATATAAAACAGAAACAGGAGAATTAATATTTGCACAAGAGCTTCCTAAAGATAAAGAAGAATATAAAGAAGTATTAGAAGTTAGTAAAATAACAGAAGCTTTTGAAGGATTTGATTATAGTATATTATTACAAAGAGATAAATTAGATGAAATAATTAATATTAGTGAAACTTTGAATAAGAAAAAATTTAAAATACCATATGTATATGGATTAGAATTAATTAAAAGTGGCAAAGCAGAATCTTTTTGTGAAAATAGCGATTTTAGATTTTTTAAAAATGAGATACCACAAATAAATGATTTTTTATTAGATTTTCCAGAAGAAGAAAGATTAGACTTTTTTAAATTTGCAAGTAACTTAGGGTGTTTTTCATTAGAAAAAATGGTAGATAAAAATGGAAGAGATACACAAGTTACCGTAGCTCAAAAATCATCATCTTTACTTGCAAAACTTTTAAAAACTGAGGGGCTGAGACTGCGGTAAATATCATGAATTATTTACTTCTTTACCAATTGATGTTATAAATAATCAGGAATTTTTGAAATTTTTATCTGAAGAAAAGATAAAAAAGATAAAAGATGATAAGGGAAATACTATAAAAAAAGAAAAGAAATTTGAGAAGTTAGAGTTAATTTTAAAGTTAGAAAGAGATTATCCTGGAATTTTTATTAAGCTAATGACAAACTTTGAGGTAGCAAAATCACATAGAGAAAGTCTAGATGAAAATGGAAAGCCAATAGAAGTTTCTTGGGAGGAAGCTTTAAAAAGATTTTATTTAAATAATAAATATGAAAAAATAACAAATGAAAATGAGGATATTGCAGAGTTATTTCAAAGTAAAGGTCTTTCACAGGAAGTCTTTGATAAAGCAAGTGAATTAAGGAAAGAAGCCAAAGCTAGAGAGGTTTCAGAGCATATATTGGAAAAGCCAATAAAAGAAGAAACAATTTTAGATAGTATAGAAAAAATAAAAAGTCAAACTGAAGAGAAATTAACAGAGGGGTTGCAAGTTATAGAGGAACTATATAATAAAGGATTTACATATGAATGGCTTAGCAAAATGGATCCTCATAATAGTATAATGGGATTGTTTGTAAATTGTTGTGGAACTATAACAAGTAAACATTATGGGAAAGATATTGCTAAGGCAAGTATACTTGCTCCAGATGTGCAAAATTTAGTTATTAGAAATGAAAAAGGTAATATAATATCAAAAGGAACAATGTATGTAAATAAAGAGGAAGGTTATGCAGTTATTAACGACTTTGAACTTAATAAAAAATATAGAAATCATGAAGACGATATTTTTTCAGGAAAATATAAGGTTGAGGAAACAAGTCCAGAGGAACAAGAAAGGGAAAAAATTTTTGAAGCCTTTCAAAGAGGTCTTAGTGCATTTATAGAAGAGTATGATAAACAAAATCCAGAAAAACCAATAACTCAAGTAAATATTGGTATGGGTTATAATAGACTAAAAAAACAAGTTGAAAAATTAAAAAAAGCAACGTCGAATTTTACTGTTCCATCTGAATATGATTTTCAAGATGCAAGCAAAAATGCACAATACATTCTGTATAAAAAATCAGAAGAAAAATATAAAGGAGAAAATAGATGATGAATTTAAGCCAAACTAAGCTTGTAGGACTAACTATGGAACTTGATTTAAAAGCTAGAGAATATAATGAATTATGTGATAAATTGGAACAAGTAAAACAAAGCAATATCAAACAAGAAGATGGGAAATTATTAGAATTAAAGAAATTATTTCAGAAAAACCATGATGAGATAATAGAAATAAATAAACAAATAAATCAATTAAAAGAAACAGAAAAATATATAGAAAAACAAAAGTTGAAAAAATATGATACAACGAATTTATTTAAAACAAAGAGCACAGACTTTTCTAAAAACAAAGAAGAAGAGAAGCTTAATATATCTGTTGTTAAAGCTAAAAAAAGTATATTTGAAAGATTAATAAAAAAAATAAAGAGATTCTTTAGTAGAGATAAAAAGTAAAAATTGTTCTAAATAGTAAAAATATGAGAGATAGATATTATAAACAAAGAGTTTTTCAAAAATATATAAGTATCTAAAAAATAATAAATCTTTGAATTACTTACGTATTTTCAAAGATTTTTATTATTATAATTTAAAATAATTTAACTATTTTTAACCCTAATTATCTTGTAATTTTACCACAAGCAATTTTTGTTCCAGAATTTCCGACTTGGTTGAGTAGTAAAATCATCAGGTGAGTCATGTATTATAATAACTCTTCCTATTATATCTTTTATTTCAAACTTATTAATTAAAACACTCATATAAGCATAACCCTTATTTTCAATTAATGGTGGAAGGTCTCCAACATGGAAAGGATGAGGACAATTTGTAGGATTTAAATGACTTTTACTATTAGAAAATTCATCTTTTGAATCACCAGTGCAAGAATTTCCTTCATGTATATGAAAACCAAAAAATTTACCAGTACATTTATTAAATGATTGAGGTAATCCCTTAATTTTAGCAGTAACTAAAACACCTTCTTTAGTTCCTTTAAAAGTAACAGTACCATCAATTTTTGGATATTTCTTTCCACCTTTAATATGTGCTTTTGCAGTATTAAAAAAATATGAAATCATAAACAAACACCTCTTAATTCATAGTATTCAAAAAATGAAAAAATGTTAAAACAATACAGTTCTAACGAATAAAAAATAAAAGAGGAAAAAAGGTAGTAAAAATAATAAAATTTTGCTACTTTTTTTTAATAAAAAATAATTTTTCGCACAAATGTGATAAAATATAGGTGAAAAGAAAGAAGGTGGTATATATGAAAAAGGAATTTTCAAAAAATACAACAGAAGTATTTACGAAAACAATGTTTCACTATGTACCAGAAATACTAAAGTATATAGATGAAATAAAAGATCCAAGGAAAAGAAAAAATTATTCAATGAGATATCTAATAATGTCAGAAATGATAATGTTTTTGAGTGAAGGAAGGTCACAGAGATTTACAGAAACGGCATATAAAGAAACAAAATATTTAGAAAATATAAGAAAAATAATAAAAGAAGAAGTAGAAACAATACCAGATGCAGAAATATATACAGATGTATTTTCAAGAATAGAAAAAGAGGAAATAGAAGAATTACAGTATAAAATAAATTATAAAATGATAAGAAATAAAATATATGAAGATTCAAAAATATTAGGAAAATATAATATAGTAATAGATGGAACAAGATTCCAAAAAGCACATTATGAAGTAAGTCCAGAGTGGTTAAGCCAAACAAAAGAAGGAAAAACAACATGGTATTTATCAATGTTGGAAATGAAATTAATAGCAAAAGAAATGGCAATATCAATAATGAGTGAGATGATAAAAAATGAAGATAAAAGAGAAGAAGAAGAAACAGAGGAAGAAATAAATCAAAAGAGTGAAGAAGAAATAAAGCAAGATTGCGAAATAAATGCAACAAAAAGATTATTGAGGAAGTTTAGAAAAAAGTATCCAAGATTACCAGTAAGAATAATAGCAGATTCATTGTATCCATCAAAAAAGTTAATGAAAATGAGTGAAGAACAAAATGTAGAATATATATTTGTATTAAAGGATAAAAAAATACCAACATTAACCAAGGAATTGTTAGATTTAGTGAGTTTACCAGAAGGAAATAGATATATAGTAGAAAATGAAAAGGAAATAATATTAACAATGTGGGAAAATGAAATAGATTATGAAGGAATAAAAACAAATATAATAAGGCAAATAAAGAAAAATAAAAAAGATGGAAAAAATGCAATATGGATGTGGATGACAAATAGAAAAATAACAAAAGAAAATATAAATAAGATAATATATTGTGCAAAGTTAAGGGACTATATAGAAAATCAAGGATTTAAGGAACAAAAAGTAACAAGTGGAATAGATTTAGAACATGTATATTCAAAAGATATAAAAGCAATAAAAGTAATATATACAATAATACAAATAACACACTTGATAATGCAAATAATGGAACATTCAGATATATGTGAAGAATTCAAAAAAAAATATGGAAGCGTAAAGGTATTTCGAAGAAAGTTTTATGCTCACATAACAGAAAAAGAAATAAACATAGAACAAATACAAATCAAAATACAAATACGCTTCGATAAGTCAACATTAAGTTATACAAATTATACAAAAGAACATTGAAAAAGTCAAATTTGAAGAAAAAATGATATAGGGACTTTTTGAGCTATTTTGAATAAAAAAGAGAAGGCTAAAAGCGTTGAAAATGCTGGATTGCGAAGAATGTACTGAAAAACAATCTCAAAAGTACCTATTCTCTAAGAAAAAATTTTTTATTCGTTATTACTGGATTGGTTTAAAAAAACTTTACAAAAATTTCCTATAATGGTACAATTTGGAAAGAAGGGAATAAAAAAGGGAAAAATTAATGGCAAAAAAATATTTAGAAAAAAACGTACTAGAAGCAGCAATAGAAAGATTAGAAATAATATTTAACAATTTTGAAAATATATATTTTAGCTTTAGTGGAGGAAAAGATAGTTCTGTAATGATACAACTAGCAAATAAAGTAGCTAGTAGAATGAATAAAAAATTTGATGTATTATATATAGATTTTGAAGCACAATATAGACACACAATAGAACATGTAGAAAGGCTCAAAAAACTACCACAAATAAGGGATTTTTATCATATTGCCTTACCAATGGCACTAAGAAATGCAGTATCAGTATTACAACCCAAATGGATATGTTGGGAAGAAGAAAGTAGACATTTGTGGGTAAGAGATATGCCAAAAGACTGTATAAATATAAAAAATTGCCCATTCAAATGGTTCAAAGAAGGAGAAGAATTTGAAGACTTTATAGTGCAATTTGCAGAATGGTATTTAGAAAAATATAAAGGAAAAGTTGCATGTGGAGTTGGAATCAGAACAGATGAAAGTCTAAATAGATTTAGAACTATAGCATTTCAGGACAATAAACTAACTTTTAATAATTATAAATGGACAACAAAGCTAAAAATAAATGAAAGACACATAGATGTATATAACTTTTATCCATTGTATGATTGGACAGTAGAAGATATATGGGGAGCAGTAAGTCAATTAGACCTAGATTTTAACTATATATATGAATTAATGTATAAAAATGGCTTAGGAATTCATGAACAAAGACTTTGCCAACCATATGGAGATGATCAAAGAAATGGATTAAATCAATTCAAAGCTTTAGAATATGATACCTGGTCAAAAGTACTAAACCGTGTAAATGGAGTAAACTTTGGTAACATATATTGTAAAAGTACTGCACTTGGAAATATTAAATCATGTAAACCAGAATTTATGTCATGGCAAGAATACTCAGTGTTTTTACTAGAAAGTATTGGAATCTATAATAGAGATTTAATGTTACATTATTTTAGAAAAATAAAGAAATTTATGATTTGGTATAATAAAAGGTATAATGTTAATCCTAAAGAAATACCAGATATAGCAGAATGTAAATTAGAAAACCAGAAAAAAGTAATATCATGGAGAAGAATAGCAAGGGCTATAGAAAAAAATGACTTTTATATGAAAAGACTATCTTTTGCACAAACAAAAACTGATGATGAAGAACTAAAAAGATTAATACATAGATGGGATAATTTATTAAATAAAAACACAAGAACTGATGATAAAACACTTCAAAAAGTAATAAAACAACAATATAGTTAAAAGTAAGACATAGAGTTAATATCTGTTTTTATACATTAAAGGTTATAGGTAATACCATTTAAAACCTAAATATATTAAATAAGGAAATGAAAATAAATGAACTTAATAAAAAAAATTAATAATAAAACGGAAAATTTCTATCAATATATGGGTAAATTTTTTGGGTCAAGATTAGTAGAAAAACAAACAAGTGATAGAATTTATGATGACGATAAAAAAGATTGGTATGTATATATAGAAAACGATAATGTAATTGCCTTTGTATCGGTTCAAAATAAAGTTATAAAAAATGTATATTGTTATAAAGAAGAATATTTAGAAAAACTGTTAAATAAAGTTTGTCAAGAAGAACAAGTTGAGCCAAGTATTCTAACAAAACAGTATATGAAAGTTTACAGAAAATGTGGATTTGAAATGATGGATAATGAAATTTATAAGAATTTTATTATGGTACATAGAAAGAGAAAGAAGGAATAATTTTGAAAGAAATAGAAATGCCTGTATTAAATGTTAAAATGGTGGATATAAATAAAGTAGTAGCAAATGATTACAACCCCAATAAGGTAGCACCACCAGAAATGCAATTATTAAAGCATTCTATAGAAGAAGATGGTTATACACAACCAATTGTAACCTATTATGATAAGGAAAGAGATATATATATTGTTGTTGATGGTTTTCATAGATATCGTGTAGCAAAAGAAGAATTCAAATTAAAAGAAATACCAATAGTTACAATTGATAAAGATTTAGAGAACCGTATGGCAAGTACAATTAGACATAATAGAGCAAGAGGTACACATCAAATTATTGATATGTCACATATTGTACTAACTTTAACTGCAAACGGCTGGACAGAAGAACAAATTTCAAAACATTTAGGAATGGAACTTGATGAAATAATTAGACTTAAACAAATTACAGGCTTAAAGGAAACTTTTGCAAATCATGTATTTAGTAAGTCATGGGAAGAGTTCGAATATAATTTAAAAAGAACAAAACATGAAAGTTTAAAAAATTCCGAAAAAGATATAAGTTAAAATTATAATTTCAACTTTTTTCAATTATAACCTATAATTGAAAAAAATTGAAACATAAAAAGTTAAAAATCTTGACAAATTCAAAAATACTATGTAAAATGAAATTCGTAAAATAAATATAAATTGCGTTTGTACTAGGAAAAGTTTTTAGAAATTACTTTAAGAGAGAAAGGGTCAGAGGCTGAGAACCCTTTAAGGTCAACCTAAAAACGAAACACCTAAGAGCAATATAAAATAAAGTGGAAAATTATAAAATTTTCAAGCTGGGTGGCACCGCGGAAAGTATTTCGTCCCTGCATATGCAAGGGGCTTTTTTTATACAATATGAAAGTCATACTTTCCTGTTGTATAAAAAGTTACAATCGCTAGCCTTTTGAGATTTTCTCGTTACGTTAAAAACTCAAATCGGGCGAGAACAAATTAAAGAAAATCTTATACAACAAAAAAATATAGCATATTAAAGGAGGTATATATATGAACGAGTATAGAACACATACTTGTAATGAAATTAGTTTAGAAGATGTAGGAAAGGAAGTTAGAATTTCTGGTTTTGTAGAAACAATCAGAGACTTTGGTGGACTAGTATTTTTAGATATTAGAGATATGTATGGAATAACGCAAGTTGTTACATCAGGAGATCCACAAGAGGTTGATTTTGCATCACATATACCAATAGAGTCATCAGTTACAGTATTTGGTACTGTTAGAAAAAGAGATGAAGAAACAATAAATCCAAAATTAAAAACTGGACTAGTAGAAATTGCAATTAAAGAAATTAAAGTCTTAGGAAAAAGAACCCAAAACTTACCTTTTGAGATAAATTCTGACCAAGAAGTAAGAGAAGACTTAAGATTAAAATATAGATTTTTAGATTTAAGAAATAATAGATTAAAAGATAATTTACTTTTAAGAGCAAAAGTAATTCAATTTTTAAGAAATCAAATGATTGAACAAGGTTTTTTAGAGGTTCAAACACCAATACTTACAAGTTCTTCTCCAGAAGGAGCAAGAGATTATCTTGTTCCAAGTCGTTTGCATGCAGGAAAATTTTATGCTTTACCACAGGCACCACAACAATTTAAACAATTATTAATGGTATCTGGAATAGATAAATATTTTCAAATTGCACCATGTTTTAGAGATGAAGACGCAAGAGCAGATAGAGCTCCAGGGGAATTTTATCAATTAGATATGGAAATGGCATATGCAACTCAAGAGGATGTATTTAATGCAATTGAACCAGTTATGTATAACACTTTTAAAGAATTTTCAAACAAAAAAATTGCCAAATATCCATTTCCACGAATTTCATATAAAGAAGCTATGCTAAAATATGGAACAGATAAACCAGATTTAAGAAATCCATTATTTATTATAGATTTATCTGAATTTTTCAAAAAATGTACTTTTAAACCATTTATAGATAGAACAGTAAGAGCAATAAAAGTAAAAGGTCATCTATCAAAAGGCTTTCATGAGAAAATGCTTAAATTTGCTACATCTATTGGAATGGCTGGCTTAGGATATTTAGAAGTTCAAGAAGATTTAAGCTTTAAAGGTCCAATAGATAAATTTATTCCAGCTGAATTAAAACAAGAGTTGTTAAGTCTAGCTGATTTACAAAAAGAGGATACTATTTTCTTTATTGCAGATAGTGAAGCAAGAGCAACAGAACTTGCAGGTCAAATAAGAGATGAATTGGGAATTAGATTAGATTTAATTGATGATAATACTTTTGAATTTTGCTGGATTGTTGATTTTCCTATGTTTGAGTTAGATGAACATGGAAATTTGGCTTTTAGCCATAATCCTTTTTCTATGCCACAAGGTGGTTTAGATGCATTAGAGAATAAAGACCCATTAGAAATATTAGCATATCAATATGATATTGTTTGTAACGGTATAGAGTTGTCTTCTGGTGCAGTAAGAAATCATGATATTAATGTTATGCTTAAGGCTTTTACTATGGCTGGATATTCGGAAGATGAGGTTAGGTCAAAGTTTGGTGCTTTGTATAATGCTTTTCAATTTGGTGCTCCTCCTCATGCTGGTGTTGCTCCTGGAGTTGATAGGATGCTTATGTTGTTATCTGGTTCTGATACTATTAGGGAGGTTATTGCTTTTCCTTTGAATAGCAAGGCTCAAGATTTAATGATGGGTGCACCAAGTGCAGTTCGCCGTGACCAATTGAGAGATGTTCATATTATGGTTGATATTAAAGATTAAAGATAAAAGCGATAGAAAAAGTTTCTATCGCTTTTGGTGAATAAGGTTGACAGTTTCCACTATTTAAGTTTAATATACATTTCAAATTCTTCATCATAAAATTCAAAATATACATCAAATTCTATCATCTCTTTAATTTCATTTTGGAACTTTTTTATCCTATGATAAGTTTTCATAGGGAAGGAAATATAAATCCCTTTTATTTGTTCCCAATCTTTCAAATCCATGCATTCCTTAGTTTTATTAAGATGATTAGTTATTTCTTTTGATATGTTCCGACAAAATCTAGAATCTGTCATAGTAAATCCTCCTTTTACTAATTTATATTATATATACTACTTGTTCTTGAATAGTTCTAATTATTTTTTGTTTTTAATCGTTGCTATAGAGTAACTTAAAGATAAACAAATAGAAATCTTCTTATATTATTTTTTATTTCGTATAATTAAAGTAAAAATCAAAAGAAAGTACAAATAATGTAAATATAATAAAGAAACTTGAATATAATAAAGATATAGAAAATAGAGAGGGAGAAGAACTTATGGATATAAAATATTTTGACAATGCAGCAACAACAAAAGTCAAAAAAGAAGTTGCAGAAGCAATGCTTCCATATTTACATGAAGAATATGGAAACCCATCATCTTTGTACAGTATAGGAAGAAGAGCAAAAAAAGCAATAGAAGAAGCAAGAAAACAAGTTGCAAGTCTAATAAATTGCATGCCAAGTGAAATATATTTTACAGGATGTGGTTCAGAAAGTGACAATACTGCTATAAAGGGAATAGCATATGCAAACAAGAGAAAAGGGAGACATATAATAACATCAAAAATAGAACATCCAGCAGTGCTCCACACTTGCCAATCCTTAGAAAAGCAAGGATTTGAAGTAACATATCTAAGTGTAGACAAAGAAGGAAAAATAAATATTAGAGAATTACAAAATAGTATAAAAAATGACACAATATTAATAAGCATAATGTTTGCTAATAATGAGATAGGAACAATTGAGCCAATATATGAAATTGCTCAAATTGCAAAAATGCACAATATAATCTTTCATACGGATTGTGTTCAAGCCTGTGGAAATATTCCAATAGATGTAAAGAAAATGGGAATAGATATGCTATCTATGTCTGGTCACAAAATTTATGCACCAAAAGGAATAGGTGCATTATATGTAAGAAATGGAATAGAATTTGAAAAATTCATGGATGGAGGGCACCAAGAAAAAAACAAGAGAGGAGGTACAGAAAATGTACCAGGTATTGTAGGATTAGGAAAGGCTTGTGAGTTAGCAAAAAGTAATTTAAGCAATCATATGAAACATCTACAAGCTTTAAGAGATTTTTATATTAGTGAGATAGAAAATAAAATTCCTTATGTAAAATTAAATGGTCCAAGAGATATGAGATTGCCAGGAAATGCAAATTTTTCTTTTAGATTTGTAGAAGGAGAATCACTATTGTTAAAATTAGATGCAAAAGGTATATGTGCATCAAGTGGTTCTGCATGTACCTCTGGTTCTTCGGAGCCATCACATGTATTAAAGTCAATTGGTCTTTCAAATGAAATGGCTCAAGGAGCTTTAAGAACTACTTTTGGAGAAGATAATACTAAAGAAGATGTTGAATATTTAATAAGTTCTCTCCAAGAAATAGTAAGTAATTTAAGAGAAATGTCTCAAGAATATAAGAATTTAAAAAGGGAGCTATAAAAAAAATAAGAAATCCTCGAATTTACATATGTATTTTCAAGGATTTTATAACTATAATTTATAATAATAGGAATTTTTTAAAGTCTCATTAGAGAAATTGCACATTTTATTCCATCTACTGCAGCAGAGGTTATTCCACCAGCATATCCAGCACCTTCGCCACAAGGATAAACTCCCTTAATATTTGATAATAAATTTTCATTTCTAACAATTTTAACAGGAGAAGAACTTCTTGTTTCAACACCTGTTAAAAGACTATCTGGATTTGCAAAACCAGTTAATTTTTTATCAAAATATAGGATTCCTTCTTTTAAAGTATCAGAAACAAATTTAGGCAATATTTCATTTAGATTAGATAAAGTAACACCTGGAAGGTAAGATGGTTTTATTGTTCCAACTGTAGAAGATTTAGTATTTTTTAGGAAATCTTCTACTCTTTGAATTGGTGCATAATAATTTGAGCCACCTAATACAAAAGCGTTTTCTTCTAATTCTTTTTGAAAATAAATTCCAGCTAAAGGAGAAGTATCTTTAAAATCCTTAGGAGTAACATTAACCAAAATGGCAGAGTTAGCATTTTTGCCATCTCTTAAAAAAGTACTCATTCCATTAGTAACAATTGTGTTCTTTTCGCTAGAAGAAGCCATAACTACTCCTCCAGGACACATGCAAAAAGTGTAACATGAACGACCATTTGGTGAATGATAAGCTAATTTATATTCAGCAGGAGGTAATTTTAATTTTGTAATTGAGCCATATTGTGACTTATTAATTTCATCTTGTAAATGTTCTATCCTTACTCCAACAGAAAAATTCTTTTTTTCTAATAAAAATCCTTTTTCATAAAGTTTTTCAAAAGTATCTCTTGAACTATGTCCAATAGCTAAAATTAAATTATCAGTTGACATTTCAGTAATATTGTTTAAATTATTTGAAGAAATATCCTGACAATAAATAGCTTTTAAAGTATTATTTATTATTTTGAAATCAATAACTTTAGTATTAAAGTAAAAAGTAGCTCCATTTAAAATTAGATATTCTCTAATATTTTTAATTATCTTAATTAAATTGTCTGTACCAATATGAGGTTTAGAAATATATAATATTTGTTCAGGTGCACCGAATTTTACAAATATTTTTAAAACTTCTTTACAAAAAGGATTATTTATTCCTGTAGTTAGTTTACCATCAGAAAATGTGCCAGCACCACCTTCACCAAATTGTATATTAGAAAAGGTATTTAGTTTACCAAGCTTAAGAAAGTTTTCTATTGTTTTCTTTCTTAGTTCAACTGGTTGACCTTGTTCTATAATTATTGGTTTAATGCCATTTTCTATTAAGGTTATTGCTGCAAATAATCCACCTGGACCAGCTCCAATTATAATAGGTCTTGTGTTTATTTTATTATTTAAAGGTATGTTTGGAAGGGGTGTTTGATTTTTTACTTTTATTAAATTATTATATTTATTTTCGTTTTTTACTTCTATATCTATTGAATAATTATAATGAACATTCTTTTTGTCTCTTGCATCTATTGATTTTTTTGATATTTTCCAATTTATTATATCTGATTTTTTAATTTTATTTTTTAATAGTGCTTTTTCAAGTATTTCATTATTAGAAATATCTTCATAAATTTTTATATTGTTTATTCTTAGCATTTGAACCTCCAATTTTTATAATTATATCATATAAATAGTAAAAGTCTTACTACTAAACTATAAAAATCGCATAAAAATCTTAAGATTTTATGAATATAAATATATAATTATAAAAATAACTTTCCAAAAATATAATTATATTATATAATAAAAACAAGGAAAAAAATGGGGAAGAAAATGGAAGATTGTTTAAAAAGACAAAAAAAAATAATTAATTTTATAATGAAGATATTTCTAATATTTATTATTGGAAGTGTATTTGGTTTTGTAGCAGAAATTGTTTATGCATTTATATACACTAGGGATTTAGAAATAAGAAGAGGACTAATATATGGACCATTTATACAAATATATGGAATAGGAGCATTAGCCTACTACCTACTAATTTCAAAAATAAAAGAGCCTAAAAAAGCATTTTTTATAGGAATGTTTATGGGAGGATGTATGGAATACCTATTTTCATTTTTTCAGGAGTTATTATTTGGAACAATATCTTGGGACTATACAAGTGAATTCCTAAATATAAATGGAAGAACATGCTTTTTATATTGTTTATATTGGGGAATTATAGCAGTATTATTCCTTAAAATAATATATCCTTTATGTATGAAATTAGATATAATATTAGAATATAAACAAATTAAAGTATTAACAGTTTGTTTAATGATATTTATGTTTTTTGACATTACAATATCCTGCATGGCTGCAGTAAGGCAACAGGAAAGAAGAAACTGTATACCAGCAAATAGTAAAGTTGATGAGTTTTTAGATAAACATTATACAGACACTTTTTTAGATAGCGTGTATAATAACAAAAAAGAAGTATAAATTAGATATAAAAAGTTATAATGTTGTAAAATATAGTAGTAAAAATCATTGAAAATACATTTGTAAATTCAATGATTTTTTATACAATAGGAAAGTTATACTTTCCTATTGTATAAAAGCTACAATCGCTAGCCCTTTGAGATTTTCTCCTTACAGTCGAAAAC
>CAQPRV010000016.1 GCA_948857205.1 uncultured Clostridia bacterium
AATTTGTATGACTACTACAGTCGCATTCGTAATTTATTCTAAATGGATAATAGTGTAGTTTTGAACGTGAAAGAGGCGCATTTTATATGATTAGAATTTTTTAATATTTGTAAGGCAGCCGAGAATTAGAATAAATATTTTAGATATTTTTCTTCCCATTATTTAATTATCTGCACTAAAAATCAAGATTTGTAGTACTTAGGTATTAGGAAAATAGCTATATAATGAACTGTAACACTGAAAGTCGAAACTTAAAATAATTGTAGGCAATTGCTTAAAAATACTTCATATGGATTACTTTCTACATAACTAGTAATTTTACGCACGCCAGACATTTTTTCTAAACTCTCTTTTATTGATTTAACTACCTTTAAATTTACCTTTATTGTGTAACTTGCTGGAAAAATATTATTATTTTCATATTGATTTAATAAATATGATTTATCTTTTAATTTTTCTTTCATTTGTTCTAATGCTTCTTGCTTTGAATGATACACAATTTCTGCTTTATTATCCTTTTCTTTAATTATTTTCTCAATCTCCTTTTGATTTTCTTCTGTAATATCATTATTTAAATATACTTCCATTTCACATGCTGTTATACTATAATTAACAAAAACAATAATATTAAATATAATAGTTAAACTTAGTATTAAACCTATTATTATTATAAACTTATTTTTCTTGCTAATTTTCTTTTTTACCTTTTTTAAATAATCTACTTCTTTATCTTCACTTTTTTTATTTTCTTCAATATCTTTTTGAAGATCTTCTAATTTTTCTTTGCATTTATTGCATGTTGTTATATGTTCTTCGATAACTTCTTTTGAAGCTTTACTTACTACACCATCTACATAATTTAATAATAAATCTTGCACTATATTACATTCATTTTTCATTACTATTTTCCTCCTTTATTTTTTGTTTTCCTCTATAATATGTAACTCTAGCCCAATTAGGCGTTTTTCCCATTACCTCTGCAATTTCTATAAAACTTAAGTTTCCCATTAATCTTAAATACATTACATCTTTTGTTTTTTCATCTAAACTTTGAATATTTTTAAAAATCTGTAATTTTTCTTCTTTTTGAATTATGTCTTCTTCAACTTTTAGTTTATCTTCAATATTTTCTAATTCTTCAAATTTGATTTTACTTTTTTTCTTTAATTCTTTATACCATAAAAATTTTGCAATTTGACATAACCATACTGATATTTTACAATTCCCTTTGAATTTATTTATTTTTTCAACTGCTATTGCAAAGGTTTCTGCTGTTATTTCTTCTGCTAAATCACTATTTCCATTACTTAAGCAGAATATGTATTTATATACTGCTTTTGAATGTTGTTTATATATTTCTTCCATATCCTGCATTGCTTTCCCTCCTTTCTAATTATAAGTGTCTTTTTTCTTTATTTTGTTACATCTTTTTTTATTTTTTAATAAATTTTTTCTAACTTTTAAAATACCTTTAGTTTTTACTATATCAATATTTTATCATAAATTAATATTTTATAAATGGAAAAAAGCACCATAATTGATGCTTTTAAATTGCTTTTGATCCTTATTTTTTTTAATCTCTCGGTTTATGTTTTTATAACTACCTCTTTAACTTATAATAATAATCTTTTAATCTTATTTTGTCATATTATTTTCCTTTGTCTAAAATACCATATACCATTGCTATGTTTGTTGGTACTATGTATTTTGCTCCTATCTCTTCTGCAACTACTAATGCAAAAGCACTCATTGCTCTTGTAGCATACCACCAATCTGGATCATTTACTCTATTTCTTATTTCATCTAAAGAAATAGCTTTATAATATCTTTCTGTTTCACTTTTTCTTGTTTCTATATCCATCATAATTGGAGATGCCTCATCCTTATATAAAGTATTTGTTTCATATTTTATTCCAGAGTGTCTTGCAAATTTTTCGTGTCCTCCACCTGCTAATATTAATATGTCTGCTTTTTCTTTTGGTAAATTAAGTCTTTCTTTTATAAAATTCTTTACTGTTTTGAGATTGGTCGTTGCAAAGTTTTCTGCTAAATCTGGAAATTCTTGCATTACATCTATAACACCAACTTTTGAATTTATACTTTCTTTTATTTCTTTATCATATATTGCAATTTCAGTAGAGCCTCCTCCACCTATAAACACACATACTTTGTCTTTTACAAATCTAGTTGTTCCAAAAACTGTTAATTCATTTTCTTCTTCTTGAGAAATAATATTAAATTCATATCCTGTTTCTTTTTTGAATCTATTTAAGAATTCTTTTCTTTCTGTATCATTTAAAGTTCTAAAAATACTTGTACCACAAACATATATATCTTGTGAAATATTTTTCAAATCATTTATACTAGAAATTAATTCTACAACATCACTTTCTCTTAATTTTTTATCTTCATTGTAATGTTTTTTGAATTGTATTGTATTTCCCTCTAATTTTTCTATTATCTTACCATCAAACTTATCAACTTTAGTACAGGTTGAACCAACTTCTACAATTATTTTATTCATATATTTTTTCTCCTCATAAATATTACTATTATTTCTTTAAATCTTTTAAAATATTATTCTTTATATAATTTGCTATTTCCTCAAATACTTTCTCTGTATATATTGGTCTATCATTTTCAATGAATAAATCTGCAACAGTTTTTTGTCCATCATTTAATAACTTTTCTATTCTTGAATCATTTAAAAGATGCTCATTTTCTTTTTTATTTATATCAATAGCTTTTTCTTCGCAATATAACTTACATTGTATATCTGCCTGTAGTATATTATCTTGTTCGTCTACTACAATATGTATACTAAAATTATAATTATCATCTATTAAACCTTTTATAAAGAATCTATCCAAAATCATTATATTAGACAATATATTTTCTTTTTGTAATAGTTCTTTAATATCTATCCATTCTGATGTATTTTCTTTAAATTTTTGTGGTTCTCCTTCATGTTCATTTGAAACAAAAGTGTCGAATACAAATTTTCTATCTGGACATTTTATTGTCATTATTCCTTTATGTTTTAAATTTTTAATGTCTCTTCCTGTTTCTTCTTTCATTTCTCTTATAGCTATTTGTTTTGGAATTTCTCCCTCTTCAATCTTTTCTCCGGTTATATCATAATAACCTTCTTCTTAAATCTTTATCAAAATAACACTTATTATTACTAATATAGCAGCAATTATTTTTTTCCATAAACTATCTTTTTCTTTTAGAAATAACCAACCAACTAATACATTCAATATAACTGTTAATGCACATAATGGAGCTACTGTTGTTACCTTTCCTATCTGATATGCTCTTAATTGACTAAATATACTTAGTCCCCACGTGACTGAAGTAATTATCATAGCCTTTTTATTACCATTTTTAAACTCTGTTTTTATCTCTGAAATTTTTATTCTATCAAATATAAAAATTAATATTGCAGGAACTATTAAAGTAATTGCTACATATATTGGTAAATTGAAATTATCAGAGATACTTACATCTAAAAACATAGCTATAGAAAATGATAGATTAGATAAAACACCCAATAGTATATATTTATCAAATTTAAATTTGCCTTTCTTATAAAAAATCAAAATATTGCTAAAAACAATCAATAATGCTCCTACAATTTTATTCCATAAAAAAGGTTCTCTAAAGAATAATATTCCTGCAACTATCATAAATACCGTTGATATTTGCTTTAATATGCTAAATGTTGATGCTTCTATTTCTTTTCTTACAGTTGTATTTAGTCTGTCTGTAATAGCATAAAAAACAATTGCAAATCCTAACGATATATAAATTCGTATATCTGTAGGAAATTTCATTTCAAAAAATGGGCATAAAACTAATATCATAATTCCCGCCATAAACTCTAATAAAACAGTTAAAGCTCCTGCTTTTGTTAGAGTTTTTGTTGCAATTTTATAAAATTGTGTGAACGTTGTTGCTAAAATTAAATAAGATATTACATACAATAACCATCTATTTAATATTTCCATACGTTTATTTTCCTCTCTTTTATTTATATCAGTAAATTGTCAATTACTTTTATGATATTTACTAATATTCTTTTAAATCATATTTAATTAGCTTTTCTCCATCATAATTGAATTTTATAGTAAAAAATGAATCATTATTTTTTATCTTTTCTACAAATATTTTATCACCTTCCCATGTTTTTAATTCTGTAATTTTATCTTTTTCAATCCATTGTAAATCTCCTTCATTACATTCTATTAGTTTTCCTATAAAATCATCTGATGTAAATACATACATATATTCTGTTTCCCAGTTTGTAGATACATATGTTACTATACATCTCAATTTATATGAGTTTAGAGTAAGTCCTGTTTCTTCCTTTACTTCTCTTATAATGCATTCTTCTGGGCTTTCTCCATCTTCAAATTTCCCTCCTATTCCTAACCATTTATCTTTATTTATATCATCTTTCTTTTTAGTTCTATGCAACATTAAGTATTTTCCGTCTTTTTCTATGTAACAAAGTGTTGAAAGTATCATATTATTGTTCTCCTTCATCTAAAATTCCATATACCATTGCTATGTCAGTTGAAACTATATATTTTGCTCCTATTTCTTCTGCAACAACTAATGCAAAAGTATTCATTGCTCTTGTAGCATACCACCAATCTAGAGCATTTACCCTATTTCTTATTTCATCTAAAGAAATAGCTTTCTTTCAATTACAATTAACTGAACATTACTTGAATTTAATTCTTGATCTGTTATAATTCCTAGCCTATAACTAGCTTTTAGTATCTGGAGCAACTATTAATTCTTCTATATTTGTAAATTTTATATTTCAGTTTGTTTATTTTGTTGTTTATCTACGTTTTTTAATATTTCTTTTCTATTCACCATATTTCTCCATTAATATGTTTTGTTAATGCCATGATAAAAGCATTTCTAGTTAAATCAATTCTTGATACTTCATCTTTTGTAAGATAACTTATTCCACCCTTTCCTTTTCCTAATTCTTTTCCACTAAATATTTTATCCATAACTTTTCCAAGTTCTGTTTCTTTTATTTCATCTATGTATTTATCTGGAATTGGAAAGCCTTGACTTGTTCCTACACTTTGAAGTCCTTCTGAATCTTCTATAACTATAGCATTTATAGCAATCCACTCTCCTAAAAGGTCTGTAATTCCTGCTTCGCTTGATACATAAAAATCTGCTTCTATATTATTATTTATAGCATATTCCTTTAAATTTTTTACTCTATTTTTAGCTCCCTGAAGTATTTCTTCGTTTATTGGTTGATCTCCTACATCTGAACTAACTGATATTCCTTCTATTTGTATATTATTAAAATATTTTTGAAATGCTTGTTTTGCTCCTTCTATCTTACCTGGATTATTTGTTGCTACTAATACTTTCATATATTTACCTACTTTCATTTTTTATAATTCTATAAATTTCTCCCCAATTACTAACTTCTTTTAAGCATTTATTCTGTTCTAATTTTTTCATTTCTTTATCCCTAAAATAAATTGTTTTTATTCCATTAGTTGATAATTTTTTGCATACATCATATGAATCATCTATCATAAAATCTATTTGTTCCTTTTGTGCTATTTCTAATTTATCATCTTGTTTCCAATAATATTTGTTAAATGATAGATTTTCTTTATTAAATTTTTCTATTGCAATATCTTTCATTTCTTGTATCATTCCACCTCTAGCAGAAATTATAATAAATTCATTTCCTTCTTTTTGAAGCATTTTAATTACATCTTTTGCACCTGGTATTAATGATGTTTTTTTTGATAATTTTAAAAAATATTTATTTACGAAATTCATTCTTTCCTCTTCTGTCCAGTCATATCTATTTCTTAAATAATGTTCATTTCTATTAATGATTCCATCTTTCTTTAGTTCTATAAAATCATATAGATCTCCATAAGTTTTTAAAACTCTTTCATAATCTAATATTACTCCATCTATATCTATTCCTATTTTCATTATTTACTACAAATCCTCCAAACTATAATCTACATCTAATATGTTTTCTTGTTCATCTACTACAATATGCATACTGAAATTATAATTATCATCTATTAATCCCTTTATAAAGAATCTATCTAAAATCATTATATTAGACAATATCAATAGCATCTTATTGCTTTTCTTATTGGTTTGTCCATTCTTATTTCTCCTATAACCATTCTTCTATTATTTCTTTAGAAATATTTAGATTCCCTCTTCCAACACCTATTTGTATATCTGGTTTTGGATTTCCATGATAATCACTTCCACCACTAATATATAAATTATTTTTTCTAGCGTATTCTACTAAAATATCTTTTTTATTATCATCTTCTGATGATGGATGGAAACATTCTATTCCATCTAGTTCCGCTTCTTTTTTTAAATTATTTATAAATTCAATTGTATTATCAAATTTATATTCAAATGGATGTGCTAAAAATGCTTTTCCTCCTGCTTTATGAATAATGTCTATTACTTCTTTATATTTCGGTCTAAATTCTATATGATTCATAAAATAACTACTATCTGGATTTGCTAGACCTTTTCTAAAGAACATACTAAAAGATTCTGTAAATTCTCCTAGTATTTTATGATTCTCTTTATGTGTCATCACTTCTTCGTAAATTGGTCTTTCTATATATTCTGATGCTTTTTTAGGTTTTCTTATCTTACTTTCATCATATATAAGTCCATGTTTATAACATATATCAAATAATCTTTTACAACATATTTCTTGTTGTTCCTTTAATTTATCTTCTGAATAATATTTCTCACACCATTCATTTATTATGGTTGGATTTATATTATATGCTAATATCTCAATACTTTTGTTTTCAAATACTGCATGTAATTCTGTTCCTTTTATTATCTTGCCACTAAAAATTTTATTATTTTTTAATGCTTCATCTTCATATTGTTTGCAAGTATCATGATCTGTTATTGATATATATTCTAATTTTCTTTCTTCACACATTTTTAAGATTTCTTCTACTGTCTTATCTCCATCTGAATATATTGTGTGCATATGTATATCTATCATAATTTTTCTCCCATTCTTATTAAAATTATTTATTTTCTTTCTAATATTTCAACTAATTCATTATGAATTTTTCCATTAGTTACAAGTAAGGTATCAATTTTTTCTCTTTTTTCTCCTTTAAGATTAGTAATTTTCCCTCCAGATTCTTCTACAAATAATTTTCCTGCTGCTGAACTTAGTCCTATACTTGGCTTAACATTTATTACACCATCAATTTTTCCAGATGCACACCAACATAATTCTATAGCTCCAGAAACAACTAATCTTAATCCTCTAACTTTTGATGCTAACTTTCTTTCAACTTCTAAAACATCATTAATATGTTCATTGTTATAGTGTGAAGTTAAGCAAAATGATAAAATACTATTATTTAATGTATCATTGTTAGAAACATTCAATTTTTCGTTATTACAATATGCTCCTTGTCCTTTAAAAGCATAATATATATCATCTTGATTATAATCTATAACCAACCCAAAAATTGTTTCATCATTTTGTTTCAATGCAACTGATGTTGAGAATAATGGAATTCCAGCTGCAAAATTTATTGTTCCATCTATTGGATCAATAAACCACACATATTCGCTGTTTCCTGAAATTTCTCCTCTTTCTTCTGAATAAATTGCATGTTCTGGAAATAACTCTTTTATTTTTTCAATTATCTTTGTTTCCATATAAATGTCAACATCTGTTACAATATCATTAAGTTCTTTATTTCTAATATTTTTATCCAACTTTAATGCTTCATTGTAGCTTCTTAAAATTGTTTCTTTTAATTCATTTACTAAATTATAATCAATATTCATATAAATTTCTCCTATATATACTCTAAAATTTCTTTAAATTCTTTATAGCCTCTTTAAAATATTTCTTTTATAAATTCAATAGTTTTATAAACAAGCATTTTTTATATTATTTATAATTTGCTCAGTTGCCCTTTCAAGACATTGTTTAGTTACTCCTGAATGAACATTAGTATAAATTACATTGTCATAATCTAATATTTCTTTTATATCATCATTTATTGTAACATCATCACATATATAATAATTATCTTTGTTTTGTAACCATTCCTTTAAACTATATAATTCATAACATTTTCCAATTGCTGTATTTATTATTGCTTTCCCATTACCATATTTCTTTAAATTGTCTCCTCCAATCAAACAAACATCTCTATTTACATTTATTGAAATGATATCTACTGTTTTTAATAACTCTTCTAATTCTAAATATTTTATATTTAACTCATTTTCTATATTTTCTTTTCTTGTTCTACTATAATAATAAACATTTGAATCAAGAACTCTAAAAACTCTTGCAATTTTTGTTCCTAAATCCCCCAATCCTAATATTCCTATTTTTATACCTGTTAGGTCATAAGCCTCTTCCTTTAACCTTTTTCCATAAAATCCATGCACTAAGTTTATTGTTTCAGCAACCACATATTCAATAGTTCCATTATCGCCATATTCTGCTAAATATGAATATGTAATTCCTTTTTTCTCAGCTACATCTATATCAACCTTTGCAAATTGTTTACCATAAAAGGAACAACATAATGATATATGCTTTAAATTACTACAACTTTCTATTATTCCCTTACTTATTATTGTACTATAAGATACTAAAATACAATCTGCATTGCCAATCCTTTCTATTGTTTCTTTTTCATCTGCTACATTAGTGTCATAAACAACTAATTCATTGCAATACTTTTTTAATTCTTCTTCTCTACCTTTTGCCATAAATACCGGCTCAACAATTACTATTTTTTTGAACATAATTCATCTCCTCTTTTCTTTAAAATCTCTACTGCCTTTTTTCTATGTAATTCTTTTACAATTTAAGGCTTACTATTTCCATACCCTACTAAATTATCTATATTAGTAATCATTTCTGGACAATAATTATCATTGTTGTCTTGTAATGCTACTACATAAACCATTTTTGAAAATTCTGCATACAAAATTGCTCCCATACACATCATAATTCCTATTGTGTCTCCTATATTTAATTTATTTGATACAATATACATTTCCTTTCTTTTTACTAATTTTCTAGTAATTGTTTTTGTATCTTTTTAGAAAAGCTTTTTATTACTTCATCGTAAGAATGGTCTATCATTTCAAAAATCAACTCATCACTAACTGTTTTATTTATATAAACTGTATTTCTGTAAATTGCTTGAACTGGTGGACAATGATAACCTCTTATTACTACACCTTCATATTTTTTTCTATATAATTCAGCAAGTATTGGCTCACATTTCAATGTTATTTTATAATCATTTTCTAATGGATATAATTCTGCAAATATTTTATTATTCACTTTAAAACATATTGGAATGTCTCCAAATGGATAATCAATATATACTTTATTCTTTTTTTGACAATATTCTATTATTTCATTTACCAACATATTTTATTCTTTTATATCCTCTTTCCAATCTTTATTAAACATAGCAATTCCATCTATATTAAATCCAAATTTTTTGTAATATTCTTCTTTGTCTAATTCTGTTGTCAAAACTCCTCTTCCAAATCCTTCAAATTTTTTCATAAAGTCACTCATCATTATTATTTTTCATTTATTATTACTCCCTACCAAATTTTAATGATTCCTGCACATTCAGAATATTTTATAAATTCACTTTTAGGAAACTTTTTCTTTAATTCATCATAAACAAAATATATTTCTTCATTATCCCAATGTTCTCTATATTTTTCCTTACATTTTTCTAAATCATTCCTTGTTTCAAATGCAACATCTCCAATATAAATTATAGCTTTTTCACGAAGTAATTTTATAAGTTCTTTTATAAAATTAACCTTATCCTTATCAGTTAAATGATGTAACGAATATGTTGCGATAATTGCATCATATTTTTGTTTTTTTAATTCTTCTACTAATCCTTTTGAAATATCTCCTTTAAATAGTTTGCTATTTGGCATTTTATTTTTTGCTAATTCTACCATTTTATCTGAAAAATCTTGTCCGTATATATTACATCCTTTTTCATATAATTTTGTAGTTAATGTTCCTGTTCCAAAACCAATGTCTAAAATATTTTTTGAAGAATTTTCTAATATGCAATTACATATTTCATTTAAGATATTTTTATATCCTGCAAATGGGTATGTATTACCATTATCTGATATTTCAACTGTTTTGTCATAATTATCTGCCAATAAGACAAAACCTTTATTATTAAGCACTTTACTCCTCCTAATATCTTTTATATTAATTAATAATTATACTATCAAAGAATCTCTCTTGAAACTCTGTTAAAACTCTAATCTCATCATTAGTATATTTTTTATCTTTTGGCACTAAAACTAATTTATCATCATTATCATTTAATCTATGTATTATTGCTATACATTTCCCTGTAAAACTTTCTATCGGTTCAAAAACTCCTAATATATAACAATCTAATTCTTCTCCATCTCCACTTATTGTATTTGGTATATATCCATAGTTAATTGGATATATGAAATCATATTTTGGATGCTTAGCACCCATTTGTCTATCTATTTTTGCTGTAATTGTTTCTCCTATATATGATTGTATTTTTATATGCTCATAATTTTCTTTGTTATGTTCAATTATATATTTTTGTTCTAAATTCACTAATTGTTTATTATCAAATGTAAGTTTTAATAGACATGGCGATGTGATATTTAATTCTTTTCCTTTATATTCTAATTTCATATTTTTGTTTACTTCACACCAATTCAATAACAAAAATTTTATTGATCCACCATGACTAACTATTGCAACTCTTTTTTCTTTATACTTTTCCAATATTTCATTTAAAAATTCTGTCATTCTTTTATTTGTATCCTCTGCACTTTCTCCATCTGAAGTTTTAAATTTTGTATATACTAATTGTTCTTGTGAAGGATCTCTTGTCTTCTTATCACTCATAAATGTAGCTATCTCATTTAAATTTCCTAACTTTCTTTCATTTAGTCTATAATCAAGATTGATGGGTAAATTGTTCTCACTTGCTATATATTTTGTTGTTTGTTTTGCTCTTGTGTAACTACTACTCCATATTGCATCAATATTTTTCAATTCTATATTTTTACTTAATTTTTTTGATGTTTCTTCTCCTTTAATTGATAAAATTTCTTTTTCATTAATAATTTGACTTGTTTCATCAGTATTTCTTATACCTTTTTCATTTATAGTATCTGCATGTCTAATCAAGTAAATTACTGTATTCATAATACTCTCCCTAAATTAATATTTTCATAAGTTTATCATAAGTTTACAATTTTTACAATAAGAGTAAAAAATAAAAAAACATATTATTAAACTATAGTTTTCATAATTTAACTAATATTTTTTTTATTTTACTATTTAATTTTTTCTTTTACTAATGTTATTTTTTTGTTAATTCATAACTTTGTTCAATCAATTCTTCTACTAAAGAACTATCTACTTTATCACTTATAATAATTGTATTCCAGTGTTCTTTATTCATATGATAAGCTGGTATTATATAATCATAAGAATTTCGTAATAACTCTGAATAGTTTGGATCCGTTTTTACATTTAAGTATAGTTCTCCTCTAACTTCCATTAACAAGGCAAACCATTTTTTATTTTTTAAATGTTTCATTGCTACAGTAATGTTATCATCTGGAAATGGATAATCTTTAAATGTACTAGGCAATGTAGTACAATATTTTATAATTTCTTGCTTATTCATTATATTATTTTCCTTTTACTAAAGTATTTAAAATACCACCATTTTAATTTTTCTTCTTCCTAAACAGTATTTTCTGCATAATATATAGCCATTCTAAAAAGATACAACTGACATTTGTCTTGTAGTACTTCTACACATATACACTTCATCAGCATTTGGATATTTATTGTATCCTGTATAAATACCCATTAATTCTGGATTTATTGGTTTTATGTTTAATTCTTCTTTAATTTCTCTATTAAGTGTTTCAATAATTGTTTCCTCTAGCTCCATAAAACCTCCATGCATATCCCATTTTTTATCATCTGCTCTTTTTTGCAATAAAACTTTGTTGTCTTTATAAATAATTAAACATGCTGATGGCACAAACATTTGCATATGCCCAATTTTTTCTCCTATTCGTTTCACATAATTGCTAATCATTACTATCACTGCTATAATTTTATCGTTAAATATTATATATAAATCCAACTTCGCAATAGTTCTTTTCTCCTATTTCGATTGTTCTTTCTTTGAGAATCTTTCCTCCCATTTTAGTATAAAATTTTTTAGATGGCTCATTGTCTTTTAAGCACCATAAAATCATCTTTGTTTTATTTTTACTTTTAAATTCATTTATAACAAATTGAAATAACTTTGTGCCTATACCATTGTACTTTAAATCTGGCTTAACATATAGTGCTAATAATTCGCAATCAATATCTGATATACCTTGTGTAAATTTATTAGTATCAATATAATTACAAAATCCAACAACTTCATTATTTAATTCTGCAACTATAAATCCATTATCTTTATAATATCTTCTTATTTTTTCAATTCGTTCATTTCTATTCATTGAATTTAAGACTTTATCATCAATTATTCCTTTATATGCTATTCTCCAACCATTTATTTTTATGTCAGCAACACTTGGTATATCTTTTTTTCAATATTTCTAATTATAATACCTTCCATAATTTTACTCCCTACAACTTAACCATCTTTTTAAAATCTACTGTCTTTTCCTTTATAGATATTTTACTAATTTCATATCCATACTCTTTTAATTCTTTTTTATAAGTTAAAAAAGAATGGTCTATGTCAAATCCTAAAATATTTTTAATTTCTTCATAAGATAATTTATACTCTTCTTTATTATTTTCTTTTAAATATTTCCATAATTTTCATATTTACTCATACTATAACACCTCTAAAAGTTACTTTTTCTATTTAATTTTTACACCTATCAAATATAATAAATCTATAGCTTGAAATTGGTCTATTATTGCACCTTTTATATCTTCTATTGAAATTGAAATTTTTTCTATTTTACTATTTGATAAATCTATATCTTTTAAACTTGTTTTAAAAAACTGTGATTGTGTTAAATCTGCATTATTAAAATAAATATTCTTTATTTTTGTTTCTTGAAAATAACTATTTTTTAAACATGTTTCCTTAAATAATATATTTTCTATACTAGCCATTGAGAGATTAATATAACTTGCATTTGTTTCTATAAATGAAACATTATATAATCTGTTTTCTGCAAAATTGCATCCTGAAAGTTTACAATTATTAAATTCACATCTAATAAAAGCAGTTTCAGTAAATTCTGTATTTGAGAAATTACATTTTTCAAATACTACATCTCTAAATGTAATTTTTTCTAATACCCCTTTTTGCATACAAATGTTGTTAAATTTACAATGTTCAAATTCGATTTCATATAAATTGATATTATCACATTCTTGGTTTTCAAAAATACAATAGCTTATTTCTTCGTTTTCTCTAATACTTATTAGATTTTTATTTACTAATTCTTTATTATAGATATTTTGTGGCTTTAAAATGTTCATTTATATCTCCTCTATTAGTTATTTTATTAGATCTGTATAGTATAAAATTTCTTTATTTAAAGATTTAGCATAATCTATTTCGCTTTTTGTGCTATTTCCAATATAATCATTTAAATTTACAACTAATATAGCATCTGATAACTTAATTTTTTCTTTATGCATTTTGTCAAGCATTAATACTTCATCTTCAGTGTAAGCATCTTTATCTGGATTAGTTGGATAAATTGGGCATAAAATACAATTGCCTTGTAATTCCATCTTTTCTGCTATTTCTATCATTTCATTTTTAAATTTCAAACTACCACATAATGTTATTATTTTCATTTTTTCATACTCCTTTATTTTACTCATTTTTCTATTTATCATTTTATAAAATTTTCTTGCATCAACGGTTTCGTTTATTTGTAATCAGATATTCCTAAGCGATACTCGATATAAATGGTATGTATCTTAAAGTTATAAAAATTTGCTTAAATTTTGTTAATTTACTATGTAAGAAGAAATGTCTTTTTGTCCTTATATGTATTTATATACTTATAAAATGTATTTACTGCTGAAACTATTATTATATTAGTGGCATCAACACTAAAGTATAATCCTCCTACTTGTCTTATTTTCTTAAAAAATAATCTTTGTTCCCTGTTGTTCCAAAAAAATGTATAAAATCTTTTGACATTCTATTTTCTCCTTGATACTTTATTTTTTAATTACTTTAAAAGTCCTTTTTCATATAAATCCTTAAATATAAGCTTATCTACTGGTGAAATTATATCTATATCTTTATAATTTAACCATCTTATTTCTTGAATTTCTGAACTAGGTTTTATTTCTCCTATAAATTCTGCTATATAACAAGTCATTTTAACTATTATTCCCTCTACTTTTCCATGTGCCTGTGCTTTAAATGTTTCATAATATTTGATTGTATCTTCTTTTATATCAATAGTTAGTTCTTCTTTGCATTCTCTAATTAATGTCTGTTCATCTGTTTCATTTAGTTCTCTTTTTCCACCTGGTAAGTAATATGTATCTTTTCCCTTTGATAATGTACTTAATATTTGTCCATCTTTTAGATATAATAATGCAATTTTATCAATTTCTTTCATCAGTTATCCTCCAATTCGTTTTTAATATAATTTAACATTTCATTATAATCTTTAAATTGATATTTTGATAATTTATTAATTTCTTCTCTGTTACAGTTTGAATATTTATCATATATTACTGCTACTTCTATATCTGCATTATTTGCTGCTTCTACTCCTATAAGTGAATCTTCTATTATTAAACATTCTTTTTTATCTACATTTAATTCTTTTAATATCTTATAATGTATTTCTGGATTTGGTTTTAATTCTTTAACTGCGCCCTTTGAATATACTAGCGAAAATATATCCTCAATATTTGCTTTATTTATTATGTTTTGATTATGTTTTTTATAGTTTTCTATTGTATGATTATTTGTTGTACTTGCAATAACTAATATAAATCCTTTTTGTTTTAGATATTTTAATACTTTTTCAGCATTTGGTTTATAATCAATTATTGTTCTTAAATAATTATCTGCTATTTCATATCTTAATTTCTTTATTTCTTCTTTAGACATTTTAGAATTATATTTTTCTTTTAGAAAACCACAATACTCTAAATAAGCATCTTCACATTTACTATATTCTTTTAATTTTTCATCTCTTTGCTTTCCTATATCTACATTATCAATACCATAATTTCCCACTGCTTTTATTAGTTCCTTATCTATTTCGTTCCATATTCCTATTGAGTCAATTAGTGTTCCATCCATATCAAATATAATTACTTTTTTATCTTTTAACATATCTATATTCTCCTATAAATATTAGTTTATATATTCCATAATCTCTCTAAATTCTTTATATCCAGATTTTTCATTAAAATGTTCTGCTTTATTTATTATGATTTTCTTGCCTTTGACAATATCTGCAAACATTTCTGCTTTTTCTATTGGAACATATGGATCATTATCAGAATAAAAGCATATTACTTCATTACATAGTTCACATATCTGCTTTAATTCTTTATCTTCTATATAAAACGAATCATATAAACCGTTATCTTTATCAAATTTTATATTATTAAATGCTGCAACTGTAATTAATTTTTTTATTTTTATTCCATGCTCTATTAAAAACTTTGCTATAAAAATTCCACCTAAACTATGTGTAATAAAAGTTGTGTGTTCTGTAATATATCCAATTTTAAAATAAGACATTAATATTGTACTCCAGCTCTCATAATCTTGTTTATATGGAGTTGTAAAACTTGGAACTATACAATTTAATTTTCTTTTACTTAATTGAAATTTTAATGATGGAATCCAATTTTTATATGGATTACCATAAGAGCCATGAATAATAATATAATTCTTTTCCATACCACACCTCTATATAAATTTATATTCATTTTGCTCTAAAACTTTAATTGCTTTCTCTAGTTTATCAGCTTTTACTAATATATAATCTGTATTATATGTAGAAATTGCATATATACTAATTTTAGCTTGTGCAAGTATATTGCTTATTTTTGACAATATTCCTATTAATGCAAAATCTAATGTTCCCACAATTTTTATTGCTTTCCAGTTATATTCAACTACATTGCTTAAAATATTTACATCTTCATTTACTACTATAGATAATTCTTCATCTGTCTTTGTAATTGAATAAAATTCTTGTTTATATACTATTTCTGATACAATTTCATTTGGTTCTAATTTCACTATTTTTAATTTATTATCTAATATTTTTAATTTCATAGTTAGTCTCCTTTTTATTTAATAATTTCTCCTGAACAATGTAATTCATATATTAAATTATCTTATTTATATATTTGTTCAATTCCATCAAAATTTTCTATTGTGCTATTAGCATAAGTTGATTTCTTCGCTCTTATTAAAAATTAATAAATGTATCATCAATAGCACTTTTTGCATAATATGTTTCTGCATAAAAACTATTACTTCTTAACATTTTTTCTATAGATTCAAATTCATAATCTGCAAATTCGCAACATAATTTTAAAATTTCTTTTTCATTGTTTTTATTTAAAATATATTTTTTTATTTCTCCATTATTAAATTTAAAAATAAATACCTTATATTTTCCTAAATATTCATTCCAAAAACCGTTTTCAAGTGTCTCGCATATATATTTTTCAAATAATTCAATCCTATTTTCATCAAAAGTAACTCCATAATTATTTCCAAATGATTTAATTTCAAAATTATTTTGTTTTAATTTTTCAATATTGTTAATTCCCATTAAATAACTATAATTCATATTATTTTTCCTCCATCTATATTGGCTAATAATCGTATTCCATCTTTACTATCATTCCTTCCTTAAGGCACAAATCAGTATAAATAATTTACATTTATTGTTAATTATTCAACCTTTACTCTCCTCATCATTATGTTGTAATTCTATCATAAGTTAACCATTTTTACAATAAAATCCGAAATTAAAAGTTCTATTATATACATTTAATCTATGCAATTTACCTGTATCAATAAAAGGCATAAAAACAATATACTTTTTATCTTATGTCATAAAATTAAAGTTTGTCTTACATAATCAATTTGTTTTATTTGTATCTGTAACTCCATTAGTTTTACTTCAAAGCTTTTTTAGAATAAAAAAACGAATTGTCAGAATTTCTAAGTGATGGCAATCATAAAGAAATTCTAGAAATTCGCATATTTATCTTCTACAGATATTTTTTTTATTTTTTATAAAATTCCCTATTTTTATCTTTTTTCGTCAAACTCTCTCATATCAGCACTTACAAGTTATCTATTTCAGATATTCCTATCTTATATTCAATATCTGTGGTATGTATCTTAAAGCTATGAAAATTTGCTTAAATTTTACTAATTTGCTATGTTGGAAGAAATGTCTCTTTCTATCTGCTCTTCTGTTCCTTTTTGGTTAATTGTTTTATTAAATTTAATTTCTTTTCTGGTTCTTCTGATAATTCATAACTATCAGTCTTTTTACTACTTTTCAAGATAAAACTAATTACATATGGATTTTTATTTCCTTTTTCATCAATTTCTCCAATAATTACTTTGTCTATTAATATATCAAATACTTCTCTGTCAAATTCAGTTATGATATCATGACTTTTTAAAAGATATTTGATTCCTTCCATTTTAGATTTTAAGTTATCTTCTTTATTTACTGTACTAGCTTTGTTTTCTATTTGTTTTTGAATGTTCCTTATTTTTCTTTCTATTTCATAATTTTTTTCTTTAAAAGCCTCTTCCGTAATTGTATTATCTAACTTTAAATCTAATAATTTCTTTAGTTTTTCTTTCAAGTCATGTTTTTGTATATTTAGTTTTTCAATTTCTTCTTTTCTATTATTTTCTTGTAATATTGTTTCTGCCTTTTCCATAAAGTTTCTAATGATAGTAACTTTATCTGTGCATAAAACTCTATAATCATCTAAAAAACATTTGTATTGTTTTTCCCTGTAATTTTTCTATTATCTTACCATCAAACTTATCAACTTTAGTGCAAGTTGAGCCAACTTCTACAATTATTTAATTCATATAACTTTTTCTCCTTACAAATGTTACTATTCTTTCTTTAATTTTAATAAATCATTATCTTTTATATAATTTGCTATTTCTTCAAATACTTTCTCTGTATATATTGGTCTATCATTTTCAATAAATAAATCTGCAACTGTTTTTTCTCCATTATTTAATAACTTTTGAACTCTGGATTCTTTAAGAAGATGTGCATTTTCTTTTTTATTTATATCAATAGATTTTTCTTCACAATATAACTTACATTGTATATCTGCTTCCAGTTTATCACACATTTTTGCAACAATAGATTCTTTTGTTTTCATGTTTTCAAATTCTTCTATTAATTCTATGTATTGTACTTTTTTATCTAAAATGCTCAATACTTCTTCTACTGCTTGTTTTCCTATCTTCCTTTTTTCTTCTTTTGTAACTTTATCAAATGGTGTTAAATCTCCTATTTTAATTTCTTCTATTTCATGTAATACAAGCATTATTATCACTTTATATAAATCAATATCTAATTGAAATTGAGAATCTATTGATATTGCTAAAATACATGTACCATAAATATGTTCTGCAACACTTTCTACTCTTTGTCTATCTATATTCCATACTTTCCATCCACTTCTAATTTTGTCCTTAAGATCTATTGCTAATAAATAGAATTGAAGTAAGTTTTTTATTTTATTCTCCATTGTTTATTCCATCCTATTTTACTTGTTTTCTTCTTTTAGATTAAATTTATTTATCATATCTTTAGTTGCAAATCCGTTATGCTCTTTTACTTTTTCTAAAAATACTATTCCATCTAAATGATCGCATTCATGTTGTATATCTCTTGCAGTAAATCCTTTTACTTGTTTTATAACTTTTTCGCCTTTTTCATTATAATATGTAACTTCAATATTTGTGTATCTCTCTACTTTTCCTCTAATTGAAGGAACACTTAAACAACCTTCAAATTCACTTTCTGTTTCTTCAGATAGTTTTTTCCATGTTGGATTTATCATTACTGTAGTTGGTACTTCTTCACAATCTTTATATGTACATTTTTCTTTATTTACTTGAATTATTACTATTCTTCTATCTATCCCTGCTTGTGGTGCAGCAATTCTAAACCCCTCTGTAAAGTTTAATGTTTCCTTTAAATCTTCAATTTCTTCTAATATTTCTTGATTAATATTTTTTATATCTACTTCTTTACATTTTGTACTTAATATTGGATCTCCAACTTCTCTTACTTTTAATACTTTTCCCATTTTTTTTACTCCTATTTCTAATTAACAAACAATACATCTATTATATCTCTATATCTATCCTCTAATATTACTCTAGTTCTTGGACTTAACTTATTATAGTCACTTTCTAATTTCTTTCTAACATATTAGTTGACAAGTCAACACATTTTAATTATTAAGTGTTGATATTTAAGTCATTTGCGACCTTATATTCAATATCTTCCATATCTGGAAATATCTCTTTAACTCTTTTTAAAGTTAACATTAACATTTTAGGTTGCGGATTCTTTTTATCGCTTGACAACAACTTTTGTGTATAGCAATTTTCAGCAGTTTTAAATAAAACATACTTATTTCCATTAAATTTATAAAAAATTTGATATCCATTTTTCAAATCTAACCACATTTTTTCAAAAGTATAATCTTCCATAAATTTTACTCCCTTCTTATAAGTTTACTTAAGTATTAAAATTCATTTAATCATATCTTTAAATTCCTCTTCTGATATTATTTGTATTCCCATACTTTGAGCCTTTGCTAATTTACTTCCTGCATCATCACCAGCCAACACATAATCTGTTTTCTTAGATACAGTTCCAGAAGTCTTACCACCAAAATTCTCAATTATATTAGATGCTTCTGTTCTAGTAAACTCTTCCAAACTTCCTGTTAACACAAATACTTTTCCTTCAAACCTATTATCTTCACTTTCCTCTGCAAGATATTTTGTATTAACACCAGACTCCTCCAACCTTTTAATCAAATCATGTGTCTGTTCTTGCGAGAAAAACTCTGTAATATTATTTGCAACAATTGGTCCTATATCTTTAATTAAAGCCAATTCTTCTGATGTTGATTGCATCAGATTACTAATTGTCTTATATTTTTTTGCTAAAATTTTAGATGCTTTTACACCTACATTTCTTATCCCTAAACCAGTAATTAATTTAAATAAATCATTTTCTTTACTTTTATTTATGCTATTAACTAAATTTTGTGCAAATTTACTTCCATTCTGTTTTAGAGTAGAAATTTCTTCAAAGGACAAATTATAAATATCTGCAATATTACTAATTAATTGTTTTTCTAATAATTGATTTATAATATTTTCCCCTAAGCCTTCTATATTCATTGCTTCTCTTGAAACAAAATGAATTAAATTTCTACTTAACTTTGCTGGACATTCTATGCCTGTACATCTTATTACCACTTCTCCTTCTTGTCTTACTGCTGGTGCTCCACAAACGGGACACTGTGTAGGCATTTTAAATTCCTTTTCCTTTCCATTTCTCTTATTTACTTGTACTTCAACAATTTCTGGTATAACATCTCCAGCCTTTTGTATAACTACTTTATCACCAATTTTTAAATCTTTTTCTTTTATAAAATCTTCATTATGAAGAGTTGTCTTTGATATTGTTGACCCTGCTACTTTTACTGGTTCTAAAATCGCCATTGGTGTTATTGCACCTGTTCTTCCTACTTGACAAATTATTTCTTTTAAGGTTGTCTCTTTTTTTTCTGGTGGATATTTATATGCTATTGCCCATCTTGGTGTCTTAGCAGTTGTTCCTAAGATTTGCCTAAAATCTAAATCATCCACTTTTATAACTGCTCCATCTATTCCAAAACTTAACTCTTCTCTTTGATCACCTATTTGTTTTATCGCTTTTTCAATTTCTTCAATTGTATTACATTCTATTCTAACAGGATTCACATTAAATCCTATGTTTTGTAGGTATTCTAGTTCTTCGAAATGAGAATTGAATTCTATTCCTTCAACTTTTTGAACATTAAAAATATAAATATCTAATGGTCTTTTTTTAGTTATTTTACTATCTAATTGTCTAAGAGAACCTGCTGCTGCATTTCTAGCATTAGCAAATAGTTCTTCTTCATTTTCTTCTCTTTCTTGGTTCATTTTTTCAAAGTCTTTTTTTGATATAAAAACTTCTCCTCTAACTGTTATATCAATTTTCTCTTTTAATTCTTTTGGTATTGTTTTTATTGTTTTTAGGTTTTCTGTAACATCCTCTCCTATTAACCCATTTCCTCTTGTTGCTCCTCTTATAAATTTTCCATTTTTATATTCTAAAGCTGCTGATAAACCATCTATTTTTGTTTCAACAACATATTTTTTATTTTCTATTTCGTTTTCTTCTGCTTTTTCATTTGTTTTTATAATGTATTCCTTTACTTCTTCTATACTGAATACATCTTGTAAACTTTGTAAGGGTACTTCATGTGTTATTTTTTTGAACCCTTCTTTTACATTTCCGCCTACCTTTTGTGTTAGTGATTCTTTTGATTGAAATTCTGGATTTTCTTTTTCTAAATTTCTCAATTCTACCATTAACATGTCATATTCAAAATCAGAGATTTCTGGCTTGTCATCATCATAATACTTTTTGGCATAATGTTCTACTTGCTTTCGTAATTCTTCAATTCTTTCTTTTGCCTGTTTTTTGTCCAATCGGTTTGTTTTACATTTCTTGCATAACGTATGTATTTTTTACTTGCTTGATCATAAGTATAACTAACTGTATGTAATTTTGAATATGGAATCACAATATGATTTGCTTCTACTCCTTCAGTTAACTCTACTTCACTTGCTTGATAATTTAACACACTCTTTGTATTTGATTGTGTTTTATATCCTTTGTTTTCTGCCATTTTTAATATATTTTTTGTGCTTGTTACAGCATTATGTGGTGCTTTTTTATCTTTTACTCTCCAAAAATCAGTTGAGCTTTGTGTAATTCCGTTTAAGTTATTTACTTTTAATGTTTTTATATCTGATTCTGCTTGTGGACTCCAACCATAATGTACATAGATTGCTTCATTTTCTAGTGCATAATCTAAAAAATAATGTCTTGAACTTCTAACTGGTCCAATTTTATCTAGGCTAACACCTTTAAATACTGGCATTAATCTTGTTTCTCCACCCTCAACAATAATTTCATAAACAAGATATGCTTGGTTTAAACCTGCTTGTGGCCATGCTCCTTTATGATTATCAATCATAACAGCAATTGATCTATCATTTCCATTATATATTTTTATTTGTTCTTCTTTTTTCTTACCAGTGTCCTTTCCTAAAGAGATTATACCACCTTCGTTTTGTCCATCACTATTTTTATTTCCAATAACTTTCATTGCCAAAAGAACTCCTGCTGCTATTACTAGTATCACTAAAATAATTACTAAAAATTTGATTCCCTTATTTTTCACTTTTCTTTCTCCTTATATTTTATTTTAACAATAATTCATTTAGAATTTGTGTAATAGATGTAACACACGTTACATGTAAATATAAAATTGCTAATCCATATAATAATATAACAATTAGTACTCCAACACAAGCTCCTGTTATAATCTCTGCTTTGGTACGTTTTTTTGTTTGATAACGGTTAATAGCAACTAACAAAGCGAGTACCAATGATAATGTAAAAATAACAAC